>NZ_RBKT01000001.1:8436800-8739867 GCF_003633685.1 Micromonospora pisi | reverse complement strand
CACCGCGGTCGTGCACAACGTCAGCGACGAGAACCCGGACCCGGCGGGCACGGCGAAGGCACTCATGACGGTCCGGCCCGACCTCGTCGGCCTGGCGGAGGTGACGCCGGCCGCGCTGCCCGCGTACGCGGCGACCCTGGCCCCGGAATACCCCCATCACACGGTGTACGGCACCGTCGGGCTCTGGTCGAGGTATCCGCTCACCGACGCCCGGCTGCTCGACATCAGACCCGACGGAGTCGGGGCGGGCTGGGATCGGGGGCTGCGGGCCACCGCGCGTACGCCCTGGGGCGACGTCGCCGTGTACGTGGCCCACCTGCCCTCGGTCCGTCTCGGGCTACCCGACGGTTTCGGTACCGCGCGGCAGGACCAGAGCGCCGTCCTGCTCGGCGACGAGCTCAGTGCCGAACGGTTGGATCGGGTCATCCTGATGGGCGACCTGAACAGCACGGTGCACGACCGTGGACTGGACCCGGTCCGAGCGGAGCTGACCTCGGCCGGGTCGGATTTCGCGTTCAGCTGGCCGGCCGCCCTGCCGGTTGCCCGAATCGACCAGGTCATGGCTCGCGCGGCCACCGTCACCGACGTCTGGTCCCTGCCCGCGACCGGAAGCGACCACCTACCGATCGGCGCTCGGCTGCGGTTCTGACCGCCGTGCGACGCCGGCGTCGACCGCCGGTCAGGGCTCCCCGGCGGAGCCACCCAGGAATGCGGTGAGTGCGGCCCGCCACGCGTCGGGGCTGTCCAGGTGTACGTCATGCCCGGCCCCCGGCACCTCCACGGCGGTGAGCATCGGGTGCCGTCCCATCCGCGTGTACTCGTCGGCGCTCATGAAACCCCGCTCGCCCTTGACCAGCAGGGTCGGGCAGACGACCTGCTCGAACTCGTCCCAGCGGGGCTCCGCGGCACCGGCGACGGTGGCGACCATGATGTCCCGGTCGAACGCCGGGTACCAGCCGTCCGCATGCTCCCGTAGCCCGCCGGCCCAGGCCGACCCGACCAGGCCGCCGCCGAGATACTCGGCTGCGGTGGCCCGGCCCGGAAACGGGACCGGCCAGTCGGCGAGCCAGCGCTCGATGGCGTCGGCGCTGTCGTCCCCGGGTCCGTCCCCCGCCGGACCTGCCTCCACCAGGACCAGTCGGGTCACCAACCTGGGATGGCGGGCGGCGGTGAGCAGGGCGGTGTGTCCGCCGAGTGACTGCCCGACCAGGACGGCCGGGCCGACGAGCCCGAGGGCTGCCGCCGCGTCGGCCACGTGGGCGGTCCGGGAGACGTCCTTCGGTCGGCGCTCGCTGTCGCCGTGCCCGCGCGGGTCGAGCGCGTACACCCGGTGCGTGTCGGTCAGCCAGGCGGCCGTAGCCGACCACTCGCCGGCGTAGCCGCAGAGCCCGGGCAGCAGAAGCACCGGTGAGCCGGCACCGCCGAGGTCGTGCAACGCCAGCCGGGTGCCGTCCGGAGCGTAGAGATCATTGATGGGTACGGACGGTACCAGCGACCCGGCGGTGGAGGGACACCCGAGCGGTGCCCCTCCACGTCGTCCAATCGTGTCCCGGGTCGGGGACCAGATCAGGCGGGGAACTCCACCGGTACGCCCTCGCGTACCAGCCGCCAGTTCGGCACGAAGAAGTCGGCCGGGTCGATCGTGCCCTTCTCCTGCGCCCAGTCGATCAGCAGCTGGCGGATCTCCTGCTGCTGGTTGTAGATCTGGGTCTTCACGATGCCGGGGAAGTTGCCGCCACCGCTTCGCCGGTAGTTGTTCACCGCGATCACGAACTGGTCTCCGTCGGCCACCGGCGTCTCCGTACCCGGATGCACCAGGCGGGTGATCCGCTGGCCGACCGGGCGGCTGATGTCGATGTCGTAGTCGACACCGGAGATGGTGTCGTAGTTGTAGTCCGGCACCGACGGGTCGTTGAGGGTCGCGGGATCCACCGGGGCGCCCGGGCCGAGGGTCCGGAAGTACCTGGCCGAGTACTCCAGGTACGCCTTCACCTCGGCGCCGCTGATCACGACCGCCTCGAGGGTGTTGTCGTAGATGTAGAGCCCGGCCACGTCCTTGATCTTCACGTCACCGGCCGGGAAGACCGCGGTACGGCTGAACGGGGCGGCGATCGACAGCACCGGCAGGCTCGCGTACGTCGTACCCGCCAGGGCGGTGGTGACGACGTCGGTCTGCACCTTGTTGATGTAGTCGAGGATCGGGGTGTCCTTGTAACGGGACTCGGTGGCCGGCAACTCGACCACGGAGGTCGCCACCACCTGGTTCACGTACGCCACCGTCTTGTTGTGCTGGGCGCGTACGGCCGCCAGCACCTTCGGGTCCTCGGCCACCGTGTTGGTGTTCAGCATGGTGGCCCGCTTGCTGGTGATCTTCCAGCAGTTGCGTTCCCGGGTAAGCGTGAAATCCATCCGGGTGAGCCGCTGGCCCCACCGCGACGGCTCCGACGTCAACACCTGTACGCCGGTGGCGGTGTTGGTGACGAAGCGCTCCACGACCTCGTTGTGGGCGTGCCCGAAGAGGATCGCGTCGATGCCGGGAACCTGCTGCGCGATCAGCGCGACCGGGTTCTCGTTCGGCAGCTCCGGGCCGTAGCTGGAGGTACCGCTGTCGCCGCCGTGCGCGGAGATCAGCACGATGTCGGCACCGCGTTGGCGCATCACCGGCACCCACTTGGCGGCAGTGGCGACCATGTCCTCGAACCGCAGCTTGCCCTCGACGTTGCCCTTGTCCCAGATGGCCACGCCGGGATTGGTCAGGCCGAGGATGCCGACCCGCAAGGTCGGCGCGCCCCGACCGAGGTCGACCTTTTTGATGACGTACGGCGTGTAGGCCGGCTTGCCGGTACGGGCGTTGACCGCGTTGGCGGCCAGCGCGGGGAAGCCGAGCTGCCGGATCCAAAGGTCGAGCAGGGGGAGACCGTAGTTGAACTCGTGGTTGCCGAGGGTGACGGCGTCATAGTCGAGGACGTTCATCGCCCGAGCCATCGGGTGCTTCTCACCGGTCGAGGTGATCGGCTCCTGCTTGGCGTAGTACGTCGCCAGGGAGGTGCCCTGGATCGTGTCCCCGGCGTCCAGCACCAGGGTCGCCTTGCCCCGGCGCTCCTTGCGGATCTGGTTGACGAGCGTGGTCAGCTTCGCCACGCCGATATCGTTGTGCGCGCTGTCGTCGTACTCGGCATCCTTGTAGTAGTCCCAGTTGTAGACGTTACCGTGAGTGTCCGAAGTGCCCAGGACGGTGAGGTCCCAGCTCTTCGGCTTCGCGGGCCCGTGCGCCTGCGCCGGAGCGGCGGCGACCAGCGGTGCTGCGGCGGCAGCTGTCGCGGCGGCGACCAGAAGTTGGCGGCGGGACGGGCCGGACGGAGAGGTCATTACGCGCCTTTCCATGACGGTGGGTGGGCCTCGTGGGCGTCGTCGGCACGATAACCATCCGGTCGGAACGGCGCCAGTGCGGAGCGGAAGTGACAGCTCCCGGTCACCTACCGCATACCTGGCCGAAACCGGTGTGGGCCGCATCGGGATGGCCGGTGTACACGCGCGACCACGCCGCCCGGTACCGTCGCCGTCACTGTCGGCGCACGTCATAGGTCAGGCTCTGTCGCAACCGCCGGGCATCAGGCATCACTCGTCTTCCGCGCTGAACCAGACAAGCCTTCTGTCACCTCCCAACCACGGCGACATGCCCGACGAGTCCTTGACGCAATGCCCACAGATTGCACCCCGTCCGCCCTGTCTCGGGTGCGAGGTTTTTTGGGCTTGATCAACTTGGTGGCGGGGGCCGTCGGCGGAATGTTGGCGGGGGTGGGGTCGTTATACATCGCGTACGACCGGAGCAGCGCCGAGGCAGTGTTCTCTCCCCGCCTCATGAGGGCCTGTGGCCTCGTACTTCTTCCTCCAGAACGCGCGCCTTCCCCCCTTGTGTGCGTGTTCGGAGAACCCCCGATTGGAAGGTGAACCATCGTGAAGACGACTTTCACCGCTGTTACTGAAGCTTCGTTTGTTCGTAAGACCGCTCTTGGTATCGCTGGCCTCGCCTTTGTTGGTGGCGCCGTCGCGGGTCCCGCGTCGCACGCGTTCGCGTCGCCGGCCGTGCACACCGCCCCGGCGATGACCACCGTCGCCCAGGTTGCGGACAACAAGCCGGCCATGGACAAGCTCGTCCCGCACGGCACCCAGGGTGCCCAGTCGGAGATCAGCCTGTCGAAGGACCAGGTGGCTAACGCCAAGGCCATCACGGACACGGCCAAGAAGCTCGGCATGGGTGAGCGTGGTGCGGTGATCGCGGTTGCTACTTCGATGCAGGAGTCGAAGTTGGAGAACCTGGGTCATCTGGGTGACATGAACGACCACGACTCCCTGGGCTTGTTCCAGCAGCGTCCGAGTAGTGGCTGGGGTACCCCTGCGCAGATCACGGACCCGACCTATGCGGCGACGGCGTTCCTGAGCAACCTGAAGCAGGTTGACGGTTGGCAGGATCTGCCGCTGACGGTGGCGGCGCAGAAGGTTCAGGTGTCGGCGTTCCCGGACGCGTACGCGCAGTGGGAGAACCAGGCCGCCCACATCGTCCAGGACGTCTGGACCAAGTAAGCAACCAGCACAACAGCACGGCGAAGCCGGGCCCCCGCACGGGGCCCGGCTTCTCGCTAGGTGTCTGTGACTGGCTATCGCCGGCACATTCCGCGCGATCACGGGAGTGTTGGTCGGACCGGTCGTCCAGTGAGGCTCGACCATGAACTCGACGCATAGCGTCCAACCGGACGCGTCGGACCATTTGCGCGAGCCGTTCTGCGCCCCTGGTCGGTGTTTCTGCTTCCGCACTTGCGTCCTGATACCGACTGGATATGGATGTCTCCGGTGCGAGGTTTTCGGGCTTGATCGACTTGGTTCGGGGCGTGGTCGGCGGAATGTTGGCGGGGGTGGGGTCGTTATACATCGCGTACGACCGGAGCAGCGCCGAGGTGTCCCCCGCCTCATGAGGGCCTGTGGCCTCGTACTTCTTCCCGAGTGACGCACCTGTTTTCCCCCTTTTCTTGTGTGCGCCTCGGTACCCCCGATTGGAAGGTGAACCATCGTGAAGACGACTTTCACCGCTGTTACTGAAGCTTCGTTTGTTCGTAAGACCGCTCTTGGTGTCGCTGGCCTCGCCTTTGTTGGTGGTGCTGTCGCCGGTCCCGCGTCGCACGCGTTCGCGGCCCCGGTGGAGCACACCGCCCCGGCGATGACCACGGTCGCCCAGGTTGTTGACAGCAAGCCGGCCATGGACAAGCTGGTGCCGCACGGCACCCAGGGTGCTCAGTCGGAGATCAGCCTGTCGAAGGACCAGCTCGCTAACGCCAAGGCCATCACCGACACGGCCAAGAAGCTCGGCATGGGTGAGCGTGGTGCGGTGATCGCGGTCGCTACTTCGATGCAGGAGTCGAAGTTGGAGAACCTGGGTCATCTGGGTGACATGAACGACCACGACTCCCTGGGTTTGTTCCAGCAGCGTCCGAGTAGTGGTTGGGGTACCCCGGAGCAGATCACGGACCCGACCTATGCGGCGACGGCGTTTCTGAGCAACCTGAAGCAGGTTGACGGTTGGCAGGACCTGCCGCTGACCGTGGCGGCGCAGAAGGTTCAGGTGTCGGCGTTCCCGGACGCGTACGCGCAGTGGGAGAACCAGGCCGCCCACATCGTCCAGGACGTCTGGACCAAGTAAGCAACCAGCAGGAACATGACGCATCCGGCCGTGGCCCGGGTCCCCGAATAACACGGGACCGGGCCACGGCCTTTTGTCAGCTCAGTAACTGACCTCGCCGCCGTCGTCGGCGACCGAGCTGGCAGCGCACGATCCACTGATTGCGCAGTTCGACGAAGGCCGGATTGCTCCGGTCGAAGGTCTCGTGCAACGCCAACGCCAACGCCCCGCCACCCGGAGATCCTCGCCGTTTAACGCGGCTAACGCCTAGGATCCGGTCCATGATCGCCGACCTGCAGTGTGTGGTGCTGGACTGCTCTCATCCGGCTCAACTTGCCGAGTTCTACCGGGCGCTCCTTGGCGGCGAGGTCAACCGGTGGGATCAGCGGTGGGCGTGCAGCGACGACTGGGCGACGTTGCACACGTCGTCCGGCCTTGTCCTGGCCTTTCAGCGAGCAGCGGATTACCGGCCACCGATTTGGCCTGATCCGGCCCGGCCTCAGCAGTTCCACCTGGACTTCGGTGTTGCCGACCTGGACCGCGCCCAAGAGCAGGTGCTGGCCCTGGGGGCGACGGTGTTGGACGTCGCAGCGGACGAGCGCAGTTGGCGCATCTATGCCGATCCCGCAGGGCATCCGTTCTGCCTGGTCCACCATTTACCGCACAGCGTCTAGCAGTCCCGGTGCGGCGGCGCCGCTGCGGTCAGTTGTCCTTCTTCCGTTCCTTCTCCTCGCGCTCCTTCTCAGCTCGGGACTGCGCGAGGTCGAGGGCGAGTACGCCCGCGAGGATCAGCAGGTGGTCCTCGTCCTCCACGATGTTGACCGCGTACGTGTCACGGATCGTGAACCACCTCTTCGATACCGAGGCGACCTCCCGCCCGTCCCGCTCCACCGTGTACTCGTGGTCGAGGAGGTCACCGCGCATCTCCAGGTCATGCGGCCCAGGGATGTCGATCGTGTATTTGTCCCTGAACGGCGTGAAGAGGTTCTTACGCACCTCCGCTGCCTTCTCGCCACCGATCTTGATGGTGTACGTCCGACGCAGTGCGATCAGTTGCCGGTGTACCGAGGCGACCTCCGCGCCGGCTGCGTCTTCGATGACGAGCTTGTCGCGCAGGGTCAGAACCTTGCCGTTGACGTGGAAGACCTTGCGGCCCGCGTCGTCGGTGATGTCGAAGTCGTCGCCGATGTCGAAGAGCCGCTCACGAATGAGGTACATCCGTGCATCCTCGCACCGGATCGCCCAGACGGCACCCGGGGAGCCTGCGCTGGACGTCCCCGTCGTTCCGGCTGTCCCCGGTGCGAGGTTTTTGGGCTTGATCAACTTGGTTCGGGGCGTGGTCGGCGGAATGTTGGCGGGGGTGGGGTCGTTATACATCGCGTACGACCGGAGCAGCGCCGAGGCAGTGTTCTCTCCCCGCCTCATGAGGGCCTGTGGCCTCGTACTTCTTCCCGAGTGACGCACCTGTTTCCCCCCTTGGTGTGTGCGCCTCGGTACCCCCGATTGGAAGGTGAACCATCGTGAAGACGACTTTCACCGCTGTTACTGAAGCTTCGTTTGTTCGTAAGACCGCTCTTGGTGTTGCTGGCCTCGCCTTTGTTGGTGGCGCCGTCGCGGGTCCCGCGTCGCATGCGTTCGCGTCCCCGGCCGTGCACACCGCCCCGGCGATGACCACGGTCGCGCAGGTTGTTGACAGTAAGCCGGCCATGGACAAGCTGGTGCCGCACGGCACCCAGGGTGCCCAGTCGGAGATCTCGTTGAGCAAGGACCAGCTCGCTAACGCCAAGGCCATCACCGATGTGGCCAAGAAGTTGGGTATGGGTGAGCGTGGTGCGGTGATCGCGGTCGCTACCTCGATGCAGGAGTCGAAGTTGGAGAACCTGGGTCATCTGGGTGACATGAACGACCACGACTCCCTGGGCTTGTTCCAGCAGCGCCCGTCGTCGGGTTGGGGTACCCCGGAGCAGATCACGGACCCGACCTACGCGGCGACGGCGTTCCTGAGCAACCTGAAGCAGGTTGACGGCTGGCAGGATCTGCCGCTGACGGTGGCGGCGCAGAAGGTTCAGGTGTCGGCGTTCCCGGACGCGTACGCGCAGTGGGAGAACCAGGCCGCCCACATCGTCCAGGACGTCTGGACCAAGTAAGACCAAGTAACACAGCAGTGAGCAGCAGAACGGCCGCTGGTCGGGCCTCCGTCACGGGGGACCCGGCCAGCGGCCGTACCGGGCTGGGTGCGGTCAGCGTGGCCATTCCGCCAGGCGTTGGTGCACGACCCGTACCTCGTCCGTGGTGAGGCCGTAGCGCGCGAACCGTTGGTCGGGCAGCCGATCCAGGTAGTGGCCGGCGGCGCGAACGTCGTCCGGGTCGAGCGCCGGATCGTAGCCGTGTGCCAGTGCGAGCAACTCGTCGATGCGGTAGACGTCGAGTGCGGCGGCGATGTCGATGTAGTCGCGTACCTCGCGGCGGGTGATCAGGGCGACGGTCTTGCTCGCGACCAGATCCTGGACGTGCATGACCGGCCCCAGGTCCATCACCACCGGGCTCCGGTGCCGGTCGAGCCGGCCCAGGGTCAGTCTGAGTTGCCGGCCGCCCCGGCTCACGACGAAGTCCTTCATGTCCTGGTCGAATCCGTCGAAGAGACTGGCCAGGTCGCTCGCCGGATCCTCGTCGCGCACGTCGAAGCCGGCGGCCCGGAGCACGTTGCGCACCTCGGCCGCCGCCGCGCCCGCCGCGCCGTCGACGTCGGCGAACAGGTCCACGTCCTCGGTGGGACGGCTGACCAGGCCGTGTGCCGCCCAGGCCACCCCGCCGCCCAGTACGAACCCGTAGCGGTCGGCGACGGAGAGGGCGACGCGGGCCACCTCGCGGTAGAAGTCGCCCAGGTGGGCGGTGCTCACGCGGCCCGGTGCAACGAGCGGTGCCGGGTCTCCCAGGCCCGCCGGACGCCGTGCGGCAGGTTCAGTTCCGGCCACACCCGCCGCAGCAGGGCGCCGTTGATGAGTCGCCGTAGGTCATCGGTACGGGTGGCTTCGCGCAGCACGTTCTCGTACATCCAGAGCAGTTGGTCCGGGTCGGTCAGGTCGAAGGTCCGGTCCGGGCACCACATGAGCCGCAACGGCAGTTCGACCTGGCCGCTGACGGGACCGTTCAGCTCGGCGACGGTGCGTGTCACCACGGCGGGGCGTCCCGGGCGGGCCAGGAAGGCAACGCCGGCCGTGGTCGTGTGGGTGCCGAGCATGGGGAGAGCGTAGCCCGTACCCGGTCCGATCAGGGCCAAGGCCGTCCGTCGTGTCCGTTATGACGGATTCACTGGCGGTCGTGTCCGCGCTGAATTCTGGCCAACCGCTCATATCCGGAATGTCGGATGGGGCGGGCCCGTTACACATTGCGTACGCCCGAGCAGCACCTGCCGGGCGTGTTGTTTTGCCCCGGACTTCTCCTCGCGGAGTGAGTCACCCCCCCCGGGTTCGCTCCCCACGGAGTGTTCACCCCCAACGGAAGGGCTCCCATCGTGAAGACCCGCTTCACTCGATGGCTCCCGGCCATCACGCAGACCGATTTTCGCCAGTACGCCCAGACCAAGATCGAGCAGGCCGACCTCGGTCGCCGGCTGGAACAGGCCAAGGCGCTACAGACCGACCTGCGCGGTCTGACGCAGCACCAGATCCGCCGGCTCGACCTGGGTCGGCTCGTCGAGGGCAACCGTCGCAAGGCGGTTCTCACCGTCGCCGGTGTCGCGGCCGTCGGCGGTCTGGCCGCCGGACCCGCGCTCGCCTCGGGCGACTCGACCTCGCCGAACGTCAACCCGGCCGCCGCGGCGCAACTGCGGCAGGCGGTCGTGGCGGACAAGACCGACGTGAAGCCGCTGGTCGGGCAGCCGACTCCGGACGCCGGACGGGCGACCACGGACTCTGCCGGGCAGGCCCGGGCGGCCGCCCCCAAGGCAGGCGACTCACCGATGCGCAAGGTCGCCGAGAAGCCGGCCGAGAAGCCAAGCCTGGACGAGCTGATCCCGTACGGCACGCAGGGCCAGCAGGTCTCCACGCCGCTCTCCGATGACCAGTGGGACAACGCCCGGGCGATCGTGCAGACCGCCAAGCGTGAGGGCGTCGGTGAGCGTGGCGCTGTCATCGGCGTCGCCACCTCACTGCAGGAGTCGAAGTTGGAGAACCTGGGTCACCTGGGCTCCTTCAACGACCATGACTCGCTGGGCCTGTTCCAGCAGCGTCCGTCGTCGGGCTGGGGTACGCCGTCCCAGGTAACCGACCCGGACTACGCCGCTTCGGCCTTCTTCAACGGCCTCAAGCGGGTGAACGGGTGGCAGAACATGCCGCTGACCCAGGCGGCGCAGACCGTGCAGGTCTCGGCCTTCCCGTTCGCGTACGCGCAGTGGGAGAACCAGGCCGCGCACATCGTGCAGGACCTGTGGAGCAACAGGTGAGTCGGTAACGAGCACCACGCTGGCCGGGCCCCCGTTCGGGGACCCGGCCAGCGGTCTGTCCGGGGTCCCGCCCGCGGATCAGAGCCATCTGCGGTGTTTGAAGACCAGGAACAGGGCGACCGCGACGCCGACCGTAACTGCCGTCGACACGATGAACTCGGGCAACGTGTGCGGCCAGGGAAAGGCCACGTTCTGGCCGAAGAAACCGGTGATCGCGGTCGGCACCGCGATGATCGCCGCCCAGCTGGTGACCTGCTTGACGATCAGATTCATGGTGTTGTTCTGCAACATCATGTTTGTCTCGAGCATCGCGTTGTTCAGGTCACGCAGCGACTCGGTCCACTCGATCACCCGCAACACGTGGTCGTAGACGTCCTGGAAGTACGGCAGCATCGGCGAGCTGACCAGGTGCATGGTCGGCCGCATCATCGAGTTGACCACCTCCCGCATCGGCAGCGCCACCTGGCGCAGCCGGACCAGGTCGCGTCGGCCGACGAACGTACGTTCCTGCAACTGCGTGTACGACTCCCGGTGCGGGCGGAACATCGCGCTCTGCAGCGCCACCAGTGACTGGTCGAGCTGCTGCACCGACTCGAAGTGACCGTCGACCAGGGCGTCCACCAGGCCGTAGATCAGGAACGCAACGCCGTAGCGGGCCAGTTCGGCGTTCTCGTCCCAGCGGCTCAGCAACTGGTTGACGTCGAACCGCTCGTCGTACCGGACCGTGATCAGCACCCGCTGGTTGATGAACGCCGCCACCTCGGCGGTGTCCAACCCGCCGTCCGGGTGCAGTTCCGCCATGTACGTGTTGAGGAACAGGTGCGAGTCGTACCGGTCCAGCTTGGCCCGCTGCGCCTGCTGCACCGCGTCCTCGACCGCCAGCGGGTGCATCCCGAACTCCTCGGTCAGCAGGGCGATCTCCTGCGGGCTCGGGCGGCACAGGTCGAGCCACGCGAAGGAGCGCTCGGTCCCGTCCAGGCGGGCGGCGACCTCGGTCGACGGGAAGTTCTCCGCGACCAACTTGCCGTCGAGGTAGAGCCGGCTGCGGCTGCTCATCGCTCGTCCCCTTCGGAGACCACCGGGTGGCGTCGGTGTCGGCGCCGTGCCCCGACCGCCCCGGTGTAGGCGGCGGTCACCGCGAGCAGTAGTGCCCAGAGCACCAACAGGAACAGCAGCAGCCCGGGCCAGTAGTTCCGGTCGTCCAAGCCGGGGTTGGGCGGTGCCGCCATCGGTCGGGTGAGCAGCGGAATCCCCACCAGCAGCAGAACCCCGCTGGCGACCAGGCCGGCGACGACCGCGTGCCGCCACGGCGAGGGCAGGGTACGGGCGAGCAGCGCCGCGCCGAGGGCGGTCACCGGGACCACCAACGAGTCGTGTGCCACCGGCCCGACGACCAACCACCCGGCCAACGAGAGTACGAAGTCCGGCTGCCACACGACCTGCGCCCAGAGCAGCCAGCCGCCGTAGCCGAGGGTTCCCGCCCCGACCGCCGCCAACAGCACCCGCGCCGGCATCACGGCCGTACCCGCAGCCCGGTGACCCACTTGGTCTGCGTGACACCCGGTCTGGTCGCCGCGATGATCCGGCACGGGTAGCCGTGGTCGAGGCTCAGTTCCGTACCGTTGATCCGGAGCGCGAGCAGGGTGAGCCGGTCCCGGACGTGCCCCGGCAGCAGCACACTTGTCCGGTACGCCCCGGTCCGCTCCAGCGACTCGACCTCGACCCGGCCGGTCGGCGCCCCGACCGCACCGAGCAGGTCCGCGACCACGACGCCGGTCCAGGTGGCGGTCGCGCTCCACCCCTCGACGCAGGCGATCGGCAGGGTCGCGGTCCGCTGGGGCAGCGCGACGAGTTCCGCCCGGTCGAGCTGCCTGGTCCCGCCCGGCCAGCTGACCGTCAGCCGCCAGTCCGGTCCGACCCGCGCCACTCCGGCGGCGGTCGCGGTCCGGTTGATCGGCAGCCCCTGCGGTCCCCGGGCGGCACGCCAGCTCAACGGTGAGACACGGTAGAGCCAGGGCACCGTCGCCCCGGCCGTGGCGACCAGCGCCGCCACGGCGGCGAACCCGGTGGTGGCCAGAAATCCCCGCCGACTCAGTCCGCCTGCTCCCGGGGCCGACCGCCCCAACGCCCGACCCAGTCCGTCGCGGATCTTCGGCAGCTTGGCGGCGATGTGGATGCCGAGTGCGCCGATCGCCACCCAGGCGACCGCGTAGTGCGTCGGCACGAACGGGAACAGCCATGGGTACGACTGCGCGCTGTTGAACAGGCCGGTCGCTAGTTGGAAGAAAGCGGCGGCGACCAGTACGAACAGCGACCCCCGTTCCAGCGCGTGCCACACCGAACGGACCACCGGCCGGGCGAAGAGCAGTGGGTACACGCTCCAGAGCTTCGCCAGCAGCAGCGGTACGGCGACGATCCCGGAGAGTACGTGCACCCCCTGGGTGATCCGGTAGAAGTCGACCGGCCGGGTCGGCCACCACGAACCGTGCTGGCCGGCATGGGAGAGCAGCCCGGTGGCGAAGCAGAGCCCGAACGTCACCCCGAGCGCCAGCCCGAGCCGTGCGGCGACCCGTACGTCATGCGCCGGGGCGGTGAAGTCCCGCTCGCGCGGTAACCGGAGCCTCACCTGGTCACGCCTGGTCCCGCAACGGCACCAGCCACGACTCGCGCAGGTCGAACACGGCGGCGGCGAACCGTCCACCGGGCACCGTGGCGGCGACCGTGACCGCGTCGGCCATGGTGTCGACGTCGGACATCGGGGGCAGTGGCTCGACCCGCAGGCCGTGCTCGCTCAGCGCGCGACGGGTGAGGGCGCCGGTGTCCGGCCTGGAGGTCGGTACGGCGCGCAGCACCCGGGCGTCGTCCGGGTCGCCCAGCCCCAGGGCCCACCAGCCGCCGTCGAGCGCGGTGCCGAGTAACGCCCGCGCCCCACCGTCGAGCCGCCGGGCGGCGGCGTCCAGCAGGCTCCAGTGCAGGTGCGGGGTGTCCATCCCGATCTGCAGCACCGGCCGGCCGGGGAACCGTGCGCCGACGTCGGCGTACGCGGCGACGAGCCGTTCGGCGAAGGTCGGTCCGCGCTGTTCCAGCACTGTCCAGCCGGACAGCGCCCGGCGGATCTCCGCACCCCGGCGGGCCACCGAGAGGTCGCCGGAGAGGGCGATGACCGGGGTCACCGCCGGGGTGGCGGCGACCGTGTCGAGTGTGTCGAGCAGCGCGGCGGCGGCGATCTCGGCGGCCTGTTCCGGGGTCGCCGGGGGAGAGAGCCGGGTCTTGACCGCCCCGGGCACCGGTGCCTTCGCGAGCACCAGGAGCACCGGATCGGCGGCGCTCACGCCAGCACCCTGGCCATGTCGCGGGCCGCCCGCAGGCTGCCACGTACGGAACCGGAAACCTTCGAGGAGGTCCCGGCGGCGCGGGGCCGGTAGAGCACCGGCCGTTCCACGATCCGCCAGCCGGCCGCCGCCGCCCGGGTCAGCAACTCCAGCGGATAACCGAACGCCCGGTCGCGTACGTCGAGGCCCAACAGGTCGGTACGGCGTACCGCGCGGACCGGGGCGATGTCGTGCACGGGTGCTCCACGCCGCCGGATCAGCGCCGCCAGGGCCAGGTTGGCGGCGCGCGCGTGCCACGGCCAGGCACCCCGCCCGACCGGAACCCGACGCCCGACGGCGAGGTCGGCGGCGCCCTGCTCGACCAGCGCGACCAGCAGCGGTAACGCGCCCGGGTCAAGTGAGCCGTCGGCGTCGATCACACAGACGATCTCCGCGGTCGCCGCCCGCAGACCGGTGTCGACGGCCGCCCCGTAACCGCGCCGCGCCTCGGTCACCACGTACGCGCCGTGCCGGGCCGCCACCTCCGGCGACCCGTCCCGCGACCCGTTGTCGACCACGATCGCCCGGTAGCCGTCGGGGAGCCGGCGCAGCAGGTCGGGTAGTGCCGCCGCCTCGTCGAGGCAGGGCAGCACCACATCCACCCGATGGGATTGGGTCACGGCCACTCCTCGTACTGCGTAGGTGAGCCGCAGTTAGCCATTGCCAGCAGGTTTAAACGCCGTCGGCGTGGGCTCGCCGGTGCCGACCGGCGCGGCGGCTCGCCGTACCCGCCCGCTCGTCGGTTCCGGCCCCGGCGGCCGACCCGCGTCGGTAGCGTGGCCGCGTGCAGCAGGCGCCGGAGAGGACCCGCGCCGGGCGCCGCCACGTCGGCGCCGACGCCCTGGCCGCCCTGGTCGCGCTGTTGCTGGTCGGCTGCGCCGCGGCCGTCGGCTGGTGGCTCCGCCGGGCCGGGGTGCCGATCCACGCCGGCGCCGCGCCGCTCTTCGCCACCTGGGGGCCGCACCTGGGCCCTGGTACGCCACTGGCGCTACTGGTCGCGGCGCTTGCCGTCGGGTACGGGCCCCGGCTCGCCGTCCGGCTGCGCTGGCCGACCCTGCTGGTCGCCGGGTACGTGACCGCGGTCGCCTGGATCCTCTCACTGGCCCTGGTCGACGGCGTGCGAGTCGGCCTGACCACCCGTCTCACTCTGGACGCCGAGTACCTCGCCGAGGTGCCGGGGGTGACCGACGCCCCCGCGATGGTGCGGGAGTTCGCCGGCCGGATCCTGGACTTCCAACCCGACTCCTGGGCCACCCACGTCTCGGGTCACCCACCCGGCGCCCTGTTGGTCTTCGTCTGGCTCGACCGGGGCGGGCTGGCCGGCGGTGGCTGGGCGGCGCTGTTCTGCGTCGCGGTCGGGGCGGCGACAGCGGTCGCGGTGCCGGTCACCGTCCGCGCCCTCGGGGACGAGCGGGCGGCACGGGCGGCGCTGCCGTTCGTGGTGCTCTTCCCGGGCGCGGTCTGGTGGGGCGCCTCCGCCGACGCGATCTTCGCCGGGGTGACCGCGACCGGGGTCGCCCTGCTCGCCGTCGCCGCCCGGTCCGCACGGGGGCAACCATTCGGAGTGCTGGTGGCGTTGGCGGCTGGCCTGCTGCTCGGCTTCGGGGTGTTCCTCTCGTACGGTCTGGTGCTGGTCGCCCCGCTGGCGGGCGCCGTGCTGCTGGTGAGCCGCCGGATCTGGCCGGCCGTTGCGCTGCTGCTCGCAGTGGCAGCCGTGGTCGTGGGGTTCGTCGAGGCCGGGTTCTGGTGGTACGACGGGTACCGGTTGGTGGTCGAGCGCTACTACCAGGGGATTGCCCGGGAGCGGCCGTACGCGTACTGGGTCTGGGCCAACCTCGCCGCGCTGGTGCTCGCCACCGGACCGGCCTGCGCGCCCGCGCTTCGCCGCGCGGTACGGGCGCTCCGGGTGCCAGGGCGCACCGGGCCGGCTCGGGTCCGCGCGGTCGCCGCCCGGTTGTCGACCGCCCCGGTCGCGCTGGCCCTGGCCGCCTCGCTCGCGATCGTGCTGGCCGACCTGTCCGGGATGAGCAAGGCCGAGGTGGAGCGGATCTGGTTGCCGTTCGCGGTCTGGCTGCCCGCCGCCGCCGCGCTGCTGCCGTCGGATCACCGTCGCGGTTGGCTGGCCCTCCAGGCGGTCACCGCGCTCGCGGTCAACCACCTGGTCTGGACGGTGTGGTGAACGGTGACGTCTCCGACACGCCGGAGGTGTTACGACCGCCACGATGGCTGCTCACCTACGCCGGTTTGGTCCTGCTCGCGAGTACGGTGTGCGGGGCGATTCCCGGCCGGTCAGCCGCGGCAGGTGCCGGGTGCCGGGCGCCCGGCTGACGGTAGGAGAGACCGATGTTGGAGACGAGTCTGGAGGGGCCGGCGACCCCGTCGGCGGCGCTGGAGTTGCTCCTCGAGGGGAACAAGCGCTTCATCAGCGGCAACCGGCTCCACCCGCACCAGGACGCGGACCGGCGTACCGCGCTCGCCCCGGCGCAGCGGCCGTTCGCGGTCCTGTTCGGCTGTTCCGACTCACGTCTGGCCGCCGAGATCATCTTCGACCGGGGACTAGGCGACCTGTTTGTCGTCCGGACCGCCGGACACGTGGTCGGACCAGAGGTGCTGGGCAGCATCGAGTACGGGATCGCCGTGCTGGACACCCCGTTGATCGCCGTTCTGGGGCACGACTCCTGCGGGGCGATCGCCGCCACCCTGGCCGCGATCGAGCAGGGCATCACTCCGGCCGGATTCATGCGGGACGTGGTGGAACGGGTGATGCTCAGCGTGCTCCCGGTACGGGACCAGGCTGCGGAAGATCCTGACGTGGCGGTCGAGGAGC
Organism: Micromonospora pisi; assembly: GCF_003633685.1. Lineage (NCBI taxonomy): Bacteria > Bacillati > Actinomycetota > Actinomycetes > Micromonosporales > Micromonosporaceae > Micromonospora > Micromonospora pisi. The sequence continues at coordinate 8,723,551 of NZ_RBKT01000001.1, read as the reverse complement.
ACGTCCGTTACACCGTCGACATGCTGGCGCACCGTTCGTCGGTGATCGCCGAGCGGTTGGCCGATGGCCGTTGTGGTGTGGTCGGCCTTTCTTACCGGCTGGCCGAGGGTAGCGTACGGCGTGTGGGCGGTTTCGGAGTGTGACGGCCGATGGACCCGGTGGCGACCTGGCGGGACCAGAATCACCGGTGGCGGATCGAGGTGATCCGCGCACCGGATCTTCGGTTCGCCGTCTACGCCACCAACGGCACCACCGAGTCCGCGCCGCTGTGGCTGCTCGGCATGACGGGGCTGGCCCGCTGGCTGATGATCCAGGGGATCGAGCTCGACGACCTGGAGGAGATGTGACGGCCGGGTACGGCGGCCGCGTCACAGCCCGCTACACGGGCGATCACCGATCCGGCAGCTCTGCGGCTGCCGCTCGCTCAGCGCCGCGTTGACCTGGAACCTGAACCTGGCCGTCGCACCGGCGGCGACGGAGTCACCGGTGAACGTCACGGTCCGCCCCTTCTGGTCGTACCTGGCACCGGAGACGTCCGCGACCGTGGCGCCACCGTCGAGCACGACGGTGACGACCCACTGCGTCGCCTTGGCGTTGCCCGAGTTCGTCACCACGATCTCGCCGGTGTAACCGAGCAGTTCGCTGGAGGCCCGGGTGTAGCGGGCGTCGAGGTTCGGCTGTGCGGGCGGGGCGGCGGCGCCGGCCGGCGGGTTGGCGGTGGCCGGCTGGGTGGAGGGCGTTCCGGCCGAGGGTGTGGTGGACGGGCTCGCCGATGCCGTCGTGGTCGCCGACGGCGCGGACGTACCGCTACGGGACGACGACGCCGCGCCGCTCACGGCCGGCGACGGTGGTCCGCCGGTGGCGCTGCCGTCGCTGGCCGGGGCGCCCGACGGTGGGATCGCCGCCGCTGTGGTCGGGTCGGCGGTGGGACGGATGAGCGCGCCGACCACCATGGCCGCGCCGACCACGATGGCGGTGCCGATCAGGCCACCGACCAGGCGTCGCCGCCGTTGCTCCGGGTCACGGTTCGCCGTGACGGCCCCCTGGGCCGCACCGGCGGCGGCCCCGTCGGCTTCGGCGGTTTCCGAGGTGAAGTCCACCTCGCGGAAGGCAAGCCAGTCGAGCACGGCCGGCAGCGGGCCGGAGAGCAGTTGGCCGTACGCCTGCTGGCGCTGCTCCTCCTGCTCGGACGTCCAGTGCCCGTCCGTCCCCGACTGCCGTACGGTGATCAGGCAACCCTGTTCGGTCTCGATCAGCTCGAAGCTCACCAGTACGCGTACGCCGTCCTCACGCCAGCGCAGCACCAGCCGCTGCGGTTCGACGACCTCGACCACCGCGCCGTTGACCTCGCCCTCGACTCCTGGCAGGTCGATCGGCGTGAGTTCGAACGGGGCGCCCGCTTCGGGCTGTAGGTCGGTGGCGCCGAGCCACTGCCCGAGGAGCTGCGCGTCGGTCAGCGCACGCCACACCCGGGACACGGGGTGGCGCAGTTCAGCCTCTGTCCGGATATCGGTCACCGCGTGACTGTACCGACCCACTTGTCCGGGCAAACCGGCCCGGCGGGTGGGACGGCTGCGGTTAGGTGGCCTCAGGGATGGATGGGAGGCCGGAGGTCGTGGGTGGACATCTCACCGAACTGGGCCTGGTGCTGCTGCTGGTCTTGATCAATGCGGCTTTCGCTGGCAGTGAGATGGCGCTGGTCTCGTTGCGCGAAGGCCAGATGCGTGGGCTGGCCCGCGGCTCGCGGAGCGGGCGCACCCTGGCCCGGCTGGCCCGCGACCCGAACCGGTTTCTGGCCACCACCCAGATCGGCATCACCCTGGCCGGTTTCCTCGCCAGCGCGGCAGCGGCGGTGTCGCTCGCCCAGCCGCTGATCGGCCCCCTGGGCTTCCTCGGCAGCGCCGCCCGACCGGTGGCGGTCGTGCTGGTGACCGCCGTACTCACCTTTGTCACGCTGGTCCTCGGCGAACTGGCGCCCAAGCGAATCGCGATGCAGCGGGCCGAGCGGTGGGGACTGCTGGTCGCCCGGCCGTTGGACCTGTTCGCGACCGTCGTACGGCCCGTGGTCTGGTTGCTCAGCGTCGCCACCGACCTGGTGGTCCGGATCTTTCGGGCTGACCCGCGCGCCACCAGGGAGGACATCAATCCCGACGAACTGCGCGAGCTGGTGGTGAGCCAGCGGGGGGTGTCGCCGCAGCAGCGGGAGATCCTCAGCGGCGCGTTCGAGATCGCCGACCGTACCCTGCGGGAGATCCTGGTGCCTCGGGGTGAGGTCACCAGCCTGCCCGCGGCGATGTCGATCGACGAAGGGCTGCACCTGCTGGCCGAGACCGGTAGGTCCCGTGCCCCGGTGACCGGGCCGTCGGGGCTCGACGACGTGGTCGGGGTGGTGCACATCCGGGACCTGGTCGGCGGTGGGCGCAGCGTCGGCGAGCGGACCCGGCCGGCGGTGTTCCTGCCCGAGACGCTGCGCGTGGCCGACGCGATGCGACAGCTGCGTCAGCAACGCCACCAACTCGCCCTGGTGGTGGACGAGCGCGGCGCCACCGACGGGCTGATCACGATGGAGGACCTGCTGGCGGAGGTGGTCGGTGAGCTGTACGACGAGACCGACCGGGATGTGGAGTCGGTGGTCCGGGAACCGGACGGAGCGTTGCTGGTCCCGGGTGCTTTCCCACTGCACGACCTGCCCGACCTCGGCGTCAACCTGCGGGTCCCGCTGACCGGCGAGTACACCACCCTGGCCGGGCTGATGCTGGCCCGGTTGGGGCACCTGCCGACCGAGCCGGGGGAGACACTCCGGCTGTCCGGGTGGACCGCGCAGGTGGTCGAGGTCGCCGGGCACGCCATCCGGACCGTACGCCTGTGCGCCGAGACCGGAGGCAACCCGGGGGAGCGGGACTCCGGGGATCGCGCACCCGAGCCACGCTGAGCGTCGAGGGATGCGGCGGGTCGAACGACGACCCGCCGCCCCGTTCGGGTCATGGTGCGCCCGAGTGGCGGACGTGACCAGGCCAAGCGATTACGGTGAATCGCGTGAAAAATAAGGGATTACGTACTTTTCTCTCCGTGCTGGCGGGGCTGGCGGTGATCTTCTTCGGCACCAGCGACGGTCGTGGCGTCACCAACGCCATCCTGGCGCTCGCGGTGGTGGCGGCCCTGATCGTGTGGCACCTCACGAAGCCCGGCAACACCTCGGTGAGCTGACCGGGGGCGGCGGGACGACAAGTCAGCGGACCGCGACCGCCCGGGCCAGCTCCCCGGAGAGTTCCCGGTCGTCGATCGGTTGCTCGCCCAGCGAGACCCGGACCAGGGCGGAGGCGAGCCGGGCGAAATCGGCACCGCCGGTCAGGCCGCCGAGTTTGTCCGCCGAGGCGGGCAGCCCGAGGCGTTGTGCGCCGGTTCCCACCCGTCGGTCGGCGTACGGACGCAGCTCCGGCCAGACCGCCTGTACCTCCCGTAGGAAGATCTCGGCGCCGGTGGGTCCGATACCGGGAAACTCGGTCAACAACCGGCGCAACGCCGGTGGATCCCCGTTCGCCTCCTCGCGGAGCCGACGTAGGTCACCGTGCCACCGCTCCTGGCAGAGCCGGGCTCCCTCGACGAGCATGGTCGCCGTCCGCTCGTCGTACCGCCGGTAGTGACCCCGGCCCAGTGCGGCCAGCAGACTCCGCCGGTTCGCTCCCGCCATCTGCTGCGGTGACCGGTATCCGGCGCTGAAGAGTTCCCGGGCGGCGGCGATCGCCACGCTCGCCCGGATCCGCGTACTCAGCAGGTTGGTCAGGACCAGCAGTTGGTACAGCGGCTGCGGGCGGTCGGCCAGGTCGATGCCCGCCTGCTCGGCGTAGGTCTGGCCGTACCGGTCGAGCAGCGCCCTGACCACCTCACGATCGTCACTCATGCCCTCTGCGTACCCGCCGGCGGCGCCGGTACCCCGGTGGGAGCGCCGGCATGTCGGGCGGGCCCACGGGTAATCGGTGGGGTGCGGGCCGGTGCGGTCCCCGTATCGGTGCCCAGCGCGGAGGGAGACAGTGATGACGAACGTGCAGCAGCCTGAAATGCGACGCAACGGGAAGAACCCGACCGTGCAGGACAGTAAGGGTCCACGTCCCGGCGACTCGCGCCAGAGTTCCGGTGGTGGGGCGCGACCGGTTCCGCCGGAGCAGGTCTCGCCGTACGGCCCCTCGCCCCGGCCGGTGGCCGAGGCCGGTGAACACGACCACCAGTAGTAGCGCCGAGGTTCCACCGTCCGCCCGGTGCCGTGAGCGGTAGCGGGCGCGACGGTGTCCGGCTGGGCGCGATTCGGCGTGCACGGTCAACGTGACCGGCGCGACCGGCCCAGCCGGTACCAGGTGGCGGCAGCGGCAAAGCCGTAGGCGAGGTGCGGGAGCGCGTCGGAGAGCCAGTCCGAGCGGCTCCAGGTCCGAGGGTCGCTGACCTTCAGGCCGGCCAGGGTGGCGTCGGCGGAGAACATCGCCCCTCCACCGAGGAGCAGGGCGGCGACCGGAAGTGGCCACCGCCGCCCGGCACCCAGCACGGAGATCAGTACGGCGGTGCCCACCCCGGTGCCGTACCCGAGCAGAGTCCCGAGGGCCGAGCGGCGGTTCGCCGCCCGGTCCTCGGATCCGAGATTCAGGTGTACGGCGTCGGCGAGCCGCCCCACGGTCTGCTCCGGCGTACTGCTCGCCGCCCGGCCCCGGTACGTCATGTCCAGGTATGTGGCGGCGTTCAGTGCCATCGTGCCCACCGTGCCGGCGATCGCCCCGTCAAGTGCGGCCTGTGCGTGGTCCACCCGTGCGTTGCCGTACGGCCCCACGGTCACTTCCGCTCGCCGCGTCCGCGTTCGCCCCTCGGACCTCGTCCCCGTTCGCTGCGCAGTACACCGCGCTGGCCACGGTCGTCCTGTAGGACCTGGTTCGCGACGGTGTTGGCGCCCTTGTCGGCGGCGCGTCCGGAATCCTCGATGAGTTTGCGCAGCCGTGCCCGTTCGACGTCGTACGCGTGACTGCCCGGTCGTGGTCCTGGCATTGGGTTGCCCCCGTTCCGTTGTGTCCGACGGCGTACCGGGGCTGTCTACCCGCCCTGGTGGGGGCCATTCACCGAGGGACGGACGCTGTCCCCGGTCATGGCCGTGGGTGGGTGTGCGGGTCGCTGTCGGCGATGGTCCGAAAGCGTGGTTCCGTGATCGGGGCGGGGTGGGGGACGACCGCGACCGGGCACTCCGCGTGGTGCAGCACGTGCTGGCTCACCGAGCCGAGCAGCAGCCCGGTGAGCGCGCCGCGCCCGTGCCCGCCGACCACGACGAGTTGGGCGTAGCGGGAGAGTTCCACCAGCGCCGGTGCGGCCCGGCCCGGCATCAGTCGTCGGCTGATCTCCACCTGCGGGTAGCGCTCCCGCCAGCCGGCGACGGACTCGGCGAGGACCCGCCCCTCGTCGTCGCGGAGCGCCTCCCGGTCGTGCACGACCGGTAGTACGTCTCCCGCCTGGGTTGAGACGGGATGCCGGTACGCGTGCACCGCGACCACGTGCGTCCGCCGTACCGAGGCTTCCTCGACCGCGAACGCGATCGCCTTCGCGGAGAGCCCCGAGCCGTCGATGCCGACCACCACCGGGCCGGAGGGATCGGGGCGACCGCGTGCGACGAGCACCGGGCTGGCGGCGTGTGTGGTGACCTGTACCGCGACGGAGCCGATGATGAGGCTGGTCAGGCCGCCGAGGCCGTGGTCGCCGACCACCACGAGGTCGGCCCGGGTGGACTCGCCGACCAGGACCGCGGTGGCGAAGCCGGCGACGACCTCGCCATAGACCGGCAAACCGGGCGCGGCGGCACGGGCTTCGGCGACAGCCTCGGTCACCACCCGCTCGGCCTGGTGACGGAGGCCGCCCTCGGCCGGCCCGGCAGGAGACGGCTTTCCCGAAACGCGCAGTTTGGGCCAGACGAAGGCGTGTACGACGCGGAGCGGTCGACTGCGCCGTACGGCCGCGTCGGCGGCCAGGTGGACGGCGGCCAGTCCGGTGGATGACCCGTCGACGCCGACGACCACCGGCGAGGTGCTGGTCGGTTCCATGCTTCCCCTCCTGCGGCTGGGATGCGGCTGGGGGTGGGATTCGGTGGTGGGTCGGCTCAGGTCGGGGAGAAGTGGGGTACCCCGCTCTGGCGGCGACGAACGGCGGCACGCCACCGCCGATTCGCCCGTTTCGTTCGAGTTGATGCCGATAGTCTGCTCGTTGTGCCCGTCTGCGTCGCGCCGGTCCGGGAGCAACCACGGGGCCGGCGTCAGGGTCTCGTACGAGTGCTGGTCGCGCCGGAGGACCACCACGATCACCATGGGGGCGACGATGGTAACCGTAGAACTCACCCGGTTCCGCGTGTCATCCGCGCGGGCCGAGGAACTGTTGGCCGCGCGACCGGCGATGCTGCGCGACTTCGAGGCCGACCGGAAGGGCTTCCTCGACGCCCGGCTGATCCAGTTGCCGGACAACGAGTGGCTCGACATCGTGTTCTGGCGTTCTCCGGAGGACCTTGCCGCGTCCCGGGCGAAGGGCGGGAACCGGCCGTACATCCAGGCGTTCTTCGAGTTGGTCGACGAACTGGTCAGTTCGGAGGAAGGGGTGATGCTCGACGGGCGTCTCCCCTGACCGGGCCCTGGGCGCCCCGGGTCAGACGAGGTCGAGGCCGGGGTCGATGACCCAGTCGTTGGACCGGAGCATCCGCCCGGCGAACGGCATGTCACGTTCCCCGACCAGCCGGAAGCCGAGGGAACGGCAGATGCCGTTCGACGGGCCGTTCGCGGTCGCCGGGTAGGCGTGCACCGGCCCCCATCGTCCGTCGTCGCGCGCCTGCTCCAGCAGCATCCGGACGGCCCGCTTGGCCAGTCCCCGCCCCTGGAACTCGGGTAGCACCATCCAACCGATCTCCGAGACCGGCTCGCCGTCGGTCTCGTGCGCCCAGAGCGTCACCGTCCCGGCGACCACCTCCGGAACGTCGTCGTCCGGCACGATCATCCGGATCCAGTCGAGGTCGGCCGCCGCGCCGCGCGCGTCCCGCGCCACCTTCTCCTCCATCCCCTCCCGGGGAAGCGGACCGCCGAGCTCGGCCATCATGACCGGGTCGCAACGCATCCGGACGTACGCCTCGACGTCGTCCGCCCGGACATTTCGTAGCCGCATGAACTCTCCCGGTCCTCGCTCCCCAAAGCTCGCCGGAGTACACCACGACGCTACGACGATCGCCGGTTCTGCTCGCCGTCGAGGCCCGCTCCACTGGGTACGCTGGTGCGCCCGATGGGCCGTGACCGGAGGATGTGTGTCGATGACGGAGACGCCGAGTACCGCCCGCATGATCGACTACTGGCTCGGTGGTCGGCACCACTTCCCAGTGGACGTCGCCGCGGCCAAGGCATTCGAAGGGGCGTACGGCCCCTGTGCGGTGATCTTCCGCTCGCTACGGGACTTCTCCGGGCGCATGGTGACCCACCTGGTGACCCAGGGAATCCAGAACTTCCTGGTCTTCGGCGCGGGCGTGCCCACTCAGGGCAACGTGCACGAGGTCGCCACCGGCGCCCACGTGCTCTACACCGACATCGACCCGGTCACCATCGCTCTCGGCCAGGAGATCCTGGCCGGGCACGGCCGTGCCGCGTACGCCTTCGGGGACGCGACCGACCCGGACGGCATCGACCCGGCCGCCATCGCGACGTTCCTGCCCGGGTGGGGCCGGGAGCCGATCGGTGTGGTCTTCCTCGGCCTGGCCGCGTTCCTCGACGATCCGACGCTGGCCCGTACCCTCGATCAGCTCTACCGTGCCGTGCCGGCCGGGAGCATGCTGGCGTTCGACTTCGACGGCGAGGAACTCGCCGGCCATCCGGCCGCGTTGGCGATGATGGGCGAGGGGTTCCACATGCGGGACCCGGCCGGCTTCCCGGCCCTACTCGGCAGTTGGCGGTTGACCGCCGACGGCATCGTCCCGGTGGCCCGATGGCGCCCCGACGGCGACCCGGCCGACGTGCCCGACGCGTTCTACGGCGGGTTGGCCCTGAAGTAGCGGCCCGAGCAGCGGCTCCAGCGGGGCGGGCGGGAAAACGGAGGTGCGGGGTGTCGGCACCCGACATAGCATCAGCCGGTGCTGCGCCCCGACTACCCGATCAAGACCGGACGTCTGCTGCTGCGACCGTTCGAGGAGCGTGACCTCGCCGACCTGCACGCGCTGACCTCGGACCCGGAAGTGGTGCGGTACCTCTACTGGGAGGTGCACGACGAGGCCGGCACCCGGGACGCCCTCAGCCGTCAGATGGCGCAGGGGGAGCTGACCGGCGAGGGTCAGCGGCTGGTCCTCGCCGTGCAACTGCGGGCGACCGGTCAGGTGATCGGTCAGGTGGTGCTCAAGTGGGTCAGCGTCGCCCATCACCAGGGCGAGCTCGGTTTTGTCTTCAACCGTGCCTTCCACGGCAAGGGGTACGCGCGTGAAGCCGCCGAGGTGGGGCTCCGACTCGGCTTCGAGGAGCTCGGACTGCACCGCGTCACCGCCGCGTGCGACGTACTCAACGAGCCGTCCTGGCGGCTGATGGAGCGGCTCGGGATGCGCCGCGAGGCCCACTTCGTCGAGGACGAGATCTTCAAGGGACAGTGGGGCGAACAGCTCATCTACGCGATCCTGGCCCGTGAGTGGCGGAGCCGGAACGCGTCCCGTCCGGCCTCGTCAGCGACGACGGGCTAGCCGAACGTCGCACCGCCCGGCACACCGAGCCGGTCGAGCAGGTGCCGCCGGAGCAGACCGAAACCGGGCGTGTCGGGTGCCCGGGGATGGGACAGCGGTACGGCGCTCTCCTCGACGATCCGGCCACCCTCCAGCACCAGCGTACGGTCGGCGAGCAGCAGCGCCTCGTCGACGTCGTGGGTGACCAGCAGGGCAGCGAAGCCGTGCTCGGCCCGGAGCCGGCCGAGCAGGCCCTGCATGCGTAGCCGGGTGAGCGCGTCGAGCGCGCCGAACGGCTCGTCCAGCAGCAGCACCTCGGGCTCCCGGACCAGCGCGCGGGCGACCGCGACCCGCTGGGCCTGTCCACCGGAGAGTTCCGCCGGCCAGGCCCGTTCCCGGTCGGCGAGGCCCACCTCGGCCAACGCCGACCGGACCCGGTCACGTACGTCCGGACCGGCCAACCCGAGCGCGACGTTGTCGCCGACGCGTTTCCAGGGCAGCAACCGGTGCTCCTGGAAGACCACGGCCGAGCGACCGCGTACCACGACGGTTCCGGTCGCCTCGGGGTCGAGCCCCGCCAGCACCCGCAGCAGCGTGCTCTTGCCGGAGCCGGAGCCTCCGAGCAGCGCCACCACCTCACCGGGACGGATGCCGAGTGTGACGCCGTCGAGCACCACCGTCCCGCCGTAGTCGCGCCGGACCCCGGTCGCGGTCACCACCGAATCCCGGCCGGTCGAAGCGGCCCCGGTCAACTCGCCTGGATGCCGTTGCGCCATGTGAGCGTCCGTTTCTCGAGGGCCCTGATGGCCACGTCGGACAGGAGCCCGAGCAGCGCGTAGACGAGCAGACCGAGCACCACCACGTCGGTCTGGCTGAACTCCCGGGCCTCCATCATCAGAAAACCGATGCCGGTCTGGGCGTTGACCTGCTCGCCGACGACGAGGCTCAGCCAGGCCGCGCCGATGGCCAGACGCAGACCGAGGAAGAGGGCCGGGAGCGCGCCGGGAAGGATCACGTGCCGTACCCGCTGCAGCGCGTTGAGCCCGCAGGTGCGGGCCGCCTCGACCAGTCGGGCGTCGATCTCGCGGATGCCGGCGTACATGTTGAAGTAGATCGGGAAGAAGGCGCCGAGGCAGACCAACGTGATCTTCAGCGACTCGCCGATTCCGACCCAGATGATCAGCAACGGGACCAGCCCGAGGTGGGGCAGCATCCGGGCCATCTGTACCGGCGGGTCGACCAGGTCGTCGCCGAGGCGGACCAGGCCGGCCAGGGCGCCGAGCAGCACCCCGAGGGTGCCGCCGATGGCGAGGCCGATCGCCGCCCGGGTGAGCGAATCGGTCAGGTGGATCCAGAGGGTGCCGTCGGCGGCCAGGCGCCAGCCGGTCCGGAGCACCTCGCTGGGGGCGGAGAGTTTCTCCGGTGCCAGCAGGCCGGTACGCGACGCCAGTTCCCAGGCGAGTACGAGCAGCACCGGGCTGGCCGTCCGGCGCCACCTGGCCCCGACGGGTCGGCGGGCGCGACCGGGGCGTCCGTGGGCCGGTTCCGTCGCCCCCGGTACGTCCGGTGCGGTGGAACCGGCCGTCCCGGACGCCGGCACCAGCGTGGGTCGGGTCATCCCAGGACCTCGGCGAACTGCCCGTCCACCCGGGCCCGCATGTCGATCGAGGTGGGGATGAGTTCGAGTGTGGTGAAGCCGTCGGCGATCGCCTGGAGTTCGTCGCCGATCGCCGGGGTGACCGGTGCGAGCGGCCGTGCGCTGCGGGCCAACGCGCGGGTGGTGACGTCCTCGGGGATCTTCAGCTCCGGGGCCAGGATGCGGGCCCGGTCGGCCGGGTTGGCGATGCCCCAGTCGGTGACCTCCCGGTACGTCCGCAGGAAGCTGCGGATCTGTTCCGGCTTGTTCTTCAGCGCGTCCGGCGAGACCAGCAGGTACTCCCGGTTGCCGGCCAGACCGGTCGCGTTGACCAGGACCTTTACGCCCGGCTGCTCGGCGAGGGCGAAGTACGGGTCCCAGATGATCCAGGCGTCGACCTGGCCGGCGTCGAACGCGGGCCGTCCCTCGGCCGGCTTGAGGTACTTGACCTTGATGTCGTCGAGCGTCATGTTGTTGGCGGCCAACAGCCGGACCAGCAGCCAGTGCACGTTCGAGCCCTTGTTCAGGGCGACCGTCCGGCCCTTGAGGTCGGCGAAGGTGCTGATGCCGCTGCCCTCCTTGACCAGTACGGCCTCGCCCTCGGGGATCTCGGCCGAGGTGCCGATGATCTTGAATGGAATCTTGGCCGCGGCGGCGAAGATCGGGGGCGCCTCGCCGACCTGTCCGATGTCGATCGCGTCGGCCTTGAACGCCTCGGTCAGCGCCGGCCCGCTCTCGAAGAGCGACCAGGTGACGCCCGGTGCCGCGGCACGGGCCTTGACCAGGCTCAGCCCGCCGAACCGCTGGTAACCGACCCGCAGCGGTGCCTCCGCCGTCCCCGCCCTCTCGGCGTCGCCGCAGCCGGCGACCAGGCAGGCCGAGGCGAGCATCCCCACGCCGAGGACGAGGGGCAGGACGCGGCGCCGGAACCGGCCGCGGGGACGCGGGGTCATCGACATGAGCAACTCCCGGTACGTCGAGGGGGACTGGCGCTCCACAGTGGTGCAAGCGTGGCGGCGGCTGCCGGCGACCATGGTTCGGGCGGCCCATCGATGCCGTCAATGTCCTGTGACTCAGGTCACTTGTGGTCCGCGCTGTCTCGCCGGTGCATCCTTGTGGGCCGTCACTGCTACCCACTGAACCCATGGTGAGCTGCGAGGACAGGGCTTCAAAGGGCTGTGTCGGGTGGGCCACTCCGGGCGCCTTGTCCTATTCCGCCGATAGAAAAAACCGAGTATTCGGAGGTCCTGGCGGCGTGACGTCAGATGTCTGCCGAGACCTTCTTCCGGCGTTGGTTGATCAAGTCATCCGGGAAAGGTCTACTCAACCGATAGGAATTGTCGGTAAGCTGCCCGCGTGCCGCCCGCCGTCACCGGCGACGCTGATCCGATCGTGGTCGTCCGCCCGACGTCCGCTGACGACCCGAGGAGAGCGCATGTCCACCATCCTCGCCATCTCCGGTTCGCCGTCGGCCACCTCGCGTACGGCGCGACTGGTCGACCTGCTCGCCGTACGGCTGGCCGACGCCGGTCACCAGGTCCACGCCCTCTCCGTCCGTGACCTGCCACCGGCGGCCCTGTTGGGCGCGGACCCCGCGCACCCGGCCATCGAGGCGGTGGCGGAGGAGCTTGCCAACGCCGATGGTCTGCTCGTCGCCACCCCCGTCTACAAGGCGTCCTACAGCGGCGCGCTGAAGTCGCTGCTCGACCTGCTGCCGCAGTACGCGCTCGCCGGCAAGGTGGTGCTGCCGCTGGCCACCGGTGGCACGCTCGCGCACGTACTGGCGATCGACTACGCGATGCGACCGGTGCTCAGCGCCATGGGGGCGGCGCACATCGTGCCCGGCTACTTCCTGCTCGACCAGCTGATCCTGACCGGAGCCGACGGTGCGACCGTGGTCGACGCGAGTGCCGTTCCGGCCCTGTACGCAGCGGTGGACACCTTTGCCCGCGCGTTGGCACCGGCGGGGCTGCCGATCGCGGCCTGAGCCCCGCACCGACCCCGTACCCCAGCTTCCCGCCCCGGACCGAGAGAGAACACCATGGCACTCACCTTCCACTGGTTCCTTCCCACCTATGGCGACAGCCGCGACATCGTCGGTGGCGGGCACGGACTGGCCGCCGGTACGGCCGGTGGCGCACGCCCCGCGACCCTGGCCTACCTCGGCCAGATCGCCCGGACCGCCGAACAACTCGGCTTCGAGGGGGCGCTCACCCCGACCGGTGCCTGGTGCGAGGACGCCTGGCTGGCCACCGCCATGCTGACCGAGGTCACCGAGCGGCTGAAGTTCCTCGTGGCGTTCCGCCCCGGCATGATGTCGCCCACCCTCGCCGCGCAGATGGCCTCGACCTACCAGCGGCTCTCCCAGGGGCGGCTGCTGCTCAACGTCGTCACCGGTGGCGAGAGCCACGAACAACGGGCGTACGGCGACTTCCTCGACAAGGACGCGCGGTACGCGCGTACCGATGAGTTCCTGCAGGTGGTGCGAGCGTTGTGGCGGGGTGAGACGGTGACCCACGACGGCCCCCACGTCCGGGTTGAGCAGGCGAAGCTGGGCCGGCTGCCGGACCCGGTGCCGCAGATCTACTTCGGCGGCTCGTCGAAGGCGGCCGGCCCGGTGGCGGTGGCGCACTCCGATGTTTATCTGACCTGGGGCGAGCCGCCGGCCCAGGTGGCCGAGAAACTCGCCTGGATCCGCTCGCTGGCAGCCGATGCCGGGCGGGAACTCCGGTTCGGGATCCGGCTGCACGTGGTCGCCCGGGACACCTCAGAGCAGGCATGGGCCCAGGCCCAGCGGTTGCTTGACGGCATTCCCGAGGCCGACATCAAGGCGGTGCAGGCCGGCCTGGCACGTAGCGAGTCGGAGGGCCAGCGCCGGATGATCGCGCTCCACGGCGGCTCCCGGGACGGGCTGGAGATCGCACCGAACCTCTGGGCCGGAGTGGGGTTGGTCCGGGGAGGTGCCGGCACCGCACTCGTTGGCAGCCACACCGAGATCGCCGACCGGATCGCCGAGTACCACGCCCTGGGAATCACCGAGTTCATCCTCTCCGGGCATCCGCATGTGGAGGAGGCGTACTGGTTCGGTGAGGGTGTGCTGCCGATCCTGCGCGGGCGTGGCCTCTGGTCGCATCCGGCGGGGGAGCCCCGGGTGGCGAGCACACCGGCGGCGGTTCCATTCGCGGTCCCGGCGGCGGCGACGAGTTCGCCGCACTGACGGTTCGACGGAGGCCCACCGCGTCCCCCGGAGGGCCTCCGTCAGAGGTCTACGCGTCCACCGCGTCGACCTCGACAACCTTCGTGTCGGCACCCCGACTGGAGCGAGACTGAGCTAGCATCCTAGGACGCACTACGGGTTGTGTCGCTCGTCACGTAAGAACGATGCGCCTCGGCACACGCGGGCCACCAGCAGGGGATGGATATAGTGGCACCGCAAATCAGCAGCCCCGGTATGTCCGTCAACAGCGGGCCGCCGGGGTTGAGCCAGGAGCCGGATCGCGCCGAAGCCACCGGAGTGGGTTCGGCAAGACCGGCCGGAGCGTGCACGGTCCCGGACCGACCCGTGCCAGCGGGACGTCGGGTCCGCAGCAGAGGGAGGTTCGGTGTCGCGTCGGCCGGCGCGGGCGGACGATGCCCAGCCACCCGGGGGCACCGACACCCGGTCAGAGGTTGTCGGCACCCGGATCCTCACCATTCCCAACCTGATCAGTTTCGCCAGGCTGCTGGGCGTGCCCCTCTTCCTCTATCTGCTGCTGGGGCCGCACGCGGACGTCGCGGCCCTGGTGGTGCTGGCGATCGGTGGCACCAGCGACTGGGTCGACGGCTATGTTGCCCGCCGATTGCACCAGGTCAGCAGGCTGGGCGAGCTGCTCGACCCGGCCGCCGACCGGCTGTACATCCTGGCCACCCTGGTCGGTTTCACCGCCCGCGAGATCGTGCCCTGGGAGTTCACCGCAGCGCTGCTCGCCCGTGAGCTGATGCTCTTCGTTTCCCTGCTCGTCCTACGTCGGCACGGCTACGGCCCGCCGCCGGTGCACTATCTCGGCAAGACGGCCACGTTCATCCTGCTTGCCGCCTTCCCGACACTGCTGCTCGCGGACGCCGTGCCCGGTGCGGCAACGGCGGCCGGTGCGATTGGCTGGGGGCTGGCGTGGTGGGGCCTGGTGCTCTACTGGGCCGCCGGCGTGTTCTATCTCATCCAGGCCGCGCGCCTGATCGGGGCTCACGGCCGGGAGACCGGATGAACGCCGGGCGTGGACCGGAGCGGAAGTACGCCCCGGATTTCCTCACCGAGCTGTTCCAGAATCCGCTTGATCCCGGCTACTCGGATGCGGCGGCGAGTCGTCGCGCGGGCCGTGGACCGACCGGGTGGCGGCGGTCGTCGATCCGGGTGGTCACCCTGGTCACCCTGGTCGCGCTGGGGTTCCTGCTGGCGTTGGCGTACCGGCAGACGATCGAGGGGGAGCCGGGTCGCAGTCAGGCGAGGGCCGGGTTGGTGGCGCAGATCAAGCAGCGGGAGAGCGAGACCGACCAGTTGGCTCGTCGGGCCGACGAGCTGCGGGGGGACGTGAACCGGCAGCGGGACGCGGCTCTGTCCGGTAGCGACGCGGCGCGGTTGCGCGACCTGGAGGCGGCCACCGGATTGGGTCGGGTACGGGGCGACGGTGTGGCGGTGCGTGTCGCCGATGGTCCGTCGGAGCCCGATGCGGTGACCGGGGTGGCCGGTACTAACCTCGGCAAGGTGTTGGACCGGGATCTTCAGGACATCGCGAATGCCCTGTGGAGTGCGGGCGCCGAGGCGGTTTCGATCAATGGTCAGCGGCTCACCGCGACGTCGACGATCCGGGCTGCCGGTGGGGCGATCCTGGTCGACTTCCGGCCGGTGACGGGTCCGTACGAGGTGTCCGCGATCGGCCCGAGTCAGTTGGAGCGGAAGTTCCGTAACAGTGGTGCGGCGGCGCTGTTGCGGCAGGTGGCGGCCGAGCACGGTATGTCGTTCGACGTACGCGGCGCCGATGATCTGACTCTTCCGGCGGCGAGTGAACCTCAGTTGCGTTATGCCGTCCCCTCGGTGTCGCCGTCTGCTCCCGGGTCACCGGTGCCGTCGGGTACGGGACCGTCCAACAGTCCGGCGTCGCCTGGCGCTGGTAAATCCCTCAGTCCCTCCGGAGGCGGCCGATGATCCCTGTACTCGCGTTGCTCGCCGGCGTTGTGCTTGGCGTGGTGCTGGACCCGACGGTGCCTGCGGCGTTGCTGCCGTATCTGCCGATTGCCGTGGTCGCGGCGCTGGACGCGGTGTTCGGTGGGGTCCGGGCGAAGCTCGACGGCATCTTCGATGACAAGCAGTTCGTGATCTCGTTCATCTCGAACGTGCTGGTGGCGGGCGTGATCGTGTATCTGGGTGACCAGTTGGGTGTGGGTGGTCAGTTGTCCACAGGTGTCGTGGTGGTCCTCGGTGTCCGGATTTTCGGCAACGTGGCGGCGATCCGCCGGCACCTGTTCCGGGCGTAGGTTTCTGGCGATGAGCGACGAGCAGCGACAGAGCGGGTCCGATGCCGAGGCGACGGTGCCGGTGGGTGGCGCGTTGCCGGTCGATGCCGTACCGGAGGGGTCCGGTGCGGAGTCTGCGGGCTCCGAGGGGGTTGGGTTGGCGGACGGGCCGACGGTGGACCTGGCTGGTCTGCGTCGGTCGGTGGTCGCCGAGGGTGGCAGCGGCGGCGGGTCGGCCGGGGTACGTCCTGGCGTGGGTGATCCGGTGGCGGATGACCCCGATGGTGTGGACGATCCGTCGGCTTCGCGGCTCGATTCGGACGTGGACCAGGTGGGCGAGCCGGCTGGTCCGGCGCGGGAGCCGGTGGCGGGGCGGTCTCGTTGGAGCGGCGCCAGTGTGATCATCGCGGTGTTGTTGGCTCTGCTCGGGTTCACGCTGGTGGTCCAGTTGAAGAGCAATTCGGCGGATCCGGAGTTGGCGGCGACGCGGCAGGAGGACCTGGTGCGGATCCTGTCGGATCTGGAGTCGCAGGAGGAGCGGCTGCGTCAGGACATCGCCGGGCTGGAGGAGAGTCAGCGGCAGCTCGCGTCGGGTGCGCAGGGGCGGCAGGCGGCGTTGGACGAGGCGACGCGGCGCGCGGATGAGCTGGGCATCCTGGCGGGCAGGTTGCCGGCCCGGGGGCCGGGGTTGACGGTGACGTTCTCGGCGGGGGCGAAGCCGGTCGAGGCGGCGACGTTGCTCGACGCGGTGCAGGAGTTGCGTGGTGCCGGTGCGGAGGCGATGCAGATCTCCGGTGGTGGGGGTGCGGTACGGATCGTGGCCAGCACTTTCTTCCTCGACGATGGTGCGGGGGTCGCGGTTAGTGGGAAGCGGTTGACCGGGCCGTACACGATCACGGTCATTGGTGATCCATCGACGATGCGGACCGCGTTGAACATTCCGGGCGGGGTGGTCGCGTCGGTCACTGGGGACGGCGGTAACGTGACGGTCCAGGAGCGGGAGGTGGTCGACGTGTCGACCCTGAGTGCTCCGTTGGACCTGAAGCACGCGCGCCCGGTCTCCTGACCGGGCGCGGCCGTACCTTCCGGGTGCGGTACCGATCGAGGATGATGAAGGACGCGGCTGGTGATTCCTGAGGACCTGCGTTACACGGCCGAGCACGAGTGGGTGGCGGGCGACGGCAGCGGTTCGGTGCGGGTGGGCATCACCCACTTCGCGCAGGACGCGTTGGGTGACATCGTCTACGTGCAGCTTCCGGAGGAGGGTGCCGTGGTCGAGGCGGGCGAGTCCCTGGGTGAGATCGAGTCGACGAAGAGTGTTTCGGAGATCTACGCCCCGGTGAGTGGCACGGTGGTGGCGCGTAATGGTGAGCTCACGGACACTCCGGAGTTGATCAACACCGATCCGTACGGTGCGGGTTGGTTGGTGGAGATCGCTCCTGGTGGGCCGGCTGCGGTCGAGGGTCTGCTCTCCGCGGCGGCGTACCGGGAATTGACCGAGAGCTGAGTGTGGTTTCGCGCGGGCGGATCTCGGCCCGCGCGTCTGGTTGCCCTGTATTTCGGCGCTGGCTAGGCTCGCTCAGTCGACCGAGAATCAATAGTTGCGCGTTGCGGAATTGCCTTCCCAGGCACGGGAGAGCCAGCCGCTGGGCTTTTAGCAGCCCGGCGGCCAGACCCGCCACACCCTGACGCCGACCGAACAGATCCGTGAGGTGGTCCCATGACGCGGCCAGACGACGAGTTCCCCCCACTCGACGTCACATCGACGCTCAACCTCGGCGCGCTTGACGAAGTGCTGGAGGGACCGGATGCCGATGTCGTTCCGAGTCGCATGTCGGGCTCGTTGCCTCCGGGCATGGCGTTGCTGGTTGTTCGGCGTGGCCCGAACGCCGGTGCCCGGTTCCTGTTGGATCACGACGTGACGACCAGTGGCCGGCATCCCGACAGTGACATTTTCCTTGATGACGTGACCGTGTCTCGGCGGCACGCCGAGTTCCACCGGGACGGGGGTACGTTCACCGTCCGGGACGTGGGGAGTTTGAACGGGACCTACGTCAACCGTGAGCGGGTCGAGGCGGCCACCTTGAGCAATGGCGACGAGGTGCAGATCGGTAAGTTCCGGTTGGTCTTCATCGCCGGTCCGCGCCCGGAGGAGGAGGCCGGCCGGGGGTGAATGAGCGTGCGGCAGCGGCTGCGCCCACGGCTGCGGCCGGTCGGGCCCAGCCGCTGATGAGCATCGGTGAGGTGCTGGCTCAACTGCGGGTCGAGTTTCCGGACACCACGATCTCGAAGTTGCGGTTTCTGGAGGCCGAGGGCCTGGTTGAGCCGCAACGTACGCCGGCCGGTTACCGGAAGTACAGCTGGGAGGATGTTGCCCGGCTGCGGTTTGTGCTGACCGCGCAGCGGGATCAGTATCTGCCGTTGCGGGTGATCCGGGAGCAGTTGGCGGGTCTGGAGCACGAGCCGGAGAGCCCTGGGCGGCAGCGGCCGGCGTTGGTCGCGGTGGGGCCGGCGGGTGAGGTTCCGGGGCGGGACGGTGGCTTGGCCGGGCCGGTCGAGTCGGCGGATTCGCGGGTGAATCGGGCTGATCTGGTCGCGCGTACGGGTATCGATGATGTGACGTTGACCGAGTTGGAGCGGCTCGGGTTGATCGTTTCCCGGCCGCCGGGTTGGTATGACCTTGACGCGGTGGTGATCGCGCAGGCGGTGGCGGGGTTGGCCGCTTACGGGTTGGAGCCGCGTCATCTGCGGGCGTTTCGGACGGCCGCGGACCGTGAGGTCGGTTTGTTCGAGCAGTTGATCGCGCCGTTGGCCCGGCAGAACGATCCGGCGGCGCGGGCTCGGGCGGCGGAGGTCGCGCGGGAGTTGGTGGGGTTGTCGCAGCAGTTGCATGCGGCGCTGGTGCGGGTGGGGTTGCGGTCGGTGCTCGGTCGCTGAGGCTGCGGTGGCGGTGGCGCGGTGGGAAAGATCTGCTGTCGCGGGCGTGCCGTAGGCTTCGCGGGGTAACCCTGTCCCGGGTGGAAATGGTACGGGCGACGCGCGTGGGACCACCTTCTCGCGTCCCGTGTACCGTGCAGGGAAAGGGCCGGTGTCGCGGTGGCTGAGGTGTTTGGTCGCGGCGCGTCGGCGCTGGGGAAGTACACAACGACACGGAGGCGGCGGTGCGCGAGCTGAGCGTGGTCGGGGTTCGGGTGGAGCTGCCCAGCAACCAGCCGATCGTCCTGCTCAGGGAGGTCGAGGGCGACCGTTACCTGCCGATTTGGATCGGTGCGGTGGAGGCGACCGCGATCGCGTACGAGCAGCAGGGGGTCAAGCCGTCACGGCCGTTGACCCATGATTTGTTGCGGGACATTCTGGCGGCGCTGGAGGCGCCGCTGCGCGCGGTGGAGATCACCGAGCTGAAGGAGAATGTCTTCTACGCCGACCTGCTGATCGGGGACGGGTTGCGGGTGTCTGCCCGGCCGTCTGACTCGATCGCGTTGGCGTTGCGGGTCGGTGCGCCGATTCGGTGTGCGGAGCAGGTGCTGACCGAGGCCGGGATCGTTATTCCTGATGAGCAGGAGGACGAGGTCGAGAAGTTCCGGGAGTTCCTGGAGCAGGTGCAGCCGGAGGATTTCGCCGGTTGACGGCGGCTGTGCCGGTGGGGCGCGGTCGTAGGGTGATGTGCCCGGTGCGGCGCGTGTCGCCCTCGCGCGGCGTGTCGCGCTGATTCCTGCGGCTCATCCCTCCTGGGGCGCTATAGGGTTGCCTTGTCGAGGGGTGCACGTCCCGGAAACGACGTGTCACCGCACTGGCGGGGAGGTTGTCCGGATGCACGAGCCACAGGACCCTGATCCGGGGACATCAGATCATCGCCACACTGACGGCGTCGCGCCGGTTGATCCTTCGTTGGAGGAGGACGGCGCAGTCGGGTATCGCGGGGTGACGGCTTGCCACGCGGTCGGTATCAGTTATCGGCAGTTGGACTACTGGGCGCGTACGACGCTGGTGGTGCCGAGTATCCGGGACGCTTCCGGGTCGGGGACGCAGCGGTTGTACTCGTTTCGGGATCTGGTGGTCCTGAAGGTGGTCAAGCGGTTGCTTGACGCCGGGGTGTCATTGCAGAACATCCGTAAGGCGATTGAGGCGTTGCGGTCGCGCGGCGTCGGGGATCTTGCGGGGATCACGTTGATCTCGGATGGCACGACCGTGTACGAGTGCCGGTCGCCGGAGGAGGTCGTGGACCTGCTCCAGGGTGGGCAGGGCGTCTTCGGGATCGCGATCGGTGGGGCGTTCAAGGAGATCCAGGGGTCGTTGTCGCACCTGCCGGCGGAGCCGGCCGGGGGTGTGCAGTCGGTCGGAGTGGCCGTGGAGCCGGGGGCGTCGGAGTCCGCTGGTGACGAGTTGGCCGCTCGACGGGCGCGGCGTCGGGCTGGCTGACCGTTTGTCGGGTGTGCCGGTCACAATGTGAGGATGTCGGCTGTCCCGGATTCGTCCCGTTCTGTTGATTCGCTGGCTGTTGGTCCGTTGCGGCCGGGGGTGACCCGGCGGCGTCGTTGGCGTGCGTGGCGGCGGCGGTTGTTGGTGACGGCTGTGGTGGCCGCGTTGCTGGGGCCGCTGGTGGTGTTCGCCAGTGTGGTCTGGATCGAGCGGTCGGCGCGCGCGCATGTGTACGACGTGGCCGGGGTGCCGGCGGCGCCGGTGGTGCTGGTGTTGGGGGCGCAGGTGTCGGCGGATGGCACTCCGGCGCCGTTCCTGGCGGCTCGGTTGGGGCTGGCGAAGGAGCTGTACGACGCGGGCAAGGCCCGGGTGGTGCTGGTCTCCGGTGATCATGGTCGGTGGGAGTACGACGAGCCGGGGGCGATGCGGCGGTGGCTGGTCGACCGGGGTGTGCCCGCTGAGCGGGTGGTTCAGGACCATGCGGGTTTCGACACCTACGACTCGTGTGTGCGGGCGTCGCGGATCTTCGGTGTGCGGCGGGTGATCGTGGTGACGCAGGCGTTTCATGTGGAGCGGGCGGTGACGTTGTGCCGTCGGGTGGGGTTGGACGCGGTGGGTGTGGGTGACGAGTCGGTGAGTCGTTTCGAGCGGGCGTGGCGGTGGGGGAGTTTCCGGGAGCGGCTCGCGGCGGTGAAGGCGGTGTACGACGTGTGGAGTCGTCGTGATCCGGTGTTTCTGGGGCCGCGTGTGTCGGCTGTGGACGACGCGTTGTCGATGAGTGATTGATGCGTGACAGTGCGTAGGTGTTGGATTATCGTCCCCACTGCGGTCGCCCCGATCTGACGGGGTCGTGGCGGTGTTCTTCGACCGGCTCGGGTGACCGCTTCTGTGCCGTGGACCTGGGGATCGGGTCGCGGCTATCCAGTGGGAAGGACGAGGCCGTGACGGAGACCGAAGCGAACGCATCCTCCACAGGGGAGGCCCGTACCGGGGTGCTGCCGGGGCGACCGGCGGGGGAGCCGGTCGACGGTGGTTCGGCGTACCAGCGGATCGGTGGTGCGGTGGCGGTCCAGGCGGCGGTGCGGATCTTCTATGACCGGGTGCTGGCCGATCCGGAACTCGCCGGCTATTTCGAGTCGGTGGAGATGGCGGGTCAGCGGCGTCATCTGGCGCTGATGTTGACGGTGCTGCTCGGCGGGCCGGACACGTACGACGGTCGGGGGTTGACCGAGGCACACCAGGGGTTGGGTATTCCGCCGGCGCACTACAGCAGGGTGGGCGGGTACCTGGTGGCGACCCTGGAGTGGATGGACGCCCCGGCGGATGTCGTGGACTACATCCGGGCGGCCCTGGAGCGGGTGGAACCGCAGGTGGTCACGCGCGGGGACGACCCGGTCTGATCCTTGCCCACCTCCGGGTGCGGTGAGATGGGCGGCGTGATCGTGTGTGCCGCGCCCGATCGGGCTGGGCGCGGCACACACGGGCCGGTCATTCGGTGGCGTACTGCTCGATCTCGGCCAGTTCGGCGTCGCTGAGTTCGACGTTGTCGAGCGCGGCGATGTTGTTCTCGAGCTGCTCGACGCTGCTGGCGCCGATGATCAGGCTGGTCATCCTGGGGTCGCGCAGGGCCCAGACGAGGGCGAGCTGGGCCAGGCTCTGGCCGCGGCGGGCGGCGATGTCGTTGAGTGCCTGGACCTTGGTCATGGTGGTGTCGCTGAGCTGCTCCTCGTTGAGGAAGCGGCTGGTGCGGACCCGGGAGTCGTCGGGGACCCCGTTGAGGTAGCGGTTGGTGAGCAGGCCCTGGGCGAGGGGGCTGTAGGCGATGCAGCCGGCGCCGACCTTCTCGAGGGTGTCGAGCAGGTGGTCGCGTTCGATCCACCGGTTCACCATCGAGTACGACGGTTGGTGCAGTACCAGCGGGGTGCCGAGGTCCCGCAGGATCGCGGCGGCCTTCTCGGTCTGTTCGGCGTTGTAGTTCGAGATGGCGACGTACTGGGCCTTGCCGGCGCGGACGACGGCGTCGAGGGCGCCCATCGTCTCTTCGAGCGGGGTGTCCGGGTCGGGGCGGTGGTGGTAGAAGATGTCGACGTAGTCGAGGCCCATCCGGCGCAGTGACTGGTCCAGGGACGCGATGAGGTACTTGCGGGAGCCCCACTCGCCGTACGGGCCGGGCCACATGTCGTACCCGGCTTTGGTGGAGATGACGAGTTCGTCGCGGTACGGGGCCAGGTCGGCGGCGAAGATGCGGCCGAAGTTCTCCTCGGCGGAGCCGGGCGGGGGGCCGTAGTTGTTCGCCAGGTCGAAGTGGATCACGCCGAGGTCGAAGGCGCGCCGGACGATGTCGCGTTGACGCTGCCAGGGGCGCTCGTGGCCGAAGTTGTGCCACAGGCCGAGGGAGATCGGGGGTAGGCGCAGACCGCTTCGGCCGGCGCGGTTGTAGGTCATCGAGTCGTAGCGGCCGGTGGCGGCGTGGTAGGTGTCGGTCACGGTCCCACCCTATTGAGCCGGTGGCGGCGTGTTCGGCTGGGGCGGGCGTGTCATACGTCCCAGTGGGTCAGCAGCTCTCCTGCTCGGGTGGGGTGTCGCCGTGCTGCCCCCGGTCGTAGGCGACCCGGGCGGCGGCGATGTTGGCCCGGTGTCGTTCCGCCCAGTGGGTGAGGGCGAGCAGGGTGTCGTGGAGTTCGCGGGCCATGTCGGTGGTGGTGTACTCGACCCTGGGGGGAACGGTCGGGTAGACGGTCCGGATGAGCAGGCCGTCCCGTTCGAGGTTACGCAGGGTGAGGGTCAGCATGCGTCGGCTGATGCCTTCGACGCAGCGTTCGAGTTCGGTGAACCGGATCGGTCCGCGGGTGGCGGCGACGATGATGCCGATGCTCCATTTGCCGCCGACCCGGTCGAGGACGTGACGAACGGTGCAGTCGGCGGTCACGTCGGCCGGTGCCGGTGCCTCTTGGCGGGGCGGGGGCGCCATGTGAAGTCCTCCGTCCCCGGTCAGGCGGCGGCCGTGCGTACACGGGCCGTGGTTGTTGTCACAAACTGTAGCCTTCCGGGCGGTTGGGCTGGTGGTAGCCCTCGGGGCGCTGCGCGACGCGGACCCGGTTCGTGTCGGTCTGTGGTGGTCCGCGTCGGCCGGGAGGTTCCGGCCGACGAGCGGATTCCGTACGTCGACGTCCCGTCCGGCCAGGCCCGATACCCGCCGGAAACACACCCGCTGGTAGCGTTGACCATGCCGGTAACACCCACGTGGGAGAGACCGCCCGGCACATGTCAGGGCGGCGCCGAAGGGGCAAATCCTCCCCGGAACCTCTCAGGCAAAAGGACCTCGTGGGCAGGCGACTGTGGAGCGACCGCGCGCAGCGCGGGTGCGACAGAGGGGGAGGCCGCATCGTCGACCTCGCCCCCCGGGAGCCGCCATGACCACAGATCAGTTCGCCGACCGTCACATCGGCCCGGACGCCGACGGTGAACGCCGGATGCTGGAGACCGTCGGCTACGACTCGATCGAAGAGCTGATGGATGCCGCGATCCCCGAGGTGATCCGGTGGCACGGCACACTCGACCTGCCGGCGCCGGCGACCGAGGCCGAGGTGATCGCCGAGCTGCGGGCGATCGCGGCCCGTAACACCGTCGCGGTGTCGATGATCGGTCTCGGCTACTACGGCACCCACACGCCCGCGGTGATCCGCCGTAACGTGCTGGAGAGCCCGGCCTGGTACACCGCCTACACCCCGTACCAGCCGGAGATCAGCCAGGGCCGGCTGGAGGCGCTGCTGAACTTCCAGACGATGGTGACCGACCTGACCGGGATGGCCACCGCGAACGCCTCGATGCTCGACGAGGGGACCGCCGCGGCTGAGGCGATGACCCTCGCCCGCCGCACGTCGAAAAGCAAGAGCCCGGTGTACGTGGTCGACGCCGACACCCTGCCGCAGACGATCTCGGTGATCGCGACCCGGGCCGAACCGCTCGGTATCGAGGTGCGGATCGTCGACCTCGACGCCGAGGAGCTGCCGGCCGAGTTCTTCGGGCTGCACCTGCAGTACCCGGGAGCGTCCGGGGTCGTCCGTGACCAGGCCGCCCTGGTCGAGACCGCGCACGCCGCCGGTGCACTGGTGACCGTCGCCGCGGACCTGCTCGGCCTGACCCTGCTGCGACCGCCGGGGGAGATCGGCGCCGACATCGCCGCCGGCACCACGCAGCGGTTCGGCGTACCGATGGGCTTCGGTGGCCCGCACGCCGGTTACCTGGCGGTCCGCGCCGGCCTGGAGCGGATGCTGCCCGGCCGGCTGGTCGGGGTGTCCCGTGACGCGGACGGCAACCCGGCGTACCGGCTGGCGTTGCAGACCCGGGAGCAGCACATCCGGCGGGAGAAGGCGACCAGCAACATCTGCACCGCCCAGGTACTGCTGGCCGTGATGGCCAGCATGTACGCCGTCTACCACGGTCCGGACGGGCTGCGTCGGATCGCCTCCGGTACCCATCGGGCGGCCGCCCGGCTCGCCGCCGGCCTGGTCGCCGGTGGGGTGTCGACGGCGGGTACGGCGTTCTTCGACACGGTGACCGCGGTCGTCCCGGGGCGTGCCGCGCAGGTCGTCGCGGATGCCGCCGCCCGTGGGGTGAACCTGCGGCTGGTCGACGCCGACCGGGTCGGTGTCTCGTGCGACGAGACGACCACGGACGCGCACCTGAGCGCGGTGTGGTCCGCGTTCGGGGTGCCGGAGTTCACCGGTGAGGTCACCGAGACGTTGCCGGTGGCGTTGCGGCGCGACAGCGACTTCCTGACCCACCCGGTGTTCCACCGGCACCACTCCGAGACGGCGATGCTGCGTTACCTGCGCCGGTTGTCGGACTCCGACTACGCCCTCGACCGGGGCATGATCCCGCTCGGGTCGTGCACGATGAAGCTCAACGCCACCACCGAGATGGAGTCGGTGACCTGGCCGGAGTTCGCGAACATGCACCCGTTCGCCCCCGGTCGAGCAGACCGCCGGCTACCGGGAACTGGTCACCTCCCTCGAGGGGTGGCTGGCCGAGGTGACCGGCTATGACGCGGTCAGCGTGCAGCCGAACGCCGGCTCCCAGGGGGAACTCGCCGGGCTGCTCGCGATCCGTGGTTACCACCGTGAGCGTGGGGAGGGGCACCGCAACGTCTGCCTGATCCCGTCGTCGGCGCACGGCACCAACGCGGCCAGCGCGGTGATGGCCGGTATGCGGGTCGTGGTGGTCGCCTGTGACGACAACGGTGACGTCGACCTGGTCGACCTCGACCGGAAGATCGAGGCGCATCGGGACACCCTGGCCGCGATCATGGTGACGTACCCGTCGACACACGGGGTGTACGAGACCGGGATCGCGTCGTTGTGCGCGAAGGTGCACGACGCCGGTGGCCAGGTGTACGTCGACGGAGCGAACCTGAACGCGTTGGTCGGGTTCGCCCGGCCCGGCAAGTTCGGCGCGGACGTGTCCCACCTGAACCTGCACAAGACGTTCTGCATCCCGCACGGTGGTGGCGGCCCGGGTGTCGGCCCGGTGGCGGTCCGGTCGCACCTGGCACCGTTCCTACCCGGTGATCCGCTCGGTGGGTCGGTCGACGGGCAGCCGGTGATCTCGGCGGCCCAGCACGGGTCGGCGGGGATCCTGCCGATCCCGTGGGCGTACCTGCGGATGATGGGCGCCGAGGGGCTGACCCGGGCGACCGGGACGGCGGTCCTGGCGGCGAACTACGTCGCGTCGCGCCTGCGCGCGCACTACCCGGTGCTCTACACCGGCAACAAGGGCCTGGTCGCGCACGAGTGCATCCTCGACCTGCGGCCGCTGACGAAGGCGACCGGGGTGAGCGTCGACGACGTCGCGAAGCGGTTGATCGACTACGGGTTCCACGCGCCGACGATGTCGTTCCCGGTGGCCGGCACGCTGATGGTGGAGCCGACGGAGAGCGAGGATCTGGCCGAACTCGACCGGTTCTGCGCCGCGATGATCGCGATCCGGGAGGAGATCGACCTGGTCGGGGCGGGGCAGTGGCCGGCGCAGGACAACCCGCTGAGCAACGCCCCGCACACCGCGGCGATGGTGACCGGTGACGAATGGTCGCACCCGTACCCGCGGTCGGTGGCGGCGTACCCGGGCGGAGTCGACCGGGCGGCGAAGTACTGGCCGCCGGTACGGCGTATCGACGGCGCGTACGGCGACCGGAATCTGGTCTGCGCGTGTCCGCCGCCGGACGCGTTCGAGGACTGAGCGCCTCAGGTGCGATCAAGGTAGTCCGCGCCGATCACGTCGGATGTCCTCGCCCCGGGCCCAGTTGGCCGGGGCGAGGATGTTCGTTGATCAGCGGGGACGGCCTTGATCGGCCTATGCCGGCGACCGGCGGACCGCACGGTGCCCGCCGTGATCACCGGCTGTGATCGGTCAGGCGACGAGTGCGTGTCGAGCGGGGCCGCGGTGCGGTGCGATCATGCTCCCGTCGGGAAGTAGTTCGCCGGTGTCCTCGAAGACGATCACGCCGTTGCAGAGCAGGCTCCAGCCCTGCTCACGAAAGCAGGCGATGACGCGGGCGGCTTCCCGGTCGGTTGCCTCAGCGGAGGGACAGGTGGGTTGGTGCTGGCACATCGGGTTCTCCGGACTGTGGGGGTGCTGTGTCATGGTTCACATGACCAGTGACGCACGGTACCAAGCCGAACGGCGCTGCATCGAGCAGGGATCGGCGCCAACCGGGGAGAATCCACCCAACGGATGATGGAGAATGGGCCACTCGTCGTGGAAACGCTCCCATACGGGGTCGGCTCGACCCCCGCGATGCCATCGGTATACCTCAATTCATTGACTGAGCTCGACCGATTCGAATGGTACGTCGGCCAGCCCGGCGACCCGGCCGAGCTGGTGCAGCGGTTTCTGACCGATCACGGACTCGGCCAGGGGGCGCTGCACCCCACCGACACCCACACCGGTCCGGCCGCCGGCGCGGCGCTGTACGTCTCCGCCGCCGCCGGGGCCACCATGATCGGCGCCCCACCCGGGGCGCCGAGCCCCGCCCCCGCCGTACCCGACGTCGTCGCCGTCGCCTTCCGCGACCGTCCGGGCCGGCCCCGCCCCGCAGACCGGCAGCCGCCGACCGACTGGTGGCTGGGACCATGGCAGCCGAGCTGGACACCACAGGCACACGCCGCCGCCGTCACCGCCGCCCGCGCGGCCATCGGACGCGGCGACATCTACCAGGTCAACGTGGTGGGCCACACCAGCGCCCGATACACCGGCGACCCGCTGCCCGCCCTCACCCGGCTCGGTCAGCTCTCCGGTGCCCGCTACGGCGGAATCCTCACCGGCGCCGGTTGGGCGATCGGCTGCGCCTCCCCGGAGACCCTGATCGAGGTGAGCGGCGGCCGCATCGTCACCCGGCCGATCAAGGGCACCCGACCGGCCACCGCACCGGGCCGGGTCGAGCTGCTCACCTCGACTAAGGAACGCGCCGAGCACATCATGATCGTCGACCTGGAGCGCAACGACCTGGCCCGGATCGCGGCCACCGGCTCGGTCCACGTCGACGAGCTGTACAGGATCCGCCAGTGGTGCGACCTGTGGCAGGCCGAATCGACCGTCTCGGCCCGCGCCGCCGACGGCCTCACCATCGCCGACCTGCTCCGCGCGGTCTGCCCCGGCGGCTCGGTCACCGGCGCCCCCAAGGTCTCCGCGCTGCACCAGATCGCCGCCCTCGAACCGGTCGGCCGGGGCGCCGGCATGGGGGCCCTCGGCTGGGTCGGCCCCCACCACATCGACCTCGGGCTGACCATCCGTACCGCGGCCGCCGACGGCGAACGACTACACGTCTGGGCCGGCGGCGGCATCACCTGGGACAGCGACCCGGACGCCGAGGTGGCCGAGGCGGCGGCAAAAGCCGGCCCCGTACGCGCCATCCTCGCCGCCGGGCCACCACACTGACCTCTACCGGGCCTGCTCCCGAGTCGGACTCCCGTCCAGGACCGGGATCAACCGCTCCTCCTCGTACGCCAGGTGTCGAACGAGCTCGTCGGTGAGGCGCTCGACGTCGGCGAGCAACGCGACCGGGTCCACACCGTCGGCCGAGAGCACCGCGCGCAGGTCGTCAACGAGTTCGGCGATCCGCTGGTGCTCCCGGCGCAGACGCTCCATCGTCGGGGCCAGTTCCGGGCGTCCCTCGGCGAGGGCGGGGAACATTCCAGCGTCCTCACCGGTGTGGTGCAGGTGCAGCCCCTGGCAGACGGTCAGGCAGTTCACCCGCAACTGAGCCCCGAGACCCGGACCCGAGGCGGCGACCTCCGCGCGGATCAGGGCGAGTTCACGCCGGAACGCGTCGTGAACCGTCCTGAGCGCCGCACCCCAGGACACGCCGTCGGGTCCGGCCGCGAACCGGGGCGGTCCCGGCACCTGCCGCAGGGCGACGACCGGCAGGACCCGCCCGCTACGGGACTGATAATCGCCCCACCCCTGGTCGGCCTCGACAGCGCGGGCGAAGACCAGGTCACGTTCGTCTCCCTCGAGTACGGAGGCGACCGCGTCGTAGACGAAGACGCCGTCCTCGACCGTGACATGGGGATCGGCCACGATGTTGTGAAACCAGTCCGGATGGGTCCGCGCCCCACCGGCCGAGCCGATCACCAGCACCCGTTCGCCGCCGTCGGGCAGGTACCCGAGAGGGGTCGTGTGTTCGGCCCCGGAGCGGGCGCCGGTGGTGGTCAGCAGCAGCAGTCGGGCCCCCTCGAAATAGCCGCCGACCCGGCCGCCGTTGGCCCGGAACTCCTCGATCACCTGCTGGTTGAAATCATTGGGCATAGGCCCTTTCCCTTCGTCTGTGGGTAGTGCCGCGAACCGTGTCGGGGCACGACAGGAACCGCCCGGTGGGCGGGACGGATCACGCGAGAGCCCGAACGTGTCCGCCGTACGGGGTCACGTTCGGGTGTGTGGTGAGCGAAGCGGGACGAGTCGCCGGGCACCGGCCCGAGGTGCGGTGGGGCCGCCGTGACCGGTGGCGGTAGGAGTCCACGTCACCGGGACGAACGGGCGGCGGAGCGGGGCGACAGGAAAGCGGACACACAGGCGGGCCCCTGGGCCGCCCGGCGGTCACGCTATGGCCGGGTGCCTCACGAGGTTGTGGCCAATGGCCGACCCGGCAGTCACATCGACGATGCTAGTGCCGCGTCCGCCATCAGCTCAACTTCTTTCGGGTACGCGAAAAGCCGGGCCCCGTGCGGGGGCCCGGCTTCGCCGTGCTGTTCTGCTGGTTGCTTACTTGGTCCAGACGTCCTGGACGATGTGGGCGGCCTGGTTCTCCCACTGCGCGTACGCGTCCGGGAACGCCGACACCTGAACCTTCTGCGCCGCCACCGTCAGCGGCAGATCCTGCCAACCGTCAACCTGCTTCAGGTTGCTCAGGAACGCGGTCGCCGCGTAGGTCGGGTCCGTGATCTGCTCCGGGGTACCCCAACCCGACGACGGGCGCTGCTGGAACAGGCCCAGGGAGTCGTGGTCGTTCATGTCACCAAGGTGACCCAGGTTCTCCAACTTCGACTCCTGCATCGAGGTGGCGACCGCGATCACGGCACCTCGCTCACCCATGCCGAGCTTCTTGGCCGTGTCGGTGATGGCCTTGGCGTTGTCGGTCTGCTCCTTGGAGAGGCTGATCTCCGACTGGGCACCCTGAGTGCCGTGCGGCACCAGCTTGTCCATGGCCGGCTTGTTGTCCGCGACCGGGGTGACGGTGGTCATCGCCGGGGCGGCGTGCATGGCCGGCGACGCGAACGCGTGCGACGCGGGACCCGCGACGGCGCCACCGACAAAGGCGAGGCCAGCGACACCAAGGGCGGTCTTACGAACGAACGAAGCTTCGGTAATAGCGGTGAAAGTCGTCTTCACGATGGTTCACCTTCCAATCGGGGGTTCTCCAAACACGCACACAAAAGGGGGAAGGCGCGCGTTCGAAGGAAGAAATACGAGGCCACAGGCCCTAAGAGGCGGGAGAGAACACTGCCTCGGCGCTGCTCCGGTCGTACGCGATGTATAACGACCCCACCCCCGCCAACATTCCACCGACAGCCCCCGCCACCAAGTCGATCAAGCCCAAAAACCTCGCACCGGAGACATCCGGAACGGCAGGTCGCCATGTTGGCGGCGGCAGCGACGACGACGGGGCAACTCACGCGACGGGCGTCCCGGATGCGTGCCTCGTGCCTGCATCTGCGGTCAGCGCGCTACCGATGATGCGAGAGCACTTCGTGCGGGTCGTCGCCGGCTGGGTGATCCAGGTCGGCGTGCACGGAGGCGCCGGTGAGTCGGACAACGGCGTGGATCAGCCGGTGTTCGGCGGCGACCGCGTTCCGGTGCCCCTGTGCCACGGTCAGGCCACCGTCGATGGTGATCGCGCACTCGAGTGTTGGGCAACTACCGGGAGGCGGCGCGGGTGCGCCGGTCCAGGGTGGGCTCGCGGGGCGATCCGAAGCAGGGGGTCCACAACAGAACCAGAAGTTCTCTGACTTTGGTCAGAGATTCCTGGTTACCCTCGGCGGATGGACTCCACCACCGAACAGGTCGGCCTGGTACGTGACTTCAACCGGTACTACACCCGCCGCCTCGGCGTCCTGACCGAGCGGTACCTCGACCAGGACCGCCCGCTGAGCGAGGCCCGACTGCTGTTCGAGATCGGCGACCGGGCCGACGTACGCGACCTGCGTACCCGGCTCGGCCTCGACTCCGGCTACCTGAGCCGGCTGCTGCGCTCCCTGGCCGAACAGAACCTCGCCCGGGTACGGCCACACCCGGACGACGGCCGGGTCAGGATCGTCGAGTTGACCGACGCCGGCATCCGGGAACGCACCGAACTCGACCGCCGCTCCAGCGCCAGCGTCAACGAACTCCTGACCCGGCTCACCCCCGGGCAACGGACACAGCTGATCACCGCACAGACACAGATCCGCCGGCTGTTACGGTCGGCCGCCGTACTGATCGAGACCGTCGACGCCGCATCCGCCCCGGCCCGGCAGTGCCTGCGCGCCTACGCGGACGAACTCACCGTCCGCTTCCCAGAGGGGTACGACAGCGGCGCCCTGGTGGACCCGGACGAACTGACCGGTGACAACGGTGCGTTGCTGCTGGCCCGCGAGGAGGACCACCCGGTCGGCTGCGGGGCATGGCGCGCGCTCGGCCCCGGTGTCGCCGAGGTCCGCCACCTGTGGGTGAGCGCCGAGGCCCGTGGACTCGGCATCGGCCGACGGCTGCTGCGCGCACTGGAGACCGCCGCCGCGGCCCACGGCGCCACCGTTCTGCGTCTGGGCACCCACACCACCCTGACCGAAGCCATCACCCTGTACCGCGCCAGTGGCTACCGGGAGATCCCGCCCTACGACGACTCCCGCTACCACCACCTGCACTTCGAGAAGACCCTGGCGTGACCCACCGTCGACCGGGGCACGCGCCGCCGCCGCACCCCTACCACCAGTCCGACGCCCCCGCAGCCGACCGCGGTGCGCCACCCCCGACCGTACGGCGATAACCTCACCCCATGACGATGCGGCCCATCAGGATCATCGGCGACGCCGTACTGCGCACCCCCTGCGAACCGGTCACCACCTTCGACGCGGAACTACGCGACCTGGTCACCGACCTGATGGACACCCTGCTCGGCGCCCCCGGCCGCGCCGGCGTCGCCGCACCGCAGATCGGCATCAGCGCCCGCGTCTTCGTCTACGACGCCGACGGACACCGCGGCCACCTGATCAACCCCACCCTGGAACTCTCCACCGAACTCCAGGACGACGACGAGGGCTGCCTCTCCATCCCAGGGCTCTACTTCCCGACCCCACGCGCCCTGCACGCCACCGCCCACGGCTTCGACCAGCACGGCGAACCCCGGACCATCAACGGCACCGGCTTCCTCGCCCGCGCCCTCCAGCACGAAACCGACCACCTCAACGGGCGCCTCTACGTCGACACCCTGCGCGGCGACACCCGCCGCCGGGCACTACGGGAGATCCGAGCCGGCCGATTCGCCTCACCCGGCACCAACGCCTGACCCGACCCCTGGCCGGTCACGCCAGCCACTGGTCGTAGCCGAGCTTCGTCACCAGGGCCAACACCACCACCAGCAACACCACCCGGACAAAGCCCGAACCGCGCCGCAACGCCATCCGCGCGCCCACCGCCGCACCCAGCACGTTGCACGCCGCCATCGCCGCACCCAACGTCCACCAGACATGCCCGGCGGACGCGAACACCACCAACGCCCCCAGGTTCGTTCCCGCGTTGACCAACTTCGCCATCGCCGAACCATGGACAAAATCAGCGCCGACCAGAGCCGTGAACGTCAACACCAGGAACGTGCCGGTACCCGGACCGATCAGACCGTCGTACAGCGCGATCACCCCGCCGGCGACCGCCACCGCCACCGCGACCCGCCCCCCCGTACGCTTCGACGGCTCCGCCACCACCCCCAGCCGGGGCCGCAACGTCACGAACAACGCCACCGCCACCAGCACCGCCAACACCACCGGCCGGTACGCCCGTCCCGGCACCATCCCAGCCAACGCCGCACCGACCCCGGCCATCACCACCGCCAGGCCCGCCGCCGGCCCCGCCAACCGCCAATCGATCTTCGTACGGCGGGCGTACGTCACCGCCGCCGTCGCCGTACCCGCGATCGCCGCGAACTTGTTCGTCCCCAACGCCACCGGCAACGCCAACCCCGGCGCGGCGATCAACAACGCCGGCAACAGCAGCAGACCCCCACCACCGACCACCGCGTCGACCCACCCGGCCGCCGTGGCCGCCACCAGCAACGTCGTCAACGCACCCGGATCCACGAGCGGGCATTATTCCGCCGCCCCCACCCACGACGAGCGACCCTGTGGTCAGCCTCACCCGCACACCCGGAGCCCTGCCGATCACCGCCCTCGCAGCCGCCGCAACGCGATACCGGCCGCACCCAAAAGCACAAACACCAACGCCGAACAGAGCAACAGCTTGAAGATCACCCAGAAACTGTCCCACAACAGCCCGTAAGGTGCAGAGGTGCGACTGGTCACCTTCAACCTGCTCCACGGCCGATCCCTACACGACGGCATGGTGGACCAGACCCGGCTGACCGACACCGTCACCGCCCTCGACGCCGACATCCTCGCCCTCCAGGAAGTCGACCGGGACCAGTCCCGCAGCGGCCACCTCGACCTCACCGCCATCGCCGCCCAAGCCCTCGACGCACCCACCCACCGATTCGCCGCCGCCGTCGTCGGCACCCCCGGCGAAGGATTCCGCCCCCTCAACCACGAAGACGACGGCCACGGCGAACCCCTCTACGGAGTCGGCCTCGTCAGCCGCTACCCGGCCCGCGCCTGGCGCGTCACCCGCCTCACACCGGCACCGCTACGCGCCCCCATCTACATCTCCGGCCCCGGCGGCGGCTTCACCCTGCTCCACGACGAACCCCGGGTACTACTCGCCGCCGTACTCGACACCCCCCACGGCCCCATCACCGCCGCCGCCACCCACCTCTCCTTCGTACCCGGCTGGAACCTCCGCCAACTCCGCCAGGTCGTCCGCGCCCTACGCTCCCTACCCGCCCCCCGCATCCTCCTCGGCGACCTCAACCTCCCCGCCCGACTCGCCACCCTCGTCTCCCGCTGGCACACCCTCGGCTGCCAACCCACCTACCCCTCCGCCGCCCCCCAGGTCCAACTCGACCACATCCTCGCCGACCCACGCGGCAGCCAACGGCTCCCCGCCGTCACCGCCGTCACCGCCCCCGCCGCCACCATCTCCGACCACCGACCCCTCGTCGTCGACCTCGGCTGACCCACCATCCCCGCAGCCGGAAACCGACAGCCGGGACCGAACCACCCAGCCGACACCAACGGTCGTACCCAAGCAGTAACATCGCCCCCCGGCGGCGTCCCCCCGCGTCCGCCGGAAGGCGGACAACGGTGAACACCACGGCCCGACTCGCCGTCGACCTCGGCACCACCCACACCGTCGCGGTAATCCACCGTCCCGGCCAACCACCCCGGCCACTCCTCTTCGACGGCACCCCGCTCCTACCCAGCGGCATCTACCTCGACGCCGACGGCACCCCCCATACCGGCCGCGACGCCCACCGACTCGCCAGCGGAGAACCCGACCGCTTCGAACCACACCCCAAACGCCGCATCGACGACGGCACCGTCCTCCTCGGCGACCACGACACACCCGTCGAACAACTCCTCGCCGCCGGCCTACGCCGGGTAGCCGACGAAGCCCGCCTCACCGGCGTCGACCCCCGCACCGGCACCGTCCTCACCTGCCCCGCCGACTGGGGCCAACCCCGCCGCGAACTGCTCCGCGCCGCCGCCCGCCAAGCGGGACTCGGCGAAGTCGAACTCGTCGACGAACCCGTCGCCGCCGCCCACTACTGCCTCGACCTCCTCGGCCCGCAGCTGCCGCCCGGCGCCACCCTGACCATCTTCGACTTCGGCGGCGGCACCCTCGACGTCACCGTCGTACGCCGAGAAACCACCGGCCCCCGCGTCCTCGCCACCGGCGGCCTCGACGACCTCGGCGGCATCGACATCGACGACGCCCTCGTCGCCCACCTCGGCCACCTCATCGCCCTACGCGACCCCGACCTGTGGCAACGACTCCACCACCCGGACAACCCCGTCGACCGCCGCGACCGGCAAACCCTCTGGGCCGAAATCCGCGCCGCCAAGGAAATGCTCTCCCGCACCACCACCGCACCCGTCACCGTGCCCGGACGCGCCGAACCCCTCCACCTCACCCGCGAAGAACTCGACCGCATCGCCGCCCCGCTGATCGCCCGCGCCGTCGACGAAACCCGCCGCGTCCTGCAACGAGCCGGCATCGAACCCACCACCCTCGCCGCGCTCCTGCTCGTCGGCGGATCCAGTCGCATGCCACTGGTCGCCAGCCGGCTCCACGCCCGCCTCGGCATCGCCCCCGCCGTACCCGAACAACCCGAACTCCCCGTCGCCTACGGCGCACTCCGCCACCCCACCACCAACCGACACACACCGCCGCCGACACCCGTCCCACCGCCACCCCGACCGACCCCCACACCGCCACCCACCACAGCCACACCAACCGCCGCCCCCGACCGCCGCCGAACCCGCCGCGTCCTGACCACCACCACCGCACTCGTCACCGTCGCAGCCTGCGTCGGCACCAGCCTCACCGGCGGCAACTACCTCGTCGACCGACTCAACAGCCTCATCCAACAAACGAACCAGACCAACCGGATCCCCGGCGTCCAGGACGACCGCCCCACCCCCGACGGCACCCTCGCCCCCGGCCAAACCCACCCGGCAACCGCCACCGGCGCCGCCGCCGTCACCATCGCCGACCGCGCCGTCATCACCGCCGCCGTCGGCAACGGCAGCACCGACATCACCGCCCTGCCCGGCAGCGGGGGAGCGGCACAATGGACCACCAAGATCCCCATCGAACCCGCCGAACTCACCCTCACCGCCGTCGACACCACCGACGGCGGCCTCATCATCGTCGACGGCAAGGAATCCGCCACCGACGACGGCAAACCCGTACGCGCCGTCCTCACCGCCACCGACGGCAAACTGCTCTGGAAATCCACCTGGGTCAACCGCCACGACGTCGCCTACTACGGCACCAACGTCATCATCGAAACCCGCGGCTCCATCGACGGCAACGCCGTACTCAACATCGACCTCGGCACCGGCAAACAACGCTGGCAGCGCGCCGGCAACTCCGACCTGCTCCTCATCGACCGCCACCGGATCGAAGCCATGCGCCAATGGCCCACCACACCCGACCCGGCCGCCGGCACCCTGCCCGCCTCGTACGGCGCCCTCCACGACACCGTCACGACCACACCCACCGTCGTCGAACTCAACACCACCAACGGCAAGGGCTACACCCTCGACGCCCACACCGGGAAGGTCAAGAGCAGCGGCGCGCTACCCCTCGACGAGGAACGCTGGGTCGCCTTCGACAACCTCGTCATCGGCAAGCTCAGCAACACCAGCTCAGCCGGCCGCGACGTACTCGCCGCCTACAACGCCACCGACCTGAAACAGAAATGGAAACTGGAACAACCCGCCGGAGTCGACATCGAACACGTCAAACCCTGCGGCCCCCACCTCATCTGCGCGGCGATCGGCGAGACCCGCAAGAACCGCACCATCGCCATCGACACCCGCACCGGCAAAGAAGCCTGGTCCAACCCCACCGAGTCCGCCGACGACGAAACCTGGTACGCCGGCCCCACCACCCTCATCTGCGGCGACGGCCTGTTCAACCGCATCTCCGAAGCCCGGATCCTCGGCCACGACGGCCGCCAGCACCGACAACTCGGCACGTTCGCCGCCGTCACCGCCACCAACGGCACCCACATGGTCGTCCAGGAATACGACGGCACCACCTCCCAATGGCAGGTCGCCGTCCAGGAAATCGCCACCGGACGGACCACCAACGGCGTGACGATCGGCATCGACCAACCCGAACAGGTCACCCTCCACGGCAACCTCGTCGCCGTCCTCACCGCCGACCGCCGCACCCTCACCTTCACCATCACCGACCTCGCCGCCGCACCAGCCAAATGAGCCGCAACCAGCAGCCGACACCTCACCCGCCGACCGCCACCGCCTCACCATCCCGATCCGCCACCCGGAAATCGGTGAGATCCCGCAACCGGCATACGGGGGAGAGGACCAACACCACCGGCGCACCGACCAGCACCCCGCACAGACCAACAACGTGACGCGCCCCCGCGACCACACCACCCACCGGCACCGCACCCCACGACACGAACCGCACTGTCGCCATCACCCGCGACAACAACTCCGGCGGGCTCGCGACCTGCCGATACGTTCGAGTGACCACACTGGGCACCACCACCCCCGCCGAGAAGACCACGTTGCCGACCACGAACATCACGTACGCGAACCCACCGGCACCCCACGGAACGACAACCGCCCCAGCCGCCGCGACGAACCCCGCGACAATCAACGCCCGAGCCGAACCGATCCACCTCGTGAACCGCGTCGGCAACGCCGCACCGATCAACGTGCCGATCCCGTCAGCCGCCAACAGCAGACCCACCAGGGACGTTGGTAAGAACCGCGTCACCAGCCGCGAAGAAGATGATCTAGCCGCGAGGGCTGTCGCCAGCGCCGCGGGGCAAACGAGTCCGCCGACCGCATCCGCGCGGCGGCCGAACGTGACCCGAACTCACCGACCGCAACCAGCGGCTTCGACGACCGGGCGCACGACGCCGCCAACCGCGACGATGCCGAGGACCGTACGAATACGACATCGAGTAGACGGAAGCGGTCAGTAAGGCGCCCGCCGTAGCGCCGGCCCGACCGAAGGACTACGGCTCATGGAGGGCGCGACGATCCGGATCGTGGTCGACCGGTTCTTGGGCTCCGCGCGGTACAGGAACCCGAACACCCGCCGCGCCCATGCCGGGGTGCTCGACCGGCTCGCCGGACACAACGAGATTTGCTTTGTAGTGACATGATTTCCCAGCGTGACGAAACGGCTAAGTGATCTTCTGATGGCTGCTGGCGGGCTGGGCCTGCTGGTGGTCGCGCTGGCGTTGGTTCCCCGGCCATGGTGGGGTGCCCTGGCCTCCGGGGGGTCGGTGCTGATACCGGTGGCGGCGAGCCTGGCGGTGCTGGCTATGGGGATGCTGCTGCGGCGTCGAGATGGTCAGGGGAGTGAGGCGTCCGCCGCGCCGACGACACCGGACCGGCAGGTGCGGCCCCTACGGTCGTGGGTGATCCCGGCCGGCGTGGCCGTGGTGGGAGTGGTCACCTGGGCCGCCGTGGCCTGGCTGCAAGGTTCCGTGCCGATGGTCGGCGACGGGGTGCAGCGGGCGCAGCTGCGGGTTGAGTCCATCCGGACCGGCCTGACCATCGGCGCCGCCGTGGCCGGCGCGTTCGCGCTGGTGCTGGCGTTCCGCCGACAACAGTTGGCCGAACGCACCCAGCAGGCCACCGAGTACGACGCCGGGGAGAAGCGCGTCACCGAGCTGTACGTGAAGGCCGCCGACCAGCTCGGCTCGGACAAGGCCCCGGTCCGTCTTGCCGGCCTGTACGCCCTGGAACGTCTCGCCCAGGACAACCCGATCCACCGGCAGAGCATCGTCGAGGTGATCTGCGCCTACCTGCGTATGCCCTACACCCCGCCAGACACCAAGCCCACCACCGACGACCCCGCCCCAGCCACCACCGACGACACCGGCCCTCACAACGCATCCGTGGATCCACGAGAAGAACGCCAGGTCCGCCTCGCCGCTCAACGCATCCTCGCCCACCACCTGCGCCCCACAACCCAGAACAAGGAACCCAACCCCTCGTACTGGGGGCCGACACTGGTCCTGGACCTTGCCGAAGCGAACCTCATCAACACCGACTTCACCGGCTGCCACCTCCACAACGCCGACTTCACCTCTGCGACCTTCCACGGCGACACCAGGTTCGAAGGGGCGACGTTCAGCGATGAGGCCAAGTTCAGATTTGCGATGTTCATTGGGGGGACGATCAGCGGTGACGTCATGTCTCTCGGTGACGCCACGTTCAGCAGGGCAACCTTCCATGATGACGCAATTTTCGATTACACAACCTTCCACGGAGGCACCGATTTCGACGGGGCGGTGTTCAGCGGTGATGCCTGGTTCATCGAGCCGACCTGCTACAACGGCACCAGTTTCAGCGGGGTTACCTTCCACGGCCGTGCCATATTTCACAGCGGGACATTCCGCAACGGCACTGCGTTCGCCAAGACGACGTTCAACGGTGACGCCGATTTCGCTCAGGTGGACTTCAGTCACGGCGCTGCGTTCAGCCTGGCGTACCACAACGGCATCAGGTTCGACGGAGCTACCTTCAACGGTGACGCCGAGTTCGACGGAGCGACTCTGGACGGGAAGGAGTACGGGGGTCCACCAGCTGTAGAATTGGCTGCGCTCGCCCACCCGAGCGAATACGCCCGGCTGCTCAATGCTCAAGGCGCCAGCCTCGGCACCATCGCCACCAAGACCGGTATCCCCAAGACCTCACTGCACCGCTACCTCGCCGACGCCGAACCAGTGCCGTTCTAGGTAATCAAGGCGGCGGCACCGCCGGCGGTCCCTTTAGCTTCGGTTTTTCGCTGTTTTGCTGTACGCCCGGCCAGTAAGAAGTGCCCCGCCGTCCGGGCTCTGGACGGCGGGGCACTTCGCCGTTCAGAACCAGGTTCGTTGCCTCCACATCGTTGTCACGTCGCTCACCCAGCAGCCAAAAGTGGTGACCGGCGCGATGGACATGGCGTGACCAACACCCGCGATGCCAGTCGCACGACTACCAGCAAAGACGCCAGACCGATGACCCTCGGAGCCCCCGAAGATCAACTAATTGCCGCCCACATCGCCGGCCCGATCACCGCATGACGGCTGACGAAACGCCAACCCTCCCGGATCATCGCCCGAACCGGCGGCCAACGGTCCGCCGCGCCTGGGTCGAAAACCACATTCGCGAAGCTCACCACCAGCGCCGTGACGATCAACTGCGCGATTGTCAGATGACCCCACCACCACGCCAACGGCACCGACCCCACCGCAACCGCCCGCGCCAGATCCGCACCCACCTGCGCACCCCGCAACGGCAGACGCTGGACCAGCACACCAGCCGGCAACCCGATCACGATCCACGCGACATAACTGGCGGCGGCAACCAGACCCAACTCGAACGCCGTGGCGTCGAGCACCGTCAGCGCGGTCAGCGGCATCAGCACCCAACGCCCAGACCAACTCGCCGACCACGCCCGGCCACCGCTCCCGCTCCTCTCCGACCAGGACAACAAACTCGCCGCCGGGCTCCTCCTATCGACCTTCCGCGCCGCCGGCGTCGACCGGTTCAAACGCCTGACCCTCCTCGTCGACCCCACCGCCGTCATCCGGGCAGTCCAGTTCCCCGTCACCGACCCCGCCGGCGTCCATGACCGAGATGCTCGCGACCGTCCAGCAGAAGACCGGCAACCCAGGCACCGGCCACCCCGTGACCCGCCCTTGCACGATCAGGAACCACCCGCGGCCAGACCACCCAAAGCCCGATTCGTGCGATTAGCGCGCACCGCCGCCCGCTGCTGACCAGCGGTCACATCGATGTAGTTCTGACTGGTCGTCAAGCTCGCGTGGCCCAGCAGCCACATGATCTCCGAAGCGGTCGCACCGTCCTCCGCCAACCGGGTCGCGAACGTGTGCCGTAACGCGTGCAACCGCGCCCCACGCGGAACCCGATCGTTGATCCCCGCCCGCCGGTAACAAGACTCCACCAGGTACTGCAACCCGCCCCGGCGCAACGGCTCACCATGCCGATCGACCAGCAGCACCGCCTCCCGCCGTACCGACCGTGCGCCGAAGCGCCGCCGCCGACTGTCCAGATACCGCAGCACCACGGCGTCAAGCTCCGGCTCCACCGGGATCACCCTGGGCCGACCACCCTTACCGTCAACCTCGACCCGACGCTCGCCCGCCCGCCCGGCCAGCGAACCAACCCGCAACGCGAGCAGCTCGGACAGACGCAGACCCGCGCAGAGCGCCAACGCGAGCACGGCCAGGTCCCGCTCGGGCCACGGATGACGCTGCCGCTGGTCCTCCCGGGCGACCGCGTGCAACAACTGTTCCGGAGTGTCCTCACCCCGAAGCGGCTTGGGTAGGGGGACCGGTGCCGACGGTTTGTCCACCGCCGACATCGGGTTCCCGGCCACCACACCGTCAGTGACCAGGAAGATGAAGAAGCTGTTCCACGTCGACCAGGCCCGGTAGATCGACGCGGGCGCCCGGGGAGCGGCGAAGCGTGCGAACGCGGACCGGAGGGTGCGCGCGGTGAGAACGGAGAGCGGCAGCTCGGCCAGGGGGAGGGGAGGATCGTTCTCCTCGGCGACCAACTGTCCGATCGCGACCAGGTCCCGGCGATAGGCCTGCAGGGTGTGTGGCGAAGGCTTGCGGGTGCCGCGCGCGGTGAGGAAGTCCTCGATCAGCCTCAGTAACGATATGTCACTTTTGTCCTGCATAAGGA
Source organism: Micromonospora pisi (assembly GCF_003633685.1). Classification (NCBI taxonomy): domain Bacteria; kingdom Bacillati; phylum Actinomycetota; class Actinomycetes; order Micromonosporales; family Micromonosporaceae; genus Micromonospora; species Micromonospora pisi. Next base: position 8,682,264 of record NZ_RBKT01000001.1, on the reverse strand, counting down.
ATATTATGCATGTTTTACCGGTGTCACCGGAAGGGGTGGAGGGTGCTGATCTTGTTTGGCGTACCGCCGGGCACGGTGCCGTACGCGGGGAAGCTCATACCGATCAAGGGTGGTCGACGGCGACGGCAGTGCTCTGTGGGCACTGGTGCACCCCGGCGGCGCCGTGCCGACGCACGGCGTGAGTCGGCACGGCGGCGCGCTGTCGGCCGAGCCGGCACGCCTGATCGCCGGGGGCGGCACCCCTGAACCTCGATCGAGGAGGTTTCCGGACGAGGCCCCGAGGGACCCTCTCCGGTGCTCGACGGGCACCGGAGACCGGCCTAGTTGACATAATGCACATTATCGAATCGGGAGCCGATGAGTCGAACTCAGGAACAATGAGGTCATCGACCCCCCGGTGCGTCCGCCTGCGATGATCATTGGCGTACAGAGCCTGACTGGCCCGAAAGGACACCATGCCCGCCTACGTCATAGCAAACCTGCAAGAGGCCGCCCCGCACCCGGAGATCGCCGAGTACGTCGAGCGCATCGCCGGCACCTTCGAGCCGTACGGTGGCCGCTTCCTCGTGCATGTCACGCAGCACGAGGTGAAGGAGGGCACCTGGCCCGGGAACGTCGTGATGATCGGCTTCCCCGGAATCGCCGAGGCACGAAGCTGGTGGGACTCTCCCGCGTACCAGGAGATCGCCCCGCTACGCTCGCGGCACATCGAGGGCGACATCATCATGATCGAAGGCGTCCCCGAGGGCTACGACCCGACTGCCACCGCGAAGGTGATGCGGGAGGCCCTGCCCGCCGAGTAGCCCTCAGGCTCGGTTCCCCACCGTCTCCACGGAACGTCCCCCGGTCGACCTGCCAGCCTCGTCCATCCTCGTCGGTCACGGCGGCAAGGTGTCCGTTCGTCAGGGAGACGCTCTGGTACGAGATTTCGTCCACCGGCTCCGCCGCGGCGAAATCGGGTACACCATGGAACACATGGCTGTCATCGACTACTTCACGGGTACGGACACGGTGCACATCGCCACCGAGATGCGCGACGGCGGTGAGGTCGTCACCCCGATCTGGGCGGTGGTGGTGGACGGTGTGCCGTACGTCCGCAGCGCCTATGGTCCGCAGTCGAAGTGGTATCGGCGGGTGCAACGTACCGGTCGGGCCGCGTTCGTGGACGGCAGTCAGCGGTATCCGGTGACCGTCGAGAACCTCGATGACGAGGCGGTGATCGAGCGGGTCGACGAGGCGTACCAGGCCAAGTACGCCGACCAGGGTTCGGCGCTGCGTCAGGTCGCGTCGCCGCAGGTGCGTGGGTGCACCATGAGGGTCAACGTGAGGTAGGGACCGGGTCCCCTGACGTTCAGGTTGAGGTTCAGGCCTCTCCCCCGGCGCCTGGTTGATCTCTGCGGCCTGTCCGGCACGTCCGCGCCGGTTCAGAGGCCGCCGGCGACTCTGAGGGTCGCTCCGGTGGTGTACGAAGCGGCGTCGCTGAGCAGCCAGACGACGGCGGCGGCGATCTCGTCGGCTTCTCCGGCGCGCCCGAGTGGCACCCGTTCCGCGATCCGGGCGGGTCGGTCGGGCACCCCGGAGACGGCGTGTATGTCGGTCCAGATGGTGCCGGGTGAGACGGTGTTGACCCGGATCTTGCGGGGGCCGAGTTCTTTGGCGAGTCCGATGGTGAGGGTGTCGGTGGCGGCCTTGACGGCGGCGTAGTGGATGTATTCGCCGGGGCTGCCGAGGGTGGCGGCGGCCGAGGAGATGTTGACGATCGCGGCGCCGGCGCCCATCCGTCGGGCGGCCTGTTGGGCGCAGAGGATGTAGCCGACGAGGTTGACGTCGATGACGCGGCGTAGGTCGGTGAGGGTGAGGTCGACGAGGGGTCCGACCGGGCTGGTGACGCCGGCGTTGTTGACCAGGCCGGTGATGTCGCCGAGTTCGGCGGCGGTGGTGAAGAGGTGGTCGACCTGTTCGGGGTCGGTGGTGTCGGCCTGGACGGCGTGGCCGCGTACGCCGGCGGTGTGGATGTCGTGCAGGACGGCGGCGGCGGCTTCGGTGTCGCGGCGGTAGCAGAAGACGATGTCGTGGCCGGCGCGGGCGAGTTGGCGTACGGTCGCGGCGCCGATGCCACGGCTGCCGCCGGTGACGACTGTTACCGGGCTCATCGGGTGCCTCCGCGCTGGTGGGTTGGAGCGACGTTACCGCTTTTGTCGGTGCTGGTACGGGGTGCTCGGTGTGGTGTGGCGCACGGCGTACGCTTCGGCGCATTGTCGTCGGTGCTCTGGGGAATCCGGCGCGTGGTTGTCGTTTCCGGGCTCTGGTGGCGGGGTTCGCGCGGGTGGGTGTGCGGCGGATCGGGTGTTGCGGGTGTTGGTGGCGGTGACCGGTCGGTGGGGCCGGTGGTGGTGGGGCGGATTCGACGTTGTCGGAGCGGGCTGGTAGGAAAGCAGGAAATCAAACAGGTGTACGGAAGAAGGATCTGATGGCTGCCGCGCATACCGATTCCCGAGGGTTGTCCACCGAGGAGTTGCAGACCATCCGGGACACGTTGGCCGGTGGTCGGAAGCCGAAGGTGATGTTCACCGAGGCGGCGGGGCAGATCGCCGGGCAGATCGGTCAGGTGGTGGAGTTGGCCGATCCGGCGACGTCGGATGAGTGGGTGGTGGTGCGGTTCGGTCGGGACGAGTTGCCGTTCTCCCCCACTGATCTGAGTATTCCGCCGCGTGGGGCGACGGGTCGTCGGGTTGAGCAGAAGGTGGAGCCGGAGCCGGTGGAGGCCGCTCCGGAGCCGGAGTTCATGGTGGTGAGGACGCCGGTGCCGGCGCCCCGTGAGGAGGTTGTGGTGAGCACGGTGGACACTCCCCCGGTTGGTGTGGCGGAGCAGGATGCGAAGCCGGCGCGGCGGGCGGTGGCGAAGCCGGCCCGGCCGAAGGGTCCGGCGGGTCTGACGGTGACCCTTTCGTACGCTGACGGGGAGTGGACGTTGGCGGCGACGCAGGGCAGCAAGGCGTTGGCGAAGCCGTACGTGATCAAGCCGGTCGAGGCGTTGAAGATGGTGTCGTTGATCGACGTTCCGGGTGTGCATGAGGCGGTGGAGCAGATCATGTCGGTGGAGCGGAGTGAGGCTGAGCAGCAGGCGGAGAAGCTGCGGGCGGAGCTGGCCGAGATCGAGGCCCGGTTGGCGGAGTTGCGCGACGCGGGCTGAGTTGGGTGTGTTAGTTGGCGCGCCCCCGGAATCACGATTCCGGGGGCGCGCTGTTTTGTGTGGGTGGGTGGGGGTCAGTGGGGGATGTTGGCGATGCTGATGCGGCGGCGGAAGACCCAGTAGGTCCAGCCTTGGTAGGCGAGGACGACGGGGGTGAAGACGAGGGCCACCCAGCTCATGATTTTGAGGGTGTAGGGGGTGGAGGCGGCGTTGACGACGGTCAGGGTGCCGGTGGGGTCGGTGGTGGAGGGTAGGACGTTCGGGTAGAGGGCGGCGAAGAGGGTTGCCATGGTGAGGCCGATGGCGGCGGCGGTGCCGGCGAAGGCCCAGCCTTCGCGGCGTGCTCGGGTGGCGGCGAGCGCGCCGGTGAGGGCGAGGGTGGCTGTTGCGGCGAGGGTGATGGCGGTGAGGTTGTGGCGTTGGGTGAGGGTCCAGGTGAGGAAGGCGGCGGTGAGGGCGAGCGCGGCGGGGATGGTGCGGGTGGCGAGGTTTCCGGCGCGGGTGCGGATGTCGCCGTTGGTTTTGAGGGCGAGGAAGACGGCGCCGTGGGTGAGGAAGAGGGCGGCGGTGGTGGCGCCGCCGAGGAGGGCGTACGGGTGGAGCAGGTCGAGTAGTCCGCCGGTGTAGTCGTGGTTGGTGTCGAGCGGTACGCCTCGGACGATGTTGGCGAGGATGATGCCCCAGCCGATGGCGGGGATTGCGGAGCCGATGGTGATGACGGCGTCCCAGCGTTGTTTCCAGGGGGCGTCGGGGCGCTTGTGTCGGTATTCGAAGGCGACGCCTCGGCCGATCAGGGCGAGCAGGATGAGGAGTAGGGGCAGGTAGAAGCCGGAGAAGAGGGTGGCGTACCACTCGGGGAAGGCGGCGAAGAGTCCGCCGGCGGCGGTGATCAGCCAGACTTCGTTGCCGTCCCAGACCGGGCCGATGGTGTTGATCAGTACGCGGCGTTCGCGGTCGTTGCGGCCGAGTACGGGTAGGAGCGCGCCGACGCCGAAGTCGAAGCCTTCGAGGATGAAGTAGCCGGTGAAGAGGACGGCGATGAGCAGAAACCAGACGGTGGTGAGTTCCACTGTGGGCTCCGGGGTCAGTAGGCGAAGGCGAGGGGGCGGTCTTCGTCGGCGGTGGTGTCGTCGGGTGGGGGTGGGGTGGTGTCGGGTAGTCCGGCGCGGGCGTAGCGGAGCAGGAGTCGGATTTCGATGAAGGCGAGGGTGGCGTAGATGAGGGTGAAGGAGGTGAAGGAGGTGAGGACTTCGGTGAGGGAGACGCTGCGGGAGACGCCGTCGCGGGTGAGCATTTCGCCGAAGACGACCCAGGGTTGGCGGCCCATTTCGGTGAAGATCCAGCCGAAGCAGTTCGCGGCGAGCGGCAGGATGGGCAGGATGATGCCGGCGCGTAGTAGCCAGCGGGAGGTGGGGGTGCGGCCTCGGCGGGTGGTCCAGAGGGCCAAGGCGGCTACTGCGGCGGCGGCCATGCCGAGGGCGATCATGAAGCGGAAGCTCCAGTAGGTGACCGGGATGATCGGGGTGTAGCTGCCGGGTCCGTATTCGGAGACGTACTGGGCTTGGAGGTCGTTGATGCCTTTGACTTCGCCGTGAGGGTCGCCGGTGCCGAGGAAGGAGAGCAGGTACGGGATTTTGAGGGCGTAGAGTTCGCGGGTTCCGTCGAGGCTGCCGATGGTGAGTACGGAGAACGCGGCGGGTTGTTCGGTGTGGTAGAGCCCTTCGGCGGCGGCCATTTTCATGGGCTGTACGTCGGTCATGATCTTGCCTTGGATGTCGCCGCTGATGAGGACGCCTACGGCGGCGACAAGGGTGACGACGGCGCCGAATTTGAGGGCGAACCGGAAGGCGTTGGTGTCGGTGTCGTTTTGTTGCGTTGGTTCGGGTTGGTCGGTGGTGTGTGGGCGGCGGCGGATGAGGTGCCAGAGGGCGACGGAGACCATCAGGGAGCCGGCGACGAGGAAGCATCCGGCGAGGGTGTGCGGGAACGTGGCGAGGGTGACCTTGTTGGTGAGTACGGCGAAGATGTCGGTCAGTTCGGCGCGTTTGGTGTCGGGGTTGATTCGGTAGCCGACGGGGTGCTGCATCCAGGAGTTGGCGGCGAGGATGAAGTAGGCGCTGAGGGTGGAGCCGATGGCGGCGGCCCAGATGGTGGCGAGGTGGATGCGGCGTGGTAGCCGGTCCCAGCCGAAGATCCATAGGCCGAGGAAGGTGGATTCGAGGAAGAAGGCGAGGAGTGCTTCGATGGCCAGGGGTGCGCCGAAGACGTCGCCGACGAAGCGGGAGTAGTCGCTCCAGTTCATGCCGAACTGGAATTCCTGGACGATGCCGGTGACGACGCCCATGGCGAAGTTGATGAGGAAGAGTTTGCCGTAGAACTTGGTGAGTTTGAGGTAGCGCTCGTTGCCGGTGCGGTACCAGAGGGTTTGCAGGATGGCGACGAGTACGGAGAGTCCGATGGTCAGTGGTACGAAGAGGAAGTGGTAGACGGTGGTGACACCGAACTGCCAGCGGGCGACATCCAGAGCGTCCACGAAAACCCCCAGGTTCTACGACGGCCTGTAGTAAATACTACTGACTGTCGTAGAACCTGGATGGGCTGGACCGGAGTGCGCTCGACCACACTCCCCCGCCCGGTCTACCGCCGTACGGAGCTCAGCTGAACCGCTGGTCCAGGTGGAAGGTCACGTCAACGCCGGCCTGGTCCTTGCCGATGAGCTTGCACAGGGCGGCCCTGATCGGCAGCCAGTGCGGACCCGCACCGGACGGCATGCAGGTCGCGGTGAACGGATGCCCGTCGATCGTCCCGCCGACCTTCACCGCCCGCCTGGTCCCGAACACTTCGGCTGAGTTCGGCACCGTCACGTAGGTGGCGAACGCCCCGTGCTTCTCGATCGGCGCGGTGAAGGTGTGGTCGAGCGGCTGCGGGCTTCGCGGCGTGGCCATGCTCGTCTCCCGGACTCGTCTGTCGATGAACCCACCGGACGCTACCGTCGATGTCCCCCGCGACGAGGCCCGCCAGGCCGCTGTTTCCGGCCGGAGATCCTCGGCCCCCCCGGCCCGGGCGGACCGGCCCACGCTCACCCACCGGCCCGCTACCGCGCCGATCCCGGCCGGACTGTGCGAAGATCGGCGGCTGATGGACACCGTCACCGACGCCCCCTGGCGGGCTCCGCGACTCTGGCGCGCCCTGCAACTGGTCGGTCGAATGCTGGTCGGGGCGCTCGCCCGGCTACGAGTCACCGGCGACGTACCGGATCAGCTGCGCCACGGGCCGCTGATCCTGGCCGCCAACCACATCAGCCCGTTCGACCCGGTCGTGCTCACCGCCGCGTGCCAGGTCCGCCGGATCGCCCCACGGATCATGGCGACCGGTGGTCTGTTCCGCGCCCCGCTGATCGGATCCGTGATGCGGCGCAGTGGCCACATCCGCGTCGACCGGCGCACCCCCGAGGTCGGCCAGGCTCTCTCCTCGGCGGTCTCGGCGGTTGCCGGCGGATCGGTGGTGCTGGTCTACCCGGAGGGAAGGATGGGACTGGACCCCGGCATGTGGCCCGAACGAGGCAAGACCGGCACCGCCCGGCTCGCCCTCGCCAGCGGTGCCGTGGTGGTACCGGTCGCCCAGTGGGGGGCGCACGAGGTGCTGCCCTACGGCACCCCCCAGGGACTGCTGCGCGCGGTCGGTCGGGCACTCGTACGCCGCCCGGTGATCCGGGTGCACTTCGGTGACCCGGTCGACCTGAGCGGGCTCGACCCGACCGTACCGGGCGCCGCCCGTCGGGCCACCGACCGGATCATCGACGCGTTGACCTCGGGCCTGGCCCCGTTGCGTCCCGACGAGCCGGACCGCCCCCGTCATCATGATCCGACCCGGCCGGTGGAGACGACCCGTTCGCACCGCCGCCCCGGTGAACCCGGCAACAGTCCGCCGACCGTGGTGTGACGACCGTCGGGGCGCCGCCCCGATCCGGCCGGCGGTGGGCTACTGCTCCGGTTGGCGTTGCCGCAGGTAGGCCAGGACCGCCTCGCGGGTGGTACGGACACCGAGCGCCTCCCGGGCCTGCGCGATCCGCCGGTTGGCGGTACGCAGGGACAGGAACTCGGCCGCCGCGGCGGCGGCGATCGTCTCACCGTTGGCCAGCCGTTCCAGCAACGCCCGCTGCTCTGGGACCAGTTGCGTCGACACGGTCGCGCCGACCGGTTCCGGTCCGCTGTCGGCGTCCCGGTGGACCGGCCCGAGCCGGTCCAGGTCGGCGACGAGCGCCCGGCCGACGTCCGCGCCGGCGTCGACGATCGCCACCACACCGGCACCCCGGGCGGCGGCCAGCAGCACCAGCCGCGCCGTGTCCAGGTCCGGCACCCGACCGAAGAGCACCACCCGGGCCGGCCGCAGGTCCCACCCACCGTCGGGCAACGCGAACCCCTCCCGGGTCGACCAGCCGGAGCGGGCCAGCCGGCGCAGTACCGTGGTGGCGTCCACCGCCGAGGAGAGGACGTAGCGCGGCGAATCGGGCGCGGTCATCGGCCCACCTCCCCGGTGGGCGTGGGCGCCGCCGGTACCCGTTCGTCCCCGGTACGCGGCGCCGGCAACCCGGTGAGCGTGAGCGCGAGCGCGGCCGCCTCGGTACGGGTACGGGCACCGAGTTTGCGCATCCCGGAACGGATGTGTGTCTCCACCGTCTCCCCGGAGACACCGAGCTGGCCGGCGATCCGCCGGGACGGCTCCCCCGCCGCGACCAGGCGCAACACGTCCCGTTCCCGGTGGGTGAGTGAGGTGCCGGTGCGGGGGCCGCGACGGTCACGGCGTACCGAGTGCCGGCGCAACCCGCGTCGGGCCCGGCCGAGCAGGACCACCAGGCCGGTCTCTTCGGCCAGCCGTTCGGCGGCCAGCAGCGCGGGCACGGCCCGTTCGGGGTCGTGTTCGTGCAGGCCGTGTGCGAGCAGGCAGCGGACCTCCTCGCGTACCACCAGGTCGTGCCAGGCGGTGGCGGCGCCGCTGAAGCCGGCCGGGTCGTCGTCGGCGCTGTCCCAGGCGGCCAGGGTCTGACGTACGGCGGCCGGGGTGCGCGTCGTCGGGGTGCCGTCGGTGCGGCCGGCGGTGGGGTGGGAACTGTCGTGCGCCGCCCACCGGGCGGTGATCCGGCGCAGCCCGTCGAGCAGGGTCGGTCCCGGCGGGGCGTGGCCGGGAGCCGCTGCCCGCTCCGGTTGACCGTCGAGCCAGGCCGCCTCCCGGGTCACCCAGTCCAGTGGCCCGCCGGGTGCCCCGGACACGGTCGCGAGCCGGGCCCGGGCGGGTGCGAGGAGCCCGGCGTCGGCCTCGAGCAGGCTCGCCGCCGCCACCGCGTACTGGCGGGCCAGGGTGGGTAGCGTCCGGTCGGTCAGGTCACCGGCGCGACGCAGCACCTCGTCCGGTTCCCTACCCGTGCCGGAGAGCGCGGCGCACCACAGGGACGCGCCGAGGAAGCGGGTCTGCCAGCTGTAGGCGAGGTCGGTGCCGCAGGCGCGGGCGTACCGGGTGGCGGCCCGCATCGCCTCGGGCAGCCGGGCGTCGGCGATCAACGTCTCGACCAGCAGCCACCCGCTCCACCGGGCGGCGAGCGGGTCGTCGCCGTCGGCGGCCGTACCCAGGGAGTGTTCCCAGCCGGGCTGCCGGGTCACGGCCGCGACCGCCGCGTACGCGGCGCGCAGCCCCGGGTGGGCCGGCTCGGAGCCGTGTCGGGCGACGACCCCGGCCAGTGCCCGGCTCGCGGCGACCGGGTCGTCGGCGAGTGCCGCGAGCAGCATCACCCGGTCCCGGGAGGCGACGAGTTCGGGTGCCGCCGAGTCGGGCACCGGTGCGACCGCGGTGCGGGCCGCCGCCAGGTCACCGACGCGTACCAGGGCCTCGGCCCGCAGCACCGAGGCGGCCACCCCGAGCGGGGCGCTGCCGGTCAGGACGCGTGCCGCGGCACGGGGACGGCCACAGGCGAGCGCGGCGTGGGCGGCGGCGACCCGGACCCCGGGTTCCGGGTCGACCTCGGGCAGCCCGCAGGCGAACAGGAGCAGGTCGGCGCGGGCCCCGACGGTGGTCGCGTCGTCGGCGGCGGTGACCGCGGCCACGTACGCGGCCGTGGGACGGCCGGCGGCGGCCAGGTGCCGGGGCGACTCGGCGGCCGGGACGAGTTCGGCCAGCCGCTCGTGCAGGGCCCGCCGGCCGTCGGGGTCGAGCATTCCGGCCGCGACCTCGGCCAGGTACGGCGACGCCGGGGCGACGGTGCCGTCCCCGGTGCGTTCGACCAGTCCGGCGGCGGCGAGTTCGTCGGCACCGGGGCCGAGCAGCCCCGTGCTGGCGGGACGGCCGAGGAGACCGAGCGCGGCCAGGGCGGTACGGGCCGGGCGGGTCAGGTCGGCCAGGGCGGTCGCGACGACGTACCCGATCTGGTCGACGTCGGCGGCACCGGACGGATGGTCGGCGGCGTGCCGGGCCAGCACCGTCACCGCCAACGGTGTGCCGCCGGCGCGTCGGACCACGTCGGCGACCGTGGCCGGGTCCAGGCCGGGGGCGGTGGTGCGGGCCAACGTGGCCGCCGCGTCCGGGTCCAGCGGCGGTACGGCCAACCAGCCGGTCGCCGCGCCGCGCATCGCCGTCACCGCGGCCGGTGGCAGCCGGTGCGGGGTACGCAACGCCACCGCCACCCGGCAGTGCGCGGCCAGTGGGACCAGGGCGGCGAGGGTCACCGGGTCCGCCCACTGCAGATCGTCGAGAAGCAGCAGACCAGCCCGGACCCGGGACCGGACCGCTTCGGCGAGCAGCGCCGGGTCGTCGGTCGGCAGTCGCACCCGCAGCGCGTGACTGAGCCCGAACGCCGGCACCGCCTGCAGGGTGGCCAGCGCGTTTCCGGAGAACACCGGCCCGTGGAAGGTGGCGCCGAGGCGGCGCAGCAGGGTGCTGCGCCCGCTGCCCGGACCACCGTGGATCACCACCAGGCCGGGTCCGGTCAGCGCCGCCGAGGCGGCGGCGAGGGCGCGCGCGGACGCGTCGACCGGCCCGTCTCCGGGGACGCGGTCGTCGGGGTCGCCGCCGAGTGCGTGCCGCACTGGTCCTCCCGCCAGGGCTCGCGGCCACCACCGCGGGGGCGGTGGCACGAACGTGGGATCCTGCGCCGGCAGGATATTCGTAGTGTGAGGTCCGACAGGAGCGCCCCGCCCTGTCGCCGCGTCGGAGGGACGACCAACGATATGAGCGAGCAAGACCGCCGTGACCATGCCATTGTCGCCGACCGTACCGCCGGCTGACGAGTCATGGGATCAGGTCCGCTCGGTGCCCGCGTCGCCGCGCTCTGCGACGAGGTGGGGCCTCGGCTCGGCGTTTCGTTGCAGGGACAGGTCTTCGGCGTACGGCGCCGGCTCGACGAGCCGTTGCGGGTGGCGATCGCCGGCCGACTCAAAGCCGGAAAGTCGACACTTGTCAACGCGTTGATCGGTCGCCGGGTGGCGCCGACCGAGGTCGGCGAGTGCACCCGGGTCGTCACCCAGTTCCGGTACGGCACCACCGACCGGGTCGACGTGGTGCGCCGCGACGGCAGCCGTACGAGTCTGCCGCTGGACGAGGCCGGGATGATCCCGTCCCGGCTCGGGGTGGCGCGGGCCGAGATCGCGTTCGTGGACGTGACGCTCACCAGTGACCATCTGCGGGACCTGACCGTGGTCGACACCCCCGGGCTCGGCTCGACCAACACCTCCGTCAGCGACGGTGCCAGCCGGTTCCTGCACGGTGACGCCGTCGCCCCGTACGACGACGACATCGACGCCGACTCGGTCGGGGCGGTCTCCGGCGCCGAGGCGATCGTCTACGTGTTCACCCAGGCGGTACGGGACGACGACGTGGAGGCCCTGGAGGCGTTCCGTTCGGTGTCCGCGCGGCTGGCCAGCAACCCGATCAACTCCCTCGGTCTGTTCAACAAGGTCGACAAGCTCGTCGGCGGGCCGGACGACCCGTGGCCGGTCGCCGGGCCGCTCGCCGACGGCCAGGCCGCCGTGTTGCGTCGGGTGGTGTCGGACGTGGTGCCGGTGGTGGGGCTGCTGGCCGAGACGACCGAGGCGGGCCGGTTGACCGCCGCCGACTGTGAGGCGCTGCGTACGTTGGCCGGGCTGCCGGCCACCGAACGGATGATCCTGCTCGCCTCGGTGGACCTGTTCACCAGGCGGGACTGTGTGGTGCCACGGGCGCAACGGGAGCGGCTGCTGCGGCTGCTGGACCTGTACGGGGTCGGCTTCGCCCTGGCGCGGTTCGCCGCCGCACCACGGTTGGCCAGTGGTGACCTGGTCCGGGCACTGTTCCAGGCGTCGGGTTTCCCGCGTCTGCGACACACCCTGGACCAGGCGTTCCGGTGGCGGACCGACGCGATCAAGGCCGGGTGGGCGCTCTCCGCCCTGGAGCGGATCGCCAGCCACGCCGCCGTACCGGCGGACCGGGAACTGCTGCGAGACGCGATCGAACGGGTGCTGCAACAGCCTGAGTACCACCGGTTGCGGCTGCTGGAGGTGGCTCAGCTCGTCGGCACCGGCGTGGTCGAGCTGCCCGAGCCGATGGAACAGGAGCTGTCCCGGCTGGCGCTGGCCACCGATCCGCAATGGATTCTGTCCCTGCCCGGCGCGGGACCACGGGAGCTGGCTGAGGCGGCACTGGCGGCGGCGACCCGTTGGCGGGTCTACGCGGTCGCCGGTGCCGGCCCGGCCCAGTCCCGGGTGGCGCTGGTCGCGCATCGGGGCTTCTATCTACTCGCACAGCAGATCCGTGCCGGGGCGCCGCCGGAACCCGCGCCGCCGACGGTCGGATACGGATACGGAGGGCAGGTGCGGTGACGGCGACTGCGGACGTGAAACCGGAGGCGCTGGGCAAACTGTTGACCGGGGCGGTGCAGACGTCGCTGGCGTACCTGCGCAAGGTCGACCCGGACGCGGGTGCCGAGGTCGACGCGGTCCGGCGGCGGGAGCTGACCCGGCCGGCGGTGGTGGTGGTCGGTGAGACCAAGCGGGGCAAGAGTTCGCTGGTCAACGCGCTCATCGGGGTGCCCGGACTGTCGCCGGTGGACGTGGCCGTGGCGACCAGCACCTACCTGGAGTTCGTACCCGGGTCCGAACCCGGCGCGCGGGCGTGGGTGCCGGGCCGGGAGGACCCGGTCGAGATCGGTGTGGCGGACCTGCGGGACTGGGGCACCGGCCTGGGGACCCTACCGGAGGGGACCCGCCCGCCGAGGCGGCTCGAGGTACGGCACCCGGCCCCGCTGTTGCAGTACCTGGCCCTCGTCGACACCCCGGGCACCGGTGGGCTGGACCCGGTCCACGCCGAGATCGCCCTGGACGCGGTGGAACGGGCCACCCTGCTGTTGTTCGTGGTGGACGCGTCGGCCCCGTTCGGCAAGGCCGAACTCGACTTCCTGATCGAGGCGAGTAAGCGGGTCAACCTGGTCGTGTTCGCGTTGACCAAGACCGACGCGTACCCGGGTTGGCGGACGATCTGGTCGGACAACCAGGCACAGTTGCGTACGCACGCGGCCCGGTTCGCCGCCGCCGCCTGGTTCCCGGTCTCGTCCCGGCTGGCCGAGCTGGCGTTGACCCTCCCCGCCGAGGCGGCCACCGAACTGGTCCGTGAATCACGGATCGGGGAACTGCAGCACGCGTTGGTCGACCTGGCCGGCAAGGCGCACCTGCTGGCCCAGGCGAACGTGTTGCGTACGGTCCGCAGCGAACTGGTCCGGTTGGACCTCGGCCTCGGGGCGAGGCTGGCGGCGACCGACCCGGAGCCGGCGGACGTGTCCCGGGCGAGGCAGGAGCGGGCGGCGCTGGCGGCCCGGAAACGCACCGAGTCCCGGCAGTGGTCGTTGACGCTGAGCACCGAGACGCAACGGGCCCGGGTCGAGGTGACCGGTCTGCTGCGCGGGTATCTGAGCAGTCTGCAGGAGGAACTCCTGACCAAGGTCGAGAAGGGTCGGGGTGAGGACCTCAAGGGGCTGCCGGGACTGGTCGACGAGTCCCTGCACGCGGTCTCCGTACGCCTGTCGCGCGACCTCGAGGCCCGGTTCGGCAAGGTTGCCGAGCGGGCGTTGGCGCAGGTGTTCGCCCCCGACGAGTTGCGGCACGTGCTGGGCCGGCTCAACGCGACACTGGAGCACGCCCTGGCCAGCAAACCGCGCCGTGAGGGCGGCGGCGCGGACAACGTGATGATCGCGATGTCGGCCGGTGGGATGGCGTTCATGGCCGGCCGGGGGGCGATGGCCGGCGCCTCCGCGCTCGGCGCCGGCACACTGATCGGCGGCGGGCTGCTGGTGCCGTTCGCGGGGTTGGGGCTCGGCCTGGCCGCTGGCGCGTTCATCCTCTACCGGCGGCGGGTGCAGGCCGACCGGCAGCAGGCCCGGACCTGGCTGCGGGAGGTGCTCGCCGAGGCCCGGGCCGCGCTCTCCGACGAGGTGACCCACCGTTTCACCGACCTGCAGTACGCGTTGACCCTCGCCCTCGACGACGCGATCGAACGACGGTTGAAGGAACTCGACGCGCACATCGCCGAGATCGACAAGGCGATGGTCGAGGACAAGTCGAGCCGGGCCAGACGCAAGGCGGCGCTGCAGGCCGATCGGGAGACGCTGCGGGCGCGGATCAAACAGGTCGACGAGGTGCTGCTCCGGGCCCGGGTGCTCGCCCCGGCAGCGGCACCGGACGAGCGGGGGTAGCCGGATGACCGACCACTGGGACGGGTGGATCGAGGACGGTTCGGGATTCGACGACGGACCCGACGGCAACACCGGCGCCCTACCGGACCTTTCCGCCGATGACGGCTACCCGGTCGAGGGGTTCGGCCCCGCCGACGACCTCACCGGCGGTGGTGGTGGTGGTGCCGGCGCCGAGGACCCCGGCGGGTCGCCGGAGACCGGACCGATCGGGTACGGCGACGAGCCGTTCACCTTCGACACCGATCTCGGGTACGGCGACGACTCCCTCAGCTCCGAAACCGGGCCGGGAAGCGTCGACGCCGACAGTGGGCTGGGTCCGGCGGCGGACACCGACACGGGCCTCGGCGCGGCGCAGGCCGACAGCGGCCTGGGGTCGGCGGAGCCGGACGCCGAGGTCGGTTTCGGCTCGGCCGGGCCACCGGTGGGCGCCGATCCGGACCTCGGGCCGTACGGCGACGCCGACGGGTGGCCGCAACCGGCGTTCCCGGAAACGTTCGAGGGCGGGGTGGCGCCGGAACCGATCGACGGCTGGCCCTGGGCCGACCCGGCCACCCTCGGCGGCCCGGACACGCTGCCGGACCCCGCCGCCGTTCCCACGGCCGCCCCCGATCCCACCGAACTGGCCGGGTACGCCGCCCGGGAGTTACCGCCCGACGCCGACCCGTGGGCCGTACTCGCCGATTCCGAGGACCCGGCGACCAGTGCGCTGGCCCGGTTCTGGGGGCAGCGGGAGAGCTGACCGGCGGGTGAGCCGTGCTCACCGGGCCGGTACGGGGACCGCCCGCCACGGCAGGGCGTCGATCGCGTCGATCACCTCCCGGCGCGGTTGGCCGCAGCCGTCCAGCGGCACCGCCGGGCGGATCGCGGTCCCGTCGGCGGCGAGCAGGACCAGATAGGGGTTCACCCGGTGGTCCAACGGGCAGACGTCGGCCCGTTCACTGGCCCACGGGGTGGCCAGCGCGGTGAGCAGCCCGTCGAGTTCACCGTCGAGCCGATCTTCCTGGACGGTGACCGGTCCGGTGATCCCGGTCGGCAGCGCGGTGCAGCGCAGCGCGGCGACCGCCCCGAAGTCGGCCGGTACGTTCCCGGCCGGTCCGGGGTCGTACCCGGACCGGGGCGGGTGGGACCGGGTCGGTGCCGGGCAGGTCGCCGCGACCGTGACCGGGGCGGTCGGCGGGGCCGGCGGGCGCTCGGCCGGGGCGTCGGACGCGGCGCAGGCGGTGGCCAACAGGGCGGTGACGGTCAGCGAGGCGGAGACGGTTCCGATGGTTCGCATGACCGGTTCGACGGGTCGAACCGGTCATGCGGTTCCGACGGGACACCACCGCCGTCCGCACCGGGCGCTCAGCCCGGCGTCGGGCGGCTCAGCGGACGGCGGCCACCGCCGCGTCGCGGCCACCCCGCCAGACCAGACCGGTCTCGGTGTAGCCGGCGGCGCGCAACGCGTCGAGGTGCCACGACAGCGGCGGGTTCCATTCCGTCTCGTGCCGCTCGGCGAAGACCTGACGGCGCTGTTCCAGCAACGGTCCGAGGACCGGGTCCCTGGCGACGTGGTCCCACCACGCCTCCCAGGAGAGCACCGCGCCGGCGGTGTAGCGCGACTCGCGCCGCCGCCGGGCGACGTCACCGAGTCGGGCGCCGAGCCCGGGCAGGCCGTCGTCGGGCACCCGGTCGACGTTGACGAACACGCCGCCGGGGCGCAGCACCTGTCGGATCTCGGCGTAGAGCGCGGTGAGGCGCTCCGGGGCGATCCAGTGCAGGGCGGTGGCGGTCAGCACCGCGTCGTAGTCGTGTCGCGGCAGGCCGGCCGTCCAGTCCGGGTCACGCAGGTCGGCGGTGACCACGGTCGAGCGCTGGTCCAGTGACTCCCGGGCGATGGTCAGCAGCACCGGGTCCACGTCGACCAGCGTGGTCGTCGCGACGGGAACCGGCGCAGCGCCCGCAACGAGATGCTGCCGGTGCCGCCAGCGAGGTCGAGGACGGCGACGCCCGGCCCGGCGGCGACGGCCTCGACCGTGTCGAGCAGCGCGGCGAAGCGTTCCTCTCGATCGGGCAGGTAGCCCTCCTGCTGCCGGTCCCAGCTCTCCTGCCATGCCACCGGATCGATCACGTAAGGAGCCATGGGCGCAAGGGTAGTTACGAACCGGGGTCGCGTCGAACCCGACACACCCAATTTCGGCGGCATCCGGGCCAACACCGGTCGAGCGACGGACACCCGGCGGCCACCTCCGGCCGGCATACTGCGCTGCGTGACCGAGCACTTCGCCTACCTCGACACGCCGACACCACTGGCCTTCGCCCACCGGGGCGGCGCCGCCGACGGCGACGAGAACACCACCGAGGCGTTCAGCCGCGCGATCGACCTCGGCTACCGGTACGTCGAAACCGATGTACACGGCACCGCCGACGGGGTGGCCGTCGTGTTCCACGACGAGACGCTCGCCCGACTCACCGGCGAGCGGGGCCGGATTTCCGACCTGACCTGGGCCGACCTGACCAGCGTACGGATCGGCGGGGCGGCCGCCGTACCACGCCTGGACGACGTGCTCGGCAGTTGGCCGCAGGTGCGGTTCAACATCGACGTGAAGGCCGACGGCGGCATCGCCCCCACGATCGCGTCGATGGAACGGACCGGTGCGGCCGACCGGGTGCTGCTCGCCTCGTTCAGCGACGCCCGACTCGCCCAGCTGCGCGCCCTGGCCGGCCCGAAGGTGGCGACCTCGCTCGGCCTGCGCGGGGCGGCCCGGCTCCGACTCGCGTCGCTGACCGGACGGCGGCTGATCCTGCCACCGTCGGTGGTCGCCGCCCAGGTCCCGGTCCGCTACGGCCGGATCCCGGTGGTCGACCGACGGTTCGTCACCTACGCCCACCGCCTGGGCCTCCAGGTGCATGTCTGGACGATCGACGAAACTGCACAGATGCACGAGTTACTCGACCTCGGCGTGGATGGCATCATGACCGATCGCGTGGACGTGCTACGCGACGTGTACCTCAGCCGCGGTCACTGGCCCGCCGACCGAACCCCCTAGGTCGGACCGGACCCGCCGCCCAACCCCCGTCGAAGGACCACCGATGGCCGAAACCGTCTCCGTCTCCGTGACCGGTACACCACCGCCCAGCACCAGGCGGGAACGGACCGGATGGTACTTCTACGACTGGGCGATGTCGGCCTTCTCCACCACCGTCATCACCGTCTTCCTCGGCCCGTTCCTGACCACGGTCACCGAACTCGCCGCCGGCTGTGAACTCGGCGCCGACACCTGCTCCGGCTACGTGTACCCGCTGGGGATCAAGGTGGCGGCCGGCTCGTACTTCCCGTACCTGGTGTCGCTGTCGGTCTTCCTGACCGTGTTCGTACTGCCGGTGACTGGCGCGATCGCGGACCGGTCGGCACACAAGAAGCGGCTGCTGGCCGGCGCGGCCTTCGTCGGCGCCGCCGCCACCATCGCGATGTTCTTCGTCACCGGTGACCGGTACCTGCTCGGCGGTGTCCTGTTCCTGATCGCCAACATCGCCTTCGGCGCCAGCGTGGTGGTCTACAACTCGTTCCTGCCGCAGCTCGGCGGCCCCGACGACCGGGACGGGATCTCCAGCCGAGGCTGGGCGCTGGGCTACCTCGGCGGTGGCCTGCTGCTCGCGGTGAACCTGGTCGTGGTGACCATGTTCAGCGTGGAGGGCGACCCCCAGCGCACCCTGGACCTGGCCCGCTGGTCGATCGTCTCGGCCGGCGTCTGGTGGGCGGCCTTCACCCTGGTCCCGCTGCGCTGGCTGCGGGAACGCCCGGCGGCCGAAGCCAGCGTCGGCGGCAACCTGCTCACCGACGGGTTCCGTCAGCTCGGTCGGACCGTACGGGGCCTCAAGGCGTACCCGTTGACGTTGTTCTTCCTGCTCGCGTTCCTGGTCTTCAACGACGGCATCCAGACCGTGATCGCCCTGGCCAGCCAGTACGGCACCGAGGAACTGCGACTGGAGCAGACCACCCTGATCGTGACCATCCTGCTGGTGCAGTTCCTCGCCTTCGGCGGCGCGCTCCTGCTGGGCGCCCTGGCCAAGCGGATCGGCGCCTGGAAGACCGTGCTGCTCAGCCTGGTGCTCTGGACCGTGGTGATCCTGGCGGCATTCCGGCTCCCCGCCGAGGCGCCGGTGCCGTTCATGATTCTCGGCGCCGGTATCGGCCTGGTGCTCGGCGGCAGCCAGGCGCTGAGCCGGTCACTGTTCAGCCAGCTCATTCCCGCAGGCAAGGAGGGCGAGTACTACGGCTTCTACGAGATCAGCGACAAGGGTACGAGCTGGCTCGGGCCGCTCGCCTTCGGATTGGTGTTCCAGCTCACCAACAGCTACCGGGTGGGCTTGGTCTCGCTACTGATCTTCTTCGTGGTCGGATTCGTGCTCCTGCTCGCGGTTCCGATCCGACGCGCCATCGTGGCCGCCGGAAACACGCCGCCCCGGGTGCTGTGAGCGAGACCGACCACGGCCCGGACAGGAAGGGGCCGCTGTTCACCATGCGTTAGGCTGCCCGACCGTGACCGACGACGTTGCCGCCTCCTCCGCCCGCCTGGCGCCCCCTCCGTACGTGGGGCCCGACGCCGACCAGACCTACGCGGCCCGGTCGGCCGGCGACGGCCGACCGCTGCACGCCGCCGCGTTGAAGTTCTTCTGGGGACCGATGGACTGTGGCAAGTCGACCATGGCCCTGCAGATGAACTACAACCACGCGCGGCAGGGGCGGGGCGGGCTGGTCACCACCCGCATCGACCGTTCCCTCGGCCCGCAGGTGACCACCCGGATCGGGCTGGCGCACGAGGCGATCGAGGTCACCGACGACCTGGACCTGCGGGCCCTGGTACGGGGACGCCGTGCCGAAGGGCTGCGGGTCGACTACCTGATCTGCGACGAGGCGTGCTTCTACACCGTGCAGCACGTCGAGCAGATGGCCGAACTGGTCGACGACTACGACGTCGACGTCTTCGCGTTCGGCCTGGCCACCGACTTCCGTTCCGGGCTGTTCCCGGCGGCCCAGCGACTGTTCGAACTCGCCGACGAGGTCACCCGGATCCAGGTGGAGGTGCTCTGCTGGTGCGGCCGGGAAGGGCTGCTCAACGCCCGGGTCGTCGACGGTGTGGTGGTCCGGGAGGGGCGGCAGGTGGTGATCGGCGACACGGTGGTCAGCGCCGACGTGCGTTACCAGGTGCTCTGCCGGCGTCACTTCCGTACCGGCAACCTCGGCCCCCGCGGCTGAGGCAGTCCCGCCCGCTCGGCCCGCACCCACCCGAGCGGCGGCAACCGGGCGGGCCGGCTCAGAACGGGTCACCGCAGACCCGCCAGCCGTCGTCGCCCTTGACCACCGGCACCTCGTGCTGGTCGACCGACCCGCTCTGCCGGGTAAGCGCGACCGCGACCGTGGCCCGCTGCTGCCCGTCCTTGCTGGAGATCTTGACGTCCTCGACCGCGTACCGGGCGATCGCCGACGGGGTCTGCGCCTGCAACGCGAACCGGGGCAGGCTCCACTGCTCCCGGGTCGCCGGACAGAGCCGCCCGTACGCCGACTCGTGGTCACCGGAGCTCACCGCAGTCAAGAACGTCTCGGTCGCCTTCTTCGCCGGGCCCTCCG
The DNA here is from genome assembly GCF_003633685.1 of Micromonospora pisi. NCBI lineage: Bacteria > Bacillati > Actinomycetota > Actinomycetes > Micromonosporales > Micromonosporaceae > Micromonospora > Micromonospora pisi. The sequence goes on along the minus strand of NZ_RBKT01000001.1, from coordinate 8,662,752 downwards.
CGAGCCGGATCGACTGGTAGTTCCAGGCGCCCAGTCCGGCCGCGCCGACACAGCAGACGAAGAGCGTCACGCCGACCACGAGCAGCGCCCGGCGCAGGGCCCGTCCCGGCCGTGCCCGCGATCCCGCGACCTCGTACGCCACGTCTACCGACGGTAGAGACCTCCCACGCCCCACCGCAGGAACTCACGTTGCTACCCTCGGTCAATCGCTCTCATCGAACTGGACCCGGATTCGCCGGTCCCACCGTACGAGCAGGTCCGGGCGGGAATCGCCGCGCTGGCCGCCGCCGGTGAGCTGACCGCCGGCAGCCGCCTGCCGACCGTGCGGCACCTCGCCGAGGAGCTGGGCCTCGCGGCCAACACCGTCGCCCGCGCCTACCGGGAACTGGAACAGGCCGGGCTGGTCGAGACCCGGGGTCGGCACGGTACGGTCGTCACCGCCCGGGCGGCGCAGGTGCGGATCGAGGCGCAGCGGCTCGCCCAGCGTTACGCCGAGGAAAGCCGCCGGCTGGGGGTCCCGGCCCAGCAGGCGTTGGTACTGGCCCGGGCCGCCCTGGACCTGCCGTCCACCGCTTCGGAGCGCTGACCGACCATGCGCCTGCGTGCCGCCACCCCCGATGATCTGGAACTGCTGCACCGGCTGCTGTTCGAGGCGTTCAACTGGGCCGACGAGCCGGCCCTGAGTCGCGCGCAGATGGAAGCGGACCCGCAGGTCATGCACTACGTGACCGGGTGGCAGCGGCCATCGGACTTCGGCACTGTCGCCATCGACGAGGCGGGTGAACCGCTCGGTGCCGTCTGGGCCCGGGTGTTTCCGGCCGACGACCCCGGTTACGGCTTCGTCGACGTCGACGTACCGGAACTCAGCATGGCCGTCCTACCCGGTCACCGGGGACAGGGCATCGGCCGGGCGCTGCTGCGGGCGGTGGCGGGCCAGGCCCTTGCCCTGGGCTGGGAACAGGTCAGTCTCAGCGTGGAGGACGACAACCGGGCCGCGTCGCTCTACGCCAGCGTGGGCTTCAGGGTGGTCGGCCGCAACGGTGGCTCCGACACCATGGTGCTCGACCTGTACGCCAGCGACACGGCCGACGCGCACGGCTGAGCACAACCACCCCGTGTGGTAATAGATTGTTGACAATCGGTGGCCTGTTGCCGCCGTTCGGTGTGGTCTACCGTCAGCGCATCCCGCCAGCCACCCCCGATCGGCGGAGGAGCAGACAATGGCCCGCTACGTGCAGCCGGTGACCGCACCCGGTGACCCCTACACCGACGACCGGCTGCTGCGTTCCTGGTTGGACCGGCAACTCGGGCCCGCCGGACACGCCGCAGCGTCGGGCCGACTCGCCGCGCTCGCCGCCGAGATCACCGGGCCGCTGCGGGCCGCACACGCCGACGCCGAGGCACACCCGCCCACGCTGGTGCGGTACAGCCCGTGGGGGGCCAGGATCGACCGGGTCGACACTTCCGCCGGATGGCAGGCCCAGCGGGCCGCAGCCGCCCGACACGCGGTGGTCGCCCTCCCCTACCAGGCGCGGGCCCGGGGCGAGTGGGGAGCGGCGGCCCGGGTGGTCCAGCACGCCCTGCTGCACCTGTACGGGCCCGAGTCGGCGACCTTCTCCTGCCCGGTGGCGATGAGCGACGGCGCGGCGGCGCTGCTGGCCCGCCCCGAGGTCGACCCGGCGGTACGGGACGCCTGGTTACCCCGGCTGACCTCGACCGACCCGGAGACGGCGGTCACCAGCGGGCAGTGGATGACCGAGTCGCAGGGAGGCTCCGACCTGGCCCGCTCGTCGACCGTCGGCCGACCCGCCGCCGACGGCTCCTGGCGGCTCTCCGGGGAGAAGTGGTTCTGCTCCGCCGCCGACTCCGCGATGGCGGTGGCGCTGGCCCGACCGGAGGGAATGCCCCGGGGCAGCCGGGTCCTCGCCCCGTTCCTGGTACCGCGCTACGCCGCCGACTCGCCACTGGCCGAGGTCGGGGTCGACCCGACCGCGCCCGCGCCGGGCGTGACCGTGCACCGGCTCAAGGAGAAGCTCGGCACCCGGGCGCTGCCGACCGCCGAGGTGGGGCTGACCGACGCGTACGCGCTGCCGTTGGGCGACCCGACCCAACCCGGCCTGACCCGGGCGATGACGTTGGTGGTGGTGACCCGGCTGCACAACGCCGCTGCCGCGGCGGCCGGGATGCGGCGCGGTCTGGCCTACGCCCGCGCGTACGCCGACAGCCGTCAGGTGGCCGGCGGACTGCTCTCCGCCTCACCCCTGCACCGGGCCACGCTCGGCATCCTCGCGGTCGACGCGGCCGGCGCGTTCGCCCTGGCCGGGCACGCGTTCTCGCTGCTCGGCCGGGTCGAGGTGGGCGCCGACCCGGACGCGGCCGCCGAACTGCGGATCGCGGCCCCGTTGGCGAAGCTCGCCACCGGTCGACTCGCCGTCGCCTCCGCCAGCGAGTACGTGGAGAGCTTCGGCGGCGCCGGCTACGTCGAGGACACCGGGGTGCCGCGACTGCTCCGGGACGCCCAGGTACTCCCGATCTGGGAGGGCACCACGAACGTGCTCTCCCTCGACGTCCTGCGGGCGATCGTGCGCGAGGACGCCGCCCCACCGCTGTTGGACCGGCTGGACCTGGCCGTCGACACCGCTCGGCGGCTGAACCCGGCGTTGGCCGACGCGCTCGCCACCACGGCCCGCCGTTTGCGTACCGCCGTCGACGAGGTGACCGCCGACCCGGACGCGGTGGCGGTGGTCGCCGGTGCCCGCGAGTTCGCCCTGCGTCTGGCGTACGCGCTGGCCGCCGCCGTGCTGGTGGAGCAGGCCGCCGACGGTGACGAGCTGGCCGAGGTGGCGGCCCGGTTGTGGGTACGGCGCTGGTTGCGCGGTGAGGAGATCGCCGCCGACGCCCACCATCACCTGGATGTGCTCTGCTAGCACGCCTCTCGCCTGCGCCGGTCGGGTGAGCCGGGTCGGTCGCGGGCGGCGCCACCGGCGCAGGCGGGCGCGACACGCGGTGAATTCCGGTGCGGCGCCGGCCGATCGAGCGGTCCGGCGGGCAACCCCGCCCGTGGTGGCTACGCTCGACCGGTAGCAGTGGGATCCACCGGGTAGCGGCGGCGAGCGGGAGATGCGATGGAAAGCCACCCGGTGGCTCTGATCGACCTCGGCACCGAACGGGGCGTGCCCGAGCAGGACCGGCCGCGATCGGCTCGGGCCCGGCGGGTCGCGGTCAGGTGGCCGGTGCTCTGTCTGACCGCGCTGCTGGTGCTCGTGTCGGTCACCGCGGCGCAGCCGCTCGCACGTGACCTGCGTCGGCTCGGCGAGTTGGACGTTCCCGCCCGGGCCGGCTTTTTCCTCGCCGGTGACCTGCTGCTGGTCGTGGACACGACCGCCGCGCCGATGACGCTTGCCGCGTACGACCTGCCCCGGCGCGACCGGCTCTGGGAGGTGCCGGTCACCAGCGCGGCGTCGTTCGCCGGGGAACTCGTCGGTGATCTGCTGCTGGTCGCCGAGATGGACGCACTCGGGCGTCGGATCGCGACCACGGCCCGTTCGGTTCGGAGCGGGCAGGTCCGCTGGCAACGCCCCGGCCTGCTGCTGGTCGACGCCGGTACCGCCACCGGTGTGGCGATCTCGGAGGTGCGCAGCGCGTCCGGTGCCGGCCGCCGGATCGAGGGCACCATCGAGACGGTCGACCTGGCCACCGGTTCGAGCCGGTGGAGTTTGCCGTTGCCGTCGACAGCTGTCGGTGAACTGGTCCCCGGCACGCCGGGCCGGCTCCTGGTGCTGCACGACAGCAGCGTGGTCAACCTGCACGACCTACGTACCGGCGCGGTGGTTGCCACCGGGAAGCTGCCCCCGGCGGACTACGCACCGGACAACCCGGTGGTGGTCGGCGGCCAGCTGGTGTTGCGTCACCCCGGTGACTTCGGTGAATCCGTCATCAGCGGGTACACCCTGCCCCAGTTGACGCCACGGTGGAGCCGGCCGGGTCCTCGGGTCGTCGCCGATCTGCGCGACTGCGGTGGCCTGGTCTGCGTCGAGAATCGTGAGGGCGCCACGGTCCTCGATCCGGCCACCGGTGCCCAGCTCCAGACCGGTACGTCACGGCGGGATTGGGGTTGGTTGCCCCGGGGCGTTACCAACGGTGCCCGACTACTGCTGCGCCCCGCCGCGGACCGTCCCCTGGTCGCCGTCGAGCGCGGCGTCGACGTGCACATTCTCGGTGCCCTGCCGCCCGGCGTGATGGACTGCCGGGTCGGCGCGGTCGACCTGGTGTGCCGCACCGGTGACAACCGGCTGGGCATCTGGCGGATGGCGCGGTGAGAGGTACGGCGGGACCGGGCCGGTCAGCCCGGGTCCGCCGGGTGGCGCCGGGCGCGGGCGGCCCAGATCGCGTACGCCGGGTCCCGGTCGAGGTTGTGCCGGTCCCGGTCGTAGCGGCGGGTGGTGCGCGGGTCGGCGTGTCCCATGGCGTCCTGCACGTCCTCCAACGGCACCCCCTCGGATCGGGCGGTGGTGGCGAACGCGTGGCGGAGTGAGTGTGGGGAGAGCTTGGCCCAGGCGGGGATCCCGGCGAGCCGGGCGAGCCGGCGGACCAGCCGGAACACCGCGTGCCGGTCGAGTCGTCCACCGGTCCCGGTGACCAGCAGTGGCCCACTGAGTTGTTCGACCGGCATCCGTTCGGTCGCGGCCCGGTCCCGCAGGTACGCGTCCAGCGCGTACGCGGTGCCGGGGGTGAGGGCCCGGCGGCGGGCCCGTCCTCCCTTGCCGACGAATCGGATGCTGCGGTGCCCGCGTTCGTAGCCGAGGTCGCTGAGGTCGAGCGAGACCAGTTCCCCGACCCGCAATCCCAGGTCGGCGAGGAACGCCAGGGCGACCCGGTTACGGGCGGCGGTCGGGCCGGTGTCGGCGTCGGCGGCGGCGAGCAGTGCGTCGACCTCGTCCGGGGTCATGCCCACTGTGGCGGAATGGTCCCGGCTCACCCGGGGCCGGTCGGCGCCGGAGACCGGGTTCGCGTCGACCGCCCGCAACCGGGCGAGGAAGTCGTACCAGCTGGACAGGGCCGACAGTTTGCGGGCCACGGTGGCCGGGGTGAGGGAGCGGCCGCTGCGTGGATCGACCGTCGACTCCAGGTCCCGCCCGTAGGAGTTGACGTCGAGAAAGGTCGCCCGTAACGGGTCGAGGTCGCGGCCGGCGCACCAGGTGAGCCAGCCGGCGATGTCGCGCCGGTACGCCGCCCGGGTGTGTTCGGAGAGCCGCCGGTTGCGCAGCCACGCCTCGGTGAAGTCGACCGGCCCGGTGGTGAGGGCGGCCTGGGCCGATGGACGTTGGACGGCGGGCGTGCCGACGGTACGGGGCATGTGAAAAAGCTTCTCAGTCTGGTCGCGGTTGCCGTCCGAGGCGCGCCCGGCCCTTTCGAGATCGCGCCCACGCCACTGGCGGCGCCCCTGGGCTCAGTTGGCGGGTACGCAGGTCTCGTCGGCGGTGGTGGGCCGGTAGCCGCACATCTTCTCGCTGGTGGTTGTCGGGTCCGGTTGGTCTGTTCGCGCGCAGTCGCCGGTGGTGGTCGTCGAGGAACCCAGTAGTCGTCGCGGTCCGGGGCCCTGGGCGCCCAGCCGGTCCTGTGGGTTGACCAGTGGGCAACGGTCGAGTGACAGGCACCCGCACCCGACGCAGTCGGTGAACTCGTCGCGCAGTTGCTGGAGGTGGCGCATCCGCTGGTCCAGTTCGCCCTGCCAGCATTCGGCCAGCCGCCGCCAGTCCTCCCGGTTGGGCGTACGGTTGTCGGGCAGCACGGCCAGCACCTCGGCGACCCGGGCCAGCGGAATCCCGACGCGCTGGGCGATCCGGATCAGCGCGACCCGGCGCAGCGCGTCCCGCCGGTACCGGCGCTGGTTTCCCGGGGTACGGCGACTGCTGATCAGGTTCTGCCGTTCGAAGAAGTGCAGGGCCGAGACGGCCACGCCACTGCGTGCCGCCAGTTCGCCGACGGTCAGTTCGTCCATGCTCACGCTCTTCCTTCTCGGTCGCCCTTGACCTTAACAAATGTTGAGGTCCTACTGTCCATCTTGTTGTCCTCAGACGACGGACAGTCACCGACAGCAGAGGAATCGGACGCAGATGAACGCAGACGAGCAGAGCCTGACCACCCGGCCACCCCTGCGGGTGGCGGTCATCATCGGCAGCAACCGTGACGGACGCTTCGGGCCCACCGCGGCCCGGTGGTTCGTCGCCCACGCCGAGCAGCGCGACGACCTGACCGTGGACCTCATCGACCTGGCGGAGACCCCGCTGCCAACCGCGCTCACCAAGGAACCTCCGGCCGAGGTGGCGCGGGTCCTCGCCGGCCTGACCGGTCGACTCGACCTGGCCGACGCGTTCGTCGTGGTCACGCCCGAGTACAACCACAGCTATCCGGCCTCGCTCAAGGCCGCCATCGACTGGCACTTCACCCAGTGGCAGGCCAAGCCCGTTGGCTTCGTCTCCTACGGCGGTCTCTCCGGTGGCCTGCGCGCAGTGGAACACCTGCGCCAGGTGTTCGCCGAACTTCACGCCGTGACCGTGCGCGAGACCGTCAGCTTCCACGGTGCCTGGGCCCGTTTCGGTCCCGATGGGCACCCGCACGATCCGGCGGACTGCGACGCGGCGGCGAAGGCCCTGCTCGACCAGCTCGCCTGGTGGGGCGAGGCGTTGCGTGAAGCCCGGGACCGACAGCCGTACGCGGGCTGACGCCAGGCGGAACCGGGGCCGGCAAGACGGGGGTCGGCCCCGGTTCCACTCGTGGTGATCCTCGCCGCCACGTGGTCCGTCCACGTACCGCCCCGCGTGTCGCCGGCGGTACGTGGACGGGTCGGATCAGTCCGAGAGCAGGGTGTCGAGCTTCGTGAACGAGCTGTTCCAACCCTCGCGCGCCATGGCTTCGATCTCCTCGGTGTACGGCCCCTGCCGCAGCACCAGACGGGTCTTACCGCCCTCGTCGTGGAACTCGATCCGCATGTACATGCCCTTGGTCGCGGACTGACCGGGTGCGCCCTCCCAGTCTTCGGCGCCGACCAGCAGTTCGTTCTCGATCACCTCGCTGAAGGTCGCGTCCACCGGCGAGGTGAAGGTCGGGTCGTCGTCGCTGACCATCGTGAAGCGCTCGTGGCCGCCGACCCGGACGTCGAGGTCGATGCTGTCACGGGGCACCGAGAAGCCGACCGGCCCGAACCACTGGGCGAGTTGGTCGGGGTCGGTGAACGCTTGGTAGACCAGCTCACGCGGCGCGTCGAAAATCCGGGTGATGACCAGTTCCTTGTCCGCGGTCGGGTTCGTCATCGCGCTGTTCCTCTCAGGTTTCACGGTCGGTCTGCTGCGTCGAGCGTGCGTGTTGGATTCGGCGCAGGTGCGCGTCGAGTCGGTTGAAGTTGGCGTCCCAGAACTGCCGGTAGCGCTCCATCCATGCCGTCGCCTCCTGGAGCGGCTCGGCGTTCAGACTGCTGGACCGCCACTGGGCCTCTCGGCTGCGGGAGATGAGCCCGGCGTGTTCGAGCACCTTCAGGTGTCGCGAGATCGCCGGCAGGCTGATCGAGAACGGTTCGGCGAGCTCCGTGACGGTCGCGTCACCCTCCGCGAGTCGGGCCAGGATCGCCCGCCGGGTGGGGTCCGCCAGCGCCGCGAAGATCACGCTGAGCCGGTCCGTCGCCATCACGTTTAACCTCACCGTTAATTAACTGACGTGTTAAATATAGGGCTGACCGAGGGTGTGGTCAAGCACTTCCGCCAGTCACATCGAAACGGGTCGCGCCGCTAGCGGTGACGTACGCCGGGATTCACGGCGATGATCGCTTCGGCGGCGGCCCAGAGTTCGGGCAGAAACCGGAGCACCTGGTCGGACCGGCGACGAAGATCCTCCGTACCGGTCACGCCCAGGTCGGCGACCAACTCCTCGAACGCCGGCGCGAGAGCATCGCCCAGTGCCGGCGCGTCCACGGACAGGATCTGGTGACAGCGGGCGAAGGTGACAACGATCCAGAAGACCGCCTCGCGGTGGTCACCCCGATCGACCAGGGCCTGACTTCCGTCGATCGCGACCGTCCGGGCCCCGGTGGTGATGTCGGAACTGAAGAACAACGGGGTACGGGCCACCGGCACGGTCGCGTCGAAGGTTCGGGACAGTTGGCGCAGGTGGTACCCGACCCGGCGACGAGTCATCCCCGCACAGCCGAGCAACTCCAACAGGTACGGATAGATGGCGGAGTGCCCGTAGCCGGCGAGCACCTCCCGGACCGCCGGGTACCGCAGGCGTACCGTCGGGTTACGCAGTGCGGCCACCAGCGGCACCTGTGTGGTGACACTTGTCGGGAACACCCACGCCAGCACCCGGTCCTGGAGCGCGGCCGAGGCGTCGAGGGCCCGCAGCCCACCCGCGATCGCGCACCGGGCGTCCTCGCACCGGCGCCGTACCCAGGCCGACTCGGCGAAGCCAGCGGCCACCCGCGACTGGAGCAGGCGCAGGTGACCGCCGGGATCGTCGATGACCGTGTCCGTACGGAAGCTGCTGGCCAGGCGAAACGAGCCCAGTACGCGATCGGCCGAGGTGAACTCGGCGCGGGCCAGGTGAGTGACCTCCAACAACACCCCGTGGTAACGGAACTTGCCCAGCTTCACCCCGGGAGGGTCCCCCGCCGTCAACACGACGACGTCGACATCGGAGGTCGGAGCCAGTTCGGCATCCTCGGGCAGCCACGTCGTCGAGCCGGCCAGGTACGCGCCCGCGTACCCAGCCTCGTCGCGGGCGTACCGCGCAACCCACTCGGCGGCCACCGCGCCCGCCTGTCCGACCCGCACCCTCACAGTGTCCGGCACCGACCGCGAGCCCGCCGCGCCGACTAGCTGACCCCCTCCGGCCGGTGCACGCGCCGACCCTGCTGGTTCGTGTACTTCCGCGCCGCGAACCCGTGTGCCTCGGCGAGCAACGTCCGCACGGTCTCCAGCGTCTGCGCGCCCGGATTCACCACACACACCCAGTACTGGGCGGCATAGACCGGATGGGGCATGAGCGTGTCCACCGCCGCGTAGTCGAACCCTGTCTCCAGCACGCCGTCGGCGTCGCGGTGGGTGGGCGCGGCGCCGAACGAACCGGTGTACGTGACCTTCGTCAGGCCGATGTTGAGCCGGTAGGTGTCCGGCCGGTTCAACGCCGAGACGGTCTCGTAGTGATCCCCCGTCACGATCGTCGCGAAGGGAAACTGGCGCTCGGCGGGGAGATCGCCGTCCGGGTCGTACAGCAGGAACGTGTCGCCGGCACTTTCGAGAGCCCTGACCCCCTCGAACGCCGTACAGATGTACCGCTTCATTTCGTTCGCATCCATGCTTCAATTTTCTCATTGAATTCCTATTAGAGACTTTTGCCCGAATCTCCGGGTCGGACAGCCCCGAAACCCTCAAATAGGCTGGCAAGGTGAACGAGCAGCGGTGGCGTCTGGTCGAGTTGGCCCGGCTGGCCGGGGTCACCGAGCAACAGGTGCGCAACTACCTGGCGGCCGGACTCCTGCCACCCGCCGGGCGCGCCGCCAACAACTACCGGGTCTTCACCGACCACCACGCAGATGCTCTGCGTACCGCCCGTGCCCTCGCGGCCGGCCACGGTTGGGCCCGGGCCCGCGCGATCCTCACCGCCGTCCACCACGGCAACCTCACCGCCGCACTGGCCGCCGTCGACGACAGTCACGCCGAGCTCGCCCGTGAACGCGCCACCATCGCCGCCGCCACCCACGCCTTCGCCCAAACGGCCGGCGGACCGGCACCCGCCGTCCGGCGCCGGGCCCGCGTCGGCCAGGTCGCCGCCGACATCGGAGTCCGCACTCCGGTTCTGCGCCTGTGGGAACGTCGGGGACTGCTACAACCCCAGCGGGACCCGACAACCGGCTACCGCCTCTACGACCCGGCCGAACAGCGCGCCGCCCACCTCGTCGCCGTGCTGCGCGCCGGTGGCTTCGCCTTCCCGATCATCGACTCCGTCATCGCCACGATGCGCTCCAACGGCAGCCTGGAACGCGCCCTCGCCGAACTGTCGCGTCGCGACGAGCAGGTCCACCAGCTCAGCCTCCGCCGCCTGCACGCCTCGGCCACGCTGCACACCTACCTGGCGACGCACTACCCACCGGCGTGACCAGCAACCGCGCGACGGGTGACGGGGCGGGCGGCCCACCCATCGCCATCACGTCAGGGCGGTCAGGAACCCGGGGCGTGCTGGTCGGTGAAGACGCTGGCGGAGTCGCGGATCGCGGCCACGAAGGCGGCGACGGCCGGGTGGGCGGCGGCGCCCCGGCGGTACGCGACGCGGGTCCGCCGACGGGTGGTCAACGGGATCAGCCGGACCCCGACGGGCGGACGCGCGGCGGCGAGTTGGGGTACCAACGAGACGCCTTGACCGGCTGCGACCAGGGCGAGCACGGTGACGAAATCGTCGGCGTGGTGACGCACCCTGGGCGTGAAACCGGCCGTACGGCAGACATGCAGTGTGACGGTGTGGCAGAGGGTGCCCGGACTAGCCATGATCCAGGCGGCGTCCCGGACGTCCGACAACGGGTTGGTGTGCTCGGCGGTCGGCGAGGTGTCGGGCAGGGCGAGGAACACCGTCTCCTCCAGTAACGACACCGCGTCCAGCGCCGGGTCCGGCTTGACCGGCACAACGTCGTAGTCGTGCAGCAGCCCGACGTCGAGTTGCCGCTCGCCCAGGGCCGCCGGTACCGCGACCGGGTCCAGTTCGGTCACCATCAGCTCCAGCCCGGGGTGTTGCCGGCCGAGTGCCACCAGCGTCGACGGCAGGAGCGTACGGACCGCGGTCGGGAAGGCGCCGATCCGCAGCGGGCCGGACAGGCCGGTGGCCACGGCGGCGAGCGCGGCCGTGGTCCGCTCCAGGGCGGTGAAAACGGTCTCGGAGTGCTCGACGAGCACCCGGCCGGCCGGGGTGAGGGCAACCCGACGGCCGGTGCGTTCCAGCAGCGGTGTGCCCGCCTCCCGTTCCAGCGCGGACAGTTGCTGGGAGACCGCCGAGGGCGTGTACGTGTGCGCCTGGGCGACCGCGGCGATGGTGCCGAGGCGGGCGAGGTCGGACAGGAGCCGTAGCCGGCGCACGTCAAGCATCAGTAGAGCTTACGTTTTCGGTAAGTAATGTGAACTGGACCTTACCTGTCTGCGTGCCAGACGCTGTGACCATGACACTCACCGGCCTGTACGTCCCCCTGGTAACTCCGTTCGACCACACGGGGGCGGTCGCCCTCACCGCGCTGGAAGCCCTGGCTCACCAGGTGCTGGAAGCGGGCGCGTCAGGCGTCGTGGCACTGGGCACCACGGCGGAACCCTCGTCGCTGAGCGCGATGGAGCAACACGCCGTCGTCGACGTGATCGCCCGGGTCTGCGCCGAGCGTTCGGCCCAACTGCTGGTCGGCGCCAACACGGTCGAGGAACTGCGGGCCCTCCACGGCCGGCCGGAGGTCACCGCGGCGCTGAGCCTGGTGCCGCCGTTTCTCCGCCCTGGGGAAGCGGGAGTGGTCGCGTACTTCGCGGCACTGGCCGCAGCCAGTCCGGTTCCGCTCGTCGTCTACCACGTGCCGTACCGGACCGGGCAGCACCTCTCCCCCGACGCCCTCGTACGGCTGGCTGCCCTTGACGGCGTTGTCGGCGTCAAATACGCCGCCGGCGGGATCGATGCCGCCGTCGTCACGCTGCTCGCCGAGCCACCGTCCGGCTTCGCGGTGCTCGGCGGCGACGACGTGGTCATCTCGCCTCTGCTGGCCCTCGGCGCGCAGGGCGGCATCCTGGCCTCGGCACACTTCGACACCGCACGCTTCGTCGAACTGATCGACGCCTGGCGGGCCGGCGACGCTGTTCGGGCCCGGGCGCTCGGTCACCGCCTCGCCGTGATGTCGAGCGCGATGTTCGCCGAGCCCAATCCCACTGTCGTCAAGGCGGTCCTGCACGCACAGGGTCGCATCCCGACCCCTGGCGTACGGCTGCCGTTGCTGCCGGCCAGCTCCGACTCGGCGCGGTCGGCGTCGCGGCGTGCCGGAGCCGACCGCGAAGAGTTTCTCCACAGCCGGGGTTGACGCGAAGGCGTGGCCATCGACAAGGCCAAGGGCAAGCTCAAGGGCCGCGCCCCGAAGCTGTCCGCGCCCCGGCAGGCGCACCTGCTCGAGTTGCACGCCGCCGGCGCGCACACCTTCGCCGAACTCGCCGAACTGTTCGAGGTGTCGCGGCCCACCGTGTACCGGGGTGCTGGAACGCGCCGCCGCGACCGCGAGCATCCTCGCGTGACCGATCTGAGCATCGATGCCGCCGGCATCACGCATGTTCTGGACCCACGTCGTCCCGTACGGCGAGGTCAAACTCGACATGACCAGCCGACTCGCATTGAATGCCGCCCCGTTCACCGGCGCCAATGCCCGCACCCGGGTCATAGCCAAGGTACGGGTGATCCGTGTCCGGCTATGGCCCGGGTGCGGGCGGCCTGAAATCAGGTTGTGTGGCGGATGATCGAGTCGGCGATCTGCTCGGTGAGTCCCGGCGAGAAGAACGGGTGGTGGCCCATGCCGGGCACGATCTCCAGGTGCGCCGCCGGGATCTGTGCCGCGAGGGCTTCACCGTGGGCCTGAGGGAACAGCGGGTCATCGCTGCCGTGTATGACCAAGGTTGGAGCGGTGATGGAGGACAAGGAGGCCCGCCGGTCATCGTCCCAGCGCCGCCCGGCGAGATCGTGATTCGAGGCGGCAGCGACGTTGTTGGCCCGGGCGTAGCAGTGTCCGACGAATCGCCGCGCGGCGGGCTCGTCGAAGGGCAGGACATCGCCGTTAAGCACCTGCCAGGTCTGTACGTCGGCGTCCACGCGCTGCTGGGGCGTCGTGCGGGGCGCCTTCGCCGAGGCCATCAAGTGGTTGAGGAATCGTGCAGTCGGAGGCGGAAGTTCGTCGGCCGCAGCCGGTTGACCTGCCATGGCCCGGACCCACGCCGGTCCTGGATTGTTGCCCATCGGAGAGGAGGCCATCGTGGTCAGCGTGCGTACTCGAGCCGGCTGGTGCACAGCGAGCCACTGCCCGATCGCCGAGCCCAACGACGTCCCGACGATGTGTGCCGCCGTGATGCCGTAACCGTCCATAACGGCGGCCGTGTCGGCTGCCATGTCGGCGAGCGCGTACGGATGCGTTGTGAAATCGACGGAATCGGAACGGCCGGTGTCGCGGTGATCGAACCTGATCACTCGGCGGCCGCTGCCTAGGAGAGCTTCTACCAGCGCATCAGGCCAGCCGATGCCCTGCGTTGAGGTACCCATGACCAACAGAACAGTGGGGTCACCAGGGCGGCCGAAACTCTCGGTCCACAGCCGCACTCGCCCCGAACGAACGAACTTCTCCTCACCAGTAAGCATGCCGGGCACCGTAGCGGTCACCGGATGCGCCAAAAGCAACTACCGGTTGTAGTTGAAAATGGCGCCCATGAGATAATGGAGTGGTAGGCGAGAGCGCATCTGGGCTTCACGCGTGGTGGCTGGTTCAAGGGCATTCGTCCAGCACAAACCCCCATCACGGCCGCGCGGAAGCGCTCGACAGCTTCGCCAGGTGCCGGTAGATCCGGGCTGAGTGACACCGAACTCGGCGGCAATATGCTCGACCGTCTTCACCCGACGCCCATCAGGTCCGGTCTTCTCGTGCACCTCGCGGGCGATCTTCGCCTGGCGCGAGGTCAGCGCTGCGAGCCCTCGACCGAGCCCAGCCTTGAGGCCCCGACCTCGGTGCGGGATGGTGCCGGGCCATGGCGATCGTTGGATCTCGATGGGCTGGTCAAGCACTGGACACTGTTGGACGACAAGCGCGAACTGACCTCGCTCCCGAGGTTCTCGCCGAGCGGCTGCCGCTCGCGATTTATGCGTACGGCACGAATACCGGGATCCGCGCGATCGCCGGGAGCGCCCAGCACGGGCACGGAGAGGACGACATCCGCATCGCCAACGCTACTCAGCACCCTCATGGTCCAGGACGTCCTCGCCGACGAGGAGTGGTCTGACCCCGCTGTTCTGGACCCACGTCGCGCCGTACAGCGAGGTCAAACTCGACATGGCCAGCCGACTCGCGCTCGGCCCTGCAAGTTGATCCATTCGGTCCAAGCTAAGTCGGCCTCGCTTCCAGACGGCATCAGGGGTGCTGCCCGGTTGGGGTGGCCAGGAACTTGTTGATGCGAGCGGCGACCAGGTCCGGGGAGTGCAGGGGTAGGTCGTGTCCTGCGTGCGGAACGATCTCAGTGTGGGCTGCAGGCATGAGGGTGTCGATGCGTTCGGCCACGGCTGCGGCGTCGTACATCTGGCTGCGGGCGCCGAGCAGGACCAGGGTGGGTGCGGTGATCGAGGTCAGCTCGGCGTCGGTGAGTGGGGCCGCAGCCGGGAGCCGCCGCCGGAACGACAGGGATACCCGAAGCAGGCCCATGAGTTCCTCGTCGCGCAGGGTGGCGTTGGCCAGCGGGCCCGCCAGACGGCGGCGTACCGGTCCGGGGGTGAGGCTGGCTAGGCCGCCGGTGACCACCCAGAGCAGGAACCGGCCGCTGACGGCGCCGAAGCCCGCTGGGTCGATCAAGGTCAGGCTGGCGCTGCGGCCGGGGAACTGCAGTTCGTGGTGCAGTGCCAGCCAGCCGCCGTAGGACATGCCGACGATGTGCGCCGGTTGCGCACCGAGGGCGGTGAGCGCCTCGGCCAGGCAGTCGGCGGCGTCGCGGTCACTGGTGACAGGGGCGGTCTGCCGGGCGGCGCCGGGCTCGCCGATCAGGTCCAGGGCGATGACGGGATGGCAGGCAGCCAGGCGGGTCACGTAACGGGTCCAGCTCAGGGCGTTGCCGCCGGCGCCGGGCAGCAGCACGACCGGCGTGCCCTGCGTAGCCCCGAAACGGTACGCGACGACGTCGCCGAAGCGGGTCGAGGCGACCACCGTCTCCGGCTGCACTGGCCACAGCCGCGTCAGTGCCTGCTGGTAGACGGTGTGGAATTGTGTCCGGGTGCGGTCGCTGGTGAAGTCGCTGATCTGGTTCGGCGCTTTCATGGTACGACCGTATCATTAAGAGATTCAAGCTATGGACGGTGCCCGATGCCCAAACGCGTCGACCATGACCAGCGTCGCCGACACATCGCCGGCGCTCTGCTGCGCATCGCCGAGCAACGTGGACTGCAGCACGCCAGCATGCGCGAGGTCGCCGCAGCAGCCGAGGTGTCCGTGCGGCTGGTGCAGTACTACTTCCACACCAAGGATGAGCTGCTCCTAGCGGCGCTCGGCTACCTCGCCGAAGAGCTCGGCGCCCGGGTCGCCCGCCGCATCGAGGAACTCGGTTCGCCGCCCGCCCCGCGCGACATCGTCACCGGCACCCTGACCGCGATCCTGCCGACCGACGCCGAGAGCATCCGGCTGGCCCGCACCTACGCCGCCTTCTACAGCCTGGTACTCGCCGAACCGGAACTGACCAAGCACGGGGCGCCCCACCCCGACCTACTCGAACGCTTTCTCGCCAACCAGCTCCGCACCGCTCAACAAACCGGCACCACGCTTGCTGATTTGGACCCCGACCTCACCGCCGCAGGCCTACTTGCCCTCACCAACGGTCTTGGCTCCAGCGTCCTCGGGGGACAACGCGGCGCCGACGCCGCACTGAGCATCCTCACCTACCACCTCGACCGCCTGTTTCTCGCCTCGCAAGCCGCCACCCGGCCATAGCCATCAGGCAAGTCCCGCTCACTTGTTCGACGACTACAACGCCAAAGGACGCCAAGAAACCCCCAGCGGACAAAACTCGAGCGCCAACTCGATGCCCTCACCGCCGTCGGATGTCGGCGTATCTTCGCCGAGAAGCAGTCCGGCCGCGACACCGACCGGCCGCAACTGACCGCTGTCGGCGCCGCGTGTCTGGCCTTCCTCTCCCCCCGGCAACACCCCGTCGTACCGAGCCTTGACCGGCTTTTCGCGGTCCCTGGCCGACCTCATCACCACCCTCGGCGAACTGCGCCGCGGCGAGCTTGCGGATACTCCACCGCATACGTGAACGGCCGATCGAGCGTGGCCGGGCGGGTGTTGGCCGTCGCAACGATGAAATGCTCGTCGTCAGCACTGATCTGGCGGGGACGGCCACCCGCCCCCTGGGTGTGCAGGCTCGGCATCCCCATCTCGTTGAACCGGTGGATCACCTGCCGGACAGAGTCCTCATTGGCCCGCACGAGTCGGGCGATCACCGGCACGTGTTACCGCCTGCGGAGGCCAGCACGACCATCGCCCGGCGCAGCCGCACCGTCGAGCCAGTCCCGCGCCGCGCCTACTCGAACAGGTTCCGCCACCGACCCAGCCTGAGACCACCCACGCCTGTTTGCGGCTGGTGACGCGTTTCGTACCGGCACCCGACCTACCGTCGGTCGCGTGGACCACATCTTGAGCAGGATTATCGAATTATTGGTCAATGCAATCTGTTAAACGGCCCCCTGGGGGTCCGACTGCCAAAGTGGGGCAAATCGGTGTGCACCATAATGACAGTTATGGTGCACACCGATTTGCCGACCCGTACCGGGTCTCTCTGACGCCGCCCAACCTGAATCCAGACACTCCGGCTCATGAGGCAACGTCACCATGCCAAGCTCACGAGCCTCGACGACGTACTCGACGCCACCGTCGGCCAAGACCGTGGTCAGGCCGGGCAGATACGGCATACAGCGTGCTGGAACGGGCTGGCTCCACGTGTCGGGGTGCCGGTAAGAAGCGGGTCACCGGATCCCAGTGGTGTCGATCATGAGCGACTTTGCGCGGAGGTCAGGTCTGCGTGGGCCCGGGCCATGGCAGGTCAACCGGCTGCGGCCGACGAACTTCCGCCTCCGACTGCACGGTTTCTCAATCACTTGATGGCCTCGGCGAAGGCGCCCCGCACGACGCCCCAGCAGCGCGTGGACGCCGACGTACAGACCTGGCAGGTGCTTAACGGCGACGTCCTGCCCTTCGACGAGCCCGCCGCGCGGCGATTCGTCCACCGGCCTTGATGCGCGCGCGTTGGCCGCTACATCGCGGGCGCGGCGACGGGCCGCCGCCACGTGTTGTTGATCTTTTGCGCTGTCGTGGCGGGGTCGGTGAACAGGTGGGTGTGTATGCCGAG
Organism: Micromonospora pisi; assembly: GCF_003633685.1. NCBI lineage: Bacteria > Bacillati > Actinomycetota > Actinomycetes > Micromonosporales > Micromonosporaceae > Micromonospora > Micromonospora pisi. Next base: position 8,645,608 of record NZ_RBKT01000001.1, on the reverse strand, counting down.
GCGCTGCGCGGCGTGGACGTTTTCGGTGCGGTCGTCGATGAACAGGATTTGTTCGGGTGTCACGCCCAGCTTGTGACAGCACCAGCAGAAGGCTTCGGGTTCCGGTTTGGCCCGGCCGATGCGGCACGAGAAGGCGATGAGTTCGAAGTGCTGCAGCCAGCGAGTGTGGTGCTGTTCGTAGTAGGCGGCGAGTTCCTCGGGGCCGTTCGACAGGAGTGCCAGGCGCACGCCTGAGGCCGCGGCCTGTTCGATCAGGGCGACCATGTCGTCGTTGACGGCGTTCCAGCTCGCAATGTCTGCGCGGATGAGCGCACTGACCTGGTCCGCGTCGAACGTGATACCCAGTTCGGTGGTGACCTGGTACCAGTACTCGGCGCCGGTGACCTCTCCCCGGTCGTAGGGCGCGCGTAGCCGCCAGTAGACGTCCCAAAACGCGGGGGCGGGGACGCCGGCGGTCGCGACGAGCGCCTGTTGGCCTGCCGGGGATTGGTGGCGGGCGATGACTCCGAATAGGTCGAACAGGATGATGTCGGGCATGGCCGTCACGCCTCGTGGACAATGGTGCCGGCGCCGACAAGGGCTTCGGTGTCCTCGTCGGATGCGTCGTCGGTGGTGACGACCATGCTGAGCGCCGAGATGGGCGCCACGAACGCCAAGGTCGTACGTGAAAGTTTGGCGGGGTCGGCGACGGCGATGACGCGGTGGGCCGAGGCGATGATCGCGCGTTTGATCGCGGCGTCGGCAAGGTCGTAGGCGGTTAGCCCGGCGGCCGTCAGCCCGCAGCAGCCGAGGACCGCGGTGTCGAAGCGCAGCGCGGCCAACGACGCCTCGGTAAGCGGGCCGGTCAGGGCCAGTTCGTCGGTCCGAGGCTCACCCCCGGGCAGCAGCAGCCGAAGCTGAGGAGCGCCGGCCAGGGTGTTCGCCGTATGCAGCGAGAGCGGCATGACCGTGAGTCGGCGCGTGGTGAGCAGGCGGGCGACCTCCAGACAGGTGGTGCCGCTGTCGATGACGACGGCCTCGCCGTCGGCGATCAGGCCGGCGACTGCCTGCGCGATACGGCGCTTGGCGTCCCGGCCTTCCTGCATGCGCAGGGCGAAGGGAGGTGCCTCGCCGCGCAGGGTGAGGCTGCGCGCGCCGCCGCGGTAGCGCTCGAGCATCCCGTGATCGGCCAGCTGTTCCAGGTCTCGGCGCACGGTCATCTCCGAGGTGCCGGTCAGCTCGGCGAGCTGGCCGACGCCGAGTTCGCCGGCCTGCTGCACCGCGTCGAGGATCCGCCGATGGCGGTCACCGATCATCATGCCGCCATTGAACCCCAGCCTCGCCTAGAAGACAACGTTTCGAACACAAAAATCGTTTGCTATGTTCGAAAACATGTTGGTGACTTGGTGGGGCCCGCTCTTACTCGCGGTTTGCGGAACACGATGACCCCGACCGCCGCCACGTCGGTCACGCCGCAAGCGGTCGGTGCTGCCAGCACGGCAACCTACGCTGCCTTCATCGGTTCGGGCTTCGCGTTCGCCAGTTGGGCTTCCCGGATTCCCCAGGTCCGCGACCGACTCGATCTCGATCCGGCGGCTCTCGGCATGCTGCTACTCGCTGTCGCCGCCGGGTCTCTGCTGGCGCTACCGCTCTCCGGCCTGGTGGTGACCAGGATCGGCTCGGCGCGCGTTGTTACGGTGATGGCCGTCCTGCATGGCGTCGGCCTCACTACGGCCGCCGTCGGCACACTCGCCGGCGTCGTACCGGTAGTGGTCGGGCTGTTCCTGGTCGGTTTCGCCCACGGCGCCTGGGATGTGGCGATGAACGTGCAGGGCACCGTGGTGGAACGACATCTCCGCCGGTCGATCATGTCCCGCTTCCACGCCGGGTTTAGCCTCGGAACGGTCGTCGGCGCGCTCCTGGGCGCGGCAATGGTGGCCCTGCACGCGCCGGTCGCCGTGCACCTGACCGCCGTCGCCGTGCTGATTGCGGTCGGCGTGGTGTGGCAAGCCCAGCGGTTCGTCGCCGATCATGAACCGACCGGACCGGACGGGCCCGAGCAGGCGCCGACGGCCAGCGCGCTGACCGCCTGGCGGGAACCGCGCACCCTGCTCATCGGGGTGTTCGTGTTCGCCTTCGCCTTCGCTGAGGGCGTCGGCAACAACTGGATCAGCGTCGCCGCGATCGATGGGTACCACGTCCCGGACGCCCTCGGCACACTTGCCTTCGCGGCATTCCTCATCGCCATGACAACCGGCCGCTGGTTCGGCCCGGCGCTGTTGGACCGCTACGGCCGCACCGCCGTCGTGCGCCTCCTGGCCCTGATCGGCATCGCCGGAGTCGTACTGTTCGTATTCGCACCCACGTTCCTCTACGCCTTCGCCGGCTGCCTGTTCTGGGGGCTCGGGGTCTCACTCGGCTTCCCGGTCGGTATGAGCGCCGGCGGCGACGATCCACGCCGCGCCGCCGCCCGCGTCAGCGTCATCGCCTCGATCGGCTACTGCGCGGCTCTCGCCGGACCGCCCACCATCGGCGTCCTCGGCAACCACCTCACCGTGCTACGCGGCCTGGTCATTGTCGCCGCACTCCTCGGCGTGGCCGTACTCATAGCCGGCACCGTCCGCCCCCTGCCCGTGGCGCACCAAGCTCCCACGGAGAGCCTCAAAGCCGTATGACAGCAACGACCGGACTGGCCGGGTGTCAGGGCCGGCGCGCTGGAGGCGCCGTGGCCGTCCCGAAAACGACGATGCCGGCCCAGCTCCGTGCGCAGCGCATCGGCCTCGGCCGGCACATCCTCCGCGGACAGCGGCGAGATGATCAGTTCCCCGGCGTCGGTCGCCGCACCTCGCACCGATCACCCTTGGCCAGCTGGGTCTCCAGGTCGGTGTCAGGGCAGTGTGCAGTTCGTCGCCGGCCTGCGCGAGCGCGTCGGCAGCCTCCACCGACTTGCCGACCAGGTGGCGGAACTCCAGCTTCTGCGGAGCCCACGCCTCGGCGGTGAGCAGGAACGACGCCGGGTCGGCGTAACGCCGGCCGCCGGGCACGAACACGTCACCGGAGCGCAGCACGTCGGGGCCGGATCACCCGCGACGAGAGCAGGTACTCGCACGCGAGGCGGAACAGCAGCTTCGGGCTGTCGTGCTGCATCGCCCGAGCAAACAGGAACTCGTCCAGGTCCTTCCACTCGGCGGCGTCCATCACCCGCGTCAGCCGGCGAGCTGGTTGCGACGGCGGGTGAGGTAGGCCCGTTCCGCGGGGTTGCCGGCGAGATCGATGGCCCGGTCGTACGCCGCCCGCGACTCGCCGCCGCGGCCGAGTCGCCGCAGCAGGTCGGCGCGCGCGGCGTGGAAGGCGTGGTAGCCGTCAAGAACCTCGGCGAGCCGGTCGATCTCGGCGAGCCCGACACCGGGGCCGTCGATCTCGGCGACCGCGACGGCCCGGTTGAGCCGCACGATCGGCGAGGGGTCGAGCAGCACCATGCGGCCGTAGAGGGCGACGATCGTGGACCAGTTGGTGTCTCGGGCGGACGGGGCCTCCGTGTGGACCGCGTTGATCGCGGCCTGCAGTTGGTAGCGCCCGGGCGGGCCACCGCCGGCCGCCACCGCCTCGATCCGCTCCCGAACCAGGGCGTTGCCCTCGGCGATGAGGGTGCGGTCCCAGGCACCGCGGTCCTGCTCGTGGAGGGTCACCAGCTCCCCGGTGTGGGACACGCGCGCCGGGCGACGGGCGTCGGTGAAGAGCATCAGGGCGAGCAGTCCGGCTACCTCGCCGTCGTCCGGAAGGAGGGTCCGGAGCAGGCGGCCGAGGTGGATCGCCTGGTCGGTGAGGTCGACCCGCACCGGGTCGTCCCCCTCGCCGGCCAGATAGCCCTCGTTGAAGATGAGGTAGACGACCGCGAGCACGCCGGCGAGCCGCTCGCGGATGTCGTCGGCCGAGGGCACCCGGTAGGGGATGTGTGCCGCCTTGATCTTCGCCTTGGCGCGGGTGATCCGTTGCGCCATCGTGGTCTCCTGCACCAGAAAGGCGCGGGCGATCTCGGGGACGGTGAGGCCGCCGAGCAGGCGCAGGGTGAGCGCCACCCGGGCCTCCATCGCGAGCGCGGGGTGGCAGCAGGTGAAGACCAGTCTGAGCCGGTCGTCCTCGACCGGGCCGGTCGGCTCGGGAGGGGTGTCGTCGTACACGATTCGGGCCTCCCGGTGTTTGGCGTCGCGCTGCGACTCGCGACGGAGCCAATCGATCGCCTTGCGGGTCGCGGTGGTGGCGAGCCAACCGCCGGGATTGGGCGGTACACCCTCGCGCGGCCACCGCTCCGCAGCCACCATGAACGCCTCGGCCGTCGCTTCCTCCGCGACGTCAAGGTCGCCGAAACGACGCGCGAGGCAGGCGACCACCCGCGCCCACTCCTCCTGGTGGACACGGGTGATCGCCTGCGCGACGGTGGGACCGGTCACGACTCTGGCAGCGCTCGGACGGATTCCGCGGTTCGGAAGGGACGCACCTCGACCGTGCCGCGGCACGCTTTCGACCCCTCGACGGCGAGCGCCAGTGCCACGTCGAGGTCGGCCGCCTCGATGACCCAGAAGCCGCCGAGGCACTCCCGCGTCTCCTGGTAAGGCCCGTCGGTGAAGGCCGGCTTCTCGCCCCGGCCGTCAACGGTGGTGGCGGTCGTCGCGGACTCCAGGCCGCCGGCGAAGACGAAGTGACCGTCCCGCTGAAGCCTCTCGTTGAAGGCGCCGGTGGCGGCGAACGCCTGCAGCATCGCCTCGTGGGAGGGACAGGTGCCCGAGTCGGTGCGCTCGGCCGGCCCGTGGACGGACAGCAGGTACCTGGGCACCGGGCTCACTTCTCCCCGGAGCCGTTACGCCGGGCCTGCCCGGGACCTCGGAACCGGTGCACCTCCTGCGGCCAGTCGAGCACGGTCGCGAGCCGGCCAGCCCAGTAGCGCGCCGCCTCGTCGTCGGGCAGGTCCACGACGACAAAGCCGCCGAGGTGCTCCTTGGTCTCGACGTACGGGCCGTCGGTGAAAACGGGCTTGCCGTCGACCGGCTCGACACCGCACACCGCGGTGGACCGGTCGAGCCCGCCGTTGGTGAAGATCAGGACATCCTCTGCCAGCATCTCCTCGAGCACCGCCCGGGCGGCCGTGCCCTTCTCGCGCAGCTCGTCCGCCGTGTGGGCAGGCACCCACTCGTCGTTGAAGGTGATCAGGTACTCCGTCATGGTTGTCTCCTCTCAGTCCCCGGATGAGAGCCTTTCCCGACTCCTCGTGTCCGGCGGCCCGGCCGGGCCGCCGGACACTGGTTCCACGAACGGCTACGCCTCGATACGACACCATCCCGGGAACTCCTTTTCAAGGCAGCCCCGGCGTAGCGACGCCTGACCTCAGGATGTGCGTCTACGTCGCTCCGCTTGCGGCACGAAGATGAGGCGACGCATGTCCCTACCGGAACGCGTGAATGTGGCGCCGGGTCCAATCGTCGAAGGTGCGCGGTGCGCGGCCCAGGACCTGCTCCGTGTGCGGGCTGATCCGCTGCTCTTCCGGGAGAGGCTCGCCGAGGATGGCCAGGGTCCCGTCGACCACCGGCTCGGGCATGAACCGCATCATCTGTGCGCGCGCCTCCTCACGGGTCTGGTCGACGAACCGGACCGGCTGGCCCAGCGCCTCGGCAATGCTCCGGGCCCGCTGTCGCGGTGTGGTCAGGGCCGGCCCCGTGAGCTCGTAGATCCGGCCGGCGTGCTGGTCCTTCCGCAGGACCGTGGCGGCGACCTCGGCAATGTCGGTCGGATCGACGAGCGGCAGGCCGACGTCGCCGAATGGTGCGGCCACCGTCCGCTGGGTCCGCACCGGCTCCGCCCAGGCGTAGGTGTTGGAGACAAAACCGCCCGGTCGCAGGATCGTCCAGGCCATGCCGGACCGCTGTACGGCGTCCTCGATGCCGCGCAGCGGTGCATGCGAGACGGACAGGGGGCGCGTTCCGGCGGCCTGCGAGGACAACAGGACGATGCGCTCGACTCCACCGGCTTTCGCGACGTCGAGGATGTCGCCGGGGTTCAGGTGCGCACCGGCACCCGCGACCAGCAGAAACAGCGCGCGGGCTCCGTCCACGACCGGCCGCAGGGTCTCCGGTTCGGCCAGATCAGCGTGTTGATGCCGGGCCCCTTCCGGCATGGACACCGGCAACGTTCCCCGTGACACCGCGGTCACCTGCTCGCCAGCCGCGGCCAGCGTCTCTACCAGTACGCGACCCACATTTCCGGTGGCTCCGGTTACGACAATCATGAACCGCTCCTCTGCTTCGGGATCACCCATGTCATCAATGGGTACGAGCGCCGCGATTCGATCTCTTGATCGGCGACCCGGAGAAGCTAGCATCGTCGGTATAGTAGGTACCTAGAGGAAAGTGACTATGCTGGAGGAACTTCTATGCAGGACGATCAAGCAGCCTGGCCACCCGCAGCGTCCTCCGATCCCGAGCAGGCGTGCCCGGTCGCCCCGGTCGTGGACATCGTCTTCAGCCGGTGGACGACCCCGATCCTGTGGTCGCTGAACTACCAGGGACGGCAACGCTTCGTCGAGTTGCAGCGACAGATCAGCAGCATCACACCGAAGGTTCTGACCCAGCGGCTACGGCAACTCGAACGCGACGGACTTGTCGTGCGCACCTACCACCCCGAGGTCCCACCCCGAGTCGAGTACGAGATCAGCAACCTCGGCCGTAGCCTCGCCCCCCTCTTCGCCCACCTCGCCGAGTGGGCGACAAGTCACCTGGACGACGTGGAACAAGCAAGGCGCAGCTACGACACGGAGGCAGGGGCAACACGGCCGGCAGCACTGTCCACGCCGGTTCGGTAGTGAGCACAACGAACCGCCCATTGTTGGGTCTTCAGTCGACCGGCGACGGGTGGCCATCGTCATTCTTCGAGCCGGTTCGCCAGAGCTGATGAGGTGGGGGCGGAGTGGGGCACTACCTGACCGAGTTGGCTGCCGCCGCCGGCGCGGAACTGACCGTGGTGACCGCCACACCGGCGCGCGGTGAGCGACTGCACGAACTTGGCGCGGCAACGGTCGTGCAGGCTGTCGCCGACGCCCATGGCCCGTTCGATCTGGTGCTCGAGTCCACCGGCGGTGCTGACTTTCCGGTCGCGCTGTCGAAGCTGCTTCCCGGAGGCACGCTGATTCACGCACGGAAGGGCCGACGCCGTTGCTGACGTCGGCCCTTCCGTCTACGGCGCGGCTACGCCTCGCTGAGGTCGATGACACCCCATCGGGCGGGCAGGACCGCGGCGGCCGGGTGGGGCTTCGTGGTGGCGTAGTGGGCCTGGTTGGCCAGGGCAGACAGGATCGCGTGACCGGTCGCCAGATCGCCGCCGGCCGCCAGGGCGAACCGACCGGTCTGGCGGACGTCGTCGGCACCGGGCTCGACCCCGAGCGGAAGGAGCCGCACGGCCGGGGTCGTCATCAGCAGGGCCAGCAGCGCGGTACCGACCTCGTCAGTGGCGGTGGCGGCGTACGCGGCGGCCAGACACGCGGCCGGGATGCCGACCTGACGGTTCTCGTCGGCGACCTCGGCGATCAGCTCGCCCACCGCGACCTGCCCCGCGACATACGCCCGCAGCGCCGTGTCATCGAGGACGACCGCGATCTCCTGGCTCACGCGGCGTCGTCGAGCAGCCGGCGGCCGGCGTCGAGCACGTCGGCCGGCATCGGCTCCAGGCGGTCACGCCACCGTGCCTTGCCCGCCTCGGTCACCTCGATCCCGGCCCGACGCATCACCTCGTCGACCCGGCCACCGGCCATCTGAGCGCGCACGGCGGCAGTGATCGCCGCCGAGACGTTGGGCTGGCCGTCGAGCCACTCGCTGACGTCGTCCGGGACGCTGATGCTGCGCTTCGCGGTCATGGGCCGAGCGTACCCCCACTGGTAGTACCGGCGGTACTACCAGGCTGGTCGGGGCGCTGGAAACGCGCGGAAACGGACACCGGTAGCGCAACCGCTAACGGTGTCGTGGCGCGCGACCGGCCCGCCCGCGCGTTTGCCAGGTGTCCGGACCACACACCCGGTGACCTGGCCGGCAGCGGTGCCGCCAACGCCCCGTGCGTACCCTGCACCGCCCGTGGTCCGGGCGCTGATCAGGTCGATCACTAACTAATCACCTCACTTCCCCAGGGCCCCCGGCACGGCCGGTCAGCCGCCCGGTATTCATCCGGCGATTCGCTTGGAGACGAGTGAGGCCGAGGCCGAACGTCTCTACCGCCGAGCGATCGCCGCCGGGGACGTGAGTGTGTTGAACGACCTGGCGATCCTGCTCGAAGAGCGGGGTGAGGCGGGTGAGGCCGAGCAGCTCTACCGCCGAGCAATCGCCGCCGGCCACGTTGACGCTGAACAACCTCGCCGTCCAGCTTGAAAAGCGTCAAGGGGGGTCAGGTGTCGCTCAGTCCGCGCCGAGCCGTCGCCAAGCCGTCTCACACCCCACACTGCCGAATACCTCTGTATTGGATCAAGGCGCCGCGCCAGCGCGGCGCCGGCCGGCCCGCGCTGGCCTGCTGGCGGCCTTCGGTCGGCATCGGCCGCGCGGCCGGCCGCCAAGGCTCGAGATCATGGGTAGACGTCATGGCGTGGAGGAATCCAGTCTGGCCACCATGGGGGTTCACCGGTCGGGCAGAGGGCGTTCTGTAGCGGGAGGCCGGCGAGCGCGAAGTATGCCCACGAGATGGCGGCGACCACAACAAGGCTGATGAGTACGGCTGAGGCGAACTGAGCTCGGCCTGGTGCAACCCATCTGCGGATCAGAGTATGTCCGACGGTGAGGGTCACTACGTGGGCGAGAAGCAGCAACGGCGCCACCAGGAGCAGCCCTATGTTCGCTGTCGCGTTCACGCCGACATCGCACATGTTGTAGGCCCGCCAGACCACCACCGGGCAGGCACACGACGCGAGCACGGCCAGGACCAGCCCGACAGGCACGATGCGAGTCAGACGCAGCCGGTCTCGGCGTACCGTCCCCTGCTCCATCGCATCCCCTTATTTGCCCGGGCTTGGGGTCTGATCATGGCAGGTTTTCCGGTAGGGCCTACGCGGAGCCGTACGCCGCAACGCGGTGACGATCGCGAGGGTGGCTACTGGCCGCTGGGGTCGGGGCGATCGACTGCCGCGCCGCTGCGCGGCTTGCCACCGGAGTACGGGGTACTGACTGCGGTAAGCGAGCATCACAGGAAGCCGCCCCGGCCCGACGGCCGGGGTGGAGCGCCGTACAAAGCCGGACAACCGCAACCCGCCGCACTGTGCCAGCCACGTGCCATAAGCCGGTGCCGTAGACGGTCACCAGCTCCTGCCGGCCCTGCTGCTGGCCGAGATGTGCAAACCGCATCCCAAGGTCGGCTACGGCCTGGGGGTGTTCGTGCAGGACGCGGGCGAAAACCGCGGCACCGTCATCACCCACAACGGCGGCATGCCAGGCCACGCGGCGCTGATGTACAGCACGCCCGACGGCAGCAAGACCCTGACCGCCGCGCTGAACTATGTCGACGATGCCGCACTGTCCATGGCGGAGACGTTCCAGAAGACGACGCAAAGGCTCGTCAAGGAGGTGTTCGGCGGCGGGCAGGCCGGGTCGGCTCAGTAGACAGGGTGGAACGGCGTGGACCCGCACGGGCCAAGCCAACTCGCTCACCCTCCCGGCGCCCCCGGGCGGCGTACTCCGACACCGCGTCGGAGTACGCCGCCTCGCTCGTGTGCAGGCCGGCCTCGCGGCTGGAGATCCTGGTGCCGTCCGACCACAGACCAGGTGGACTGGAAGCAAGGCCCCGCGCTGTCGAATCGGCATCGCTCGTCCTCACCGAACATGTCGAGGGTCTGACGGGGCGGCGTTCCTGGACCGGTGGCTCGGCGGCAACGTCCAGCTGAATCAGGCTCTACTGGACGTCATACCGTGTCTCGGAGTCGAGCGGGTCTATCTCGCCTCCGACCAGGGATCCCGGCGCGGCGCGTACGTCGAACAGCTCTACCAGGGTCAGCGGTGGCTCGACGGGGCTTTCCTCTCGCATCGCGTCAGTCACCGCAAGCCCGACCCGAGGTACTTCGACCACATCCTGCGTACCGTCGATCGGGCGCCGACCGAGTGCCTGTTCGTGGACGACAACGCGGCCTGCGTGGCGGCGGCGACGGCGGTCGGCACTGCGGGCATCCAGTTCGTGGACGCCCTGTCCCTGACGTCCGAGCTCGCCGCGCGAGGGCTGCCACTCTGAGGAGAGCTCCGCGCCGCCCATGCCCGTGTACGCGTGACCGTCAGAACCTCACCGAGGCGGTGTGATCGAGAACCAGGTCGGCGACCCGCTCGGCCAGACCGGGCGAGAGGAAACCGTGCCCCATCCCCGGAATCGGCACGAGACGTGCGTTCGGGATCTGCTCCGCGAGCGCCTCCGCGTGCGGCAGGGGGAAGATCGGATCGGCGGTCCCGGCCACGACCAGGGTCGGTGCGGTGATCGTCGACAACGGGGTGGGTCGGACGTCGGCCCGGTTCTGCCCGGCGCGGTGGTGGTTGGCCGACCTGGTCCAGTCCCTGGCCCGGGCGAAGTGCCGCTCCGCCAGATCCCGCGCCGCTTCCCGGTCGAAGGGCAGCTCACCACCGTTGAGCGCGTCGAGGACGAGGATGTCCGCCGCCACCCGCTGTTCGTCGGTGTCGCGGTCGACGCTCGCGGTTTCGGCGAGCTGTTGCAGCAGGGCAGGCGTGGGTGGCGGCAGGTCCCGGTCGGTCGCGCCACCGATCGGGGTGGTGTTCATGGTGGTGAGGGTCAGCACCCGTTCGGGCGCGTGCACGGCCAGCCATTGACCGATGACGCCGCCCATCGACGCGCCGACGACGTGGGCGGCGGCGATGCCGTGGCCGTCGAGGACCGCGATCGCGTCCCGGGCGAGGTCGGTCATCGCGTACGGCTCCGTGTCGAAGTCGACGGCGTCGGATTGCCCGGTGTCCCGGTGGTCGTACCGGATGACCTGCCGTCCGCCCGCTACCAGTCGCCGTACCAGCGTTTCCGGCCAGCCGATGCTCTGCGCCTCAGCCCCCATGATCAGCAGTACGGTCGGGTCGGTCGGATCGCCGAACCGCTCGGTCCAGAGTCGTAACCGACCGGACATCACATACGTCATACCGCGCGACGGTAGCCGATCTCGCGGCCGGGCCGCGGGGTGGTGATGGCCAGGTCGTCGGCGTCCGTCCTCAGACGCGTTCGGGTTTCGCCGACCGGGCCATCAGTTCCTTGACCGCCAGCCGGGGCGGTTTTCCGCCGTGGACGATGTCGACGACGGCTTCGGTGACCGGCATGGCGACGCCGTGTCGGCGGGCGAGATCGCGCACCGAGCGGCAGGAGGTGACACCCTCGGCGGTCCGGTGGGTCGTGGCGACGGTCTGCGCCAGCGTCATCCCGCGGCCGAGGCTGGCACCGAAGCTGGTGTTGCGCGACAGCGGTGAGCAGGCGGTGGCGACCAGGTCGCCCATCCCGGCCAGGCCGGCGAAGGTACGCGGGTCGGCACCCATCGCCAGGCCGAGGCGGGCGGTCTCGGCCAGGCCCCGGGTGATCAGCGACGCCTTGGTGTTGTCGCCGAGGCCGAGACCGTCGGCGATGCCGACCGCGAGCCCGATGACGTTCTTCACCGCGCCGCCGATCTCGCAGCCCACCACGTCGACATTGGTGTAGGGCCGGTAGTAGGCGGTGTGGCAGGCGGCCTGAAGTTGCCGGGCGACGGCCTCGTCCCGGCAGGCCACGACGCACGCGGCGGGCTGGCGGTGGATGAGTTCACCGGCCAGGTTGGGGCCGGACACCACCGCGATCCGGTCCGGTCCGGCCCCGGTGACCTCCGCGATGACCTCGCTCATCAGCAGAGTGGTGCCGAGCTCGACACCTTTCATCAGGCTGACCAGCACCGTGTTCCGGTCGAGCAGCGACGTCCAGGCGCCGAGGTTGGCGCGCAGGGTCTGTGACGGGACCGCGAGCACGGCGAACGCGGCGCCCGCCGCCGCCCGGCGCGCATCGGTGGTCGCGGTGATCCCGTCGGGGAGTACGAAGTCCGGGAAGTAGTCGGGGTTCACCCTGGTGGTGTTGATCGCGTCGACCACCTCCGGGCGGCGCCCCCAGAGGGTGACGTCGCAGCCGGCGTCGGCGAGGACCATGGCGAACGCGGTGCCCCACGACCCGGCCCCGAACACCGCGACACGGGTCCTCACCGGGTTGCCTGCCTCTCCCCCATGATCCTCCATCGGCGCAGCCTACGGCGTACGAGGGGTGATCGTGACCTGCACCCGTACACCATGGGGGTGACCGGGGTGGTGGGCCGGCCCGCGGCGGGTGCGGACCGGAACCACCACCGTCCTCTGGGAGGTCAGGGCAGCAGGGCCTCGATGAGGTCGGCGGCCCGGCTGGTGCCTCCCTCGGCCCGGGCGGCGGTACGCAGCGCCGCGCACCGGCGGGTCACCTCGGCGTCGGTGGTGAGGGCCAGCAGCGCCTCACGCAGGGTCGCGGCGGTGGCGTCCGAGGTGTCGATCCGGCGGGCCACCCCGAGTTCGACCAGGCGGTCGGCGTTGGTGAACTGGTCGACGGCCTGCGGGACGGCGATCATCGGGGTGCCGGTGAAGAGCCCTTCGCTGCTCCCACCCATCCCGGCGTGGGTGACGAAGGCGTCGGCCCGTTCCAGGATCGCCAGTTGCGCCACCCACGGGTGCACCTCGACGTTGCCCGGGATCCTCCCGAGCTCGGCCGGGTCGGTGTGCTTGCCGACCTGCAGCACGACGTGCCAGCCGGACAGGTCACCGAACGCGGCCAGGCACTGGCGGTAGAACTCGGGCTGGCGGGTGTACGCCGAGCCCAACGAGATCAGCAGCACCTTCTCGGTGCCCGTCGGTGGAGTCCAGCCGCCCTGATCGGCCCGCTCACCGAAGCAGGGCCCGACAAACGTCACCACATCGTTGTCGACCCGGTCGGCGTGTGGCTGCATGGCTCGGGGGATGAGTGCCAGGGCCCGGGCGGGCCGGCCGCTGAAGGCGTCGACGTCCGTGGTCGTGGCACCGTTGCCGGCGAGCCAGGCCGCGAACTTCGCCCGGTACGCGGTGGCGCCCGGCAGCTCCCACAGTTGCGCGGCGACGTCCTGTTCGTACCCGTTCCAGGCCACGTACGTCGGTGACAGTTGAACGATCGGGCGCTGGTGTGCCTCGGCGAGCGCGCGGGCGGCGAACGAGCCGATGTCGTACAGGTACAGGTCGGCGCGGTCGTGGTCGTACGCGGCCCGCAGTTGCGGCAGCGCGGCGACGGCGTCGTCGAGGAAGACCCCCATCGCGGCGATCGGGTCGTCCGGCCAGTCGTGGTCGGCGACCGGCAGGGTGGAGTCGTACGGCACGAACTGGGCGCCGGTGGCGGTGACCAGGTCGGTCACGGCCGGGTCGTTGGCGTACGTGACCCGGTGACCCCGGGCCACCAGCTCGCGGATGATCTCCACGCTGGGCAGGAGGTGACTGACGGCGGGGATGCCGATCATCGCGATGTGGGTACGGCGGCGCGACATGGATGGTCCTCGTTTCAGGTCTACGGTGGAAAGGGCAGGTGCGTCCCGAACCGTGACGGCAGCGCCGCGCACGGGTGGACACGTCGGGTCGTGGCGAGGAGGGCCTCGGCCGGTCAGCCGTAGAGCTGTTGGAGGAACATGTCCGCGACCCTAGCCCGGCGCCGGGGCTGACGCGAGTGGGTTACAGTCCCCCATGATCGCGAATCCCTGGCTGGTCGGCCCCGCGCCGACGGCGGTCCTGCCCCGCGAGCGGCTGGTCGAACGGATCCTCAACCTGCTGTCGTCGCAGAACATGTGCGTGCTCGCCACGACCGGGCCGGACGGGCCGCTGGCGACCCCGGTCCGCTACTACCACCACGACCTGACCCTCTACGTGACCTCCCAGGCCGGTACGCCGAAGCTGCGTAACATCGCCGGCGACCCCCGGGTGTCGGTGGGGGTGTTCGCCCCGCTGGTCGGGCAGGCGAGTTCCCGGGGTGCGCAACTGTTCGGTGCCGCCCGGGTGCTGCTGCCCGGCGATGACGGGTTCGAGGAGGGCATGGCCGTGTACCGGTGGCAGTCCGACGCGGTCGAGCGCGGTCGGGCCCTGGTGGACGTGCCCCGCAACCCGCTGTTGCGCATCGAGGTGGGTCGGGTCGTCTACACCGAACACTGGTTGCGTCGCGACGGCTACGCCCCACGGCAGTTCTGGACCCGTGACCCCGGCTGACGTCGCCGGGGCCGGCACTAGACTTGCCCGGCGATGAGCGAACCCGAGACCGCCGGGGAACACCTGGCCGACACCCGTCCCTGTGCCCACTGTGGCCGGCCGGTGCCCCAACGGGCCGCCGCCGGGCGGCCGTTCCGCTACTGCCGGGACAACGACGGCGCGTGCCAGCGTGCCTCCCGCAACTCCCGCATGCGCCACCGTAACGCTCCCGGGCTGGCCGGACAGGTTGCCCGTACCTGGGAGGCGGTCGACCGGCTGGACCAGGTGGTGGAGACGCTGACCGAGGCGCTGCACGCCGAACTGTCACCGGTCGGGGTGGAGCGGCAACTCGCCCAGGCGCGGGCGGATGCGGCGAACGAGGTCGCGGCCGCGCAGACCGAGCGGGACGAGGCCCGCCGTGAGGCGGAGGCGGCCGGGTCGGCGCTGGCGGTGGCGCAGCAGGCGACGACGGTGGCGCTGGCCGAACGCGAGCGCGCGGACCAGCGCGCCGAACAGGCGCAACAGGACGCCGCGACAGCCACCCAGCGGGCCGTCGAGGCGCTGGCCGAACGGGACGAGGCCAGGCGGGCGGTGAGCGCGGCCGAGGCGCTGCGTACGCAGGCGGAGTCCGACCGGGACTCGGCCCGGGGTGATCTACGGGCGCTGCGTACGCAGGCGGAGTCGGACCGGCGGACGATCGGCGACCTGACCCGCGATCGGGACGCGGCTCGCGCCGACGCGTCGCGGGCGGCCACGTCGGCGGCACGGGCGGTCGAAACGGCGGAGGAGTTCCGGACGGCGGCGCGGCAGGCGCAGGCCGCTGCCGAGCAGTCCCGGGCCGAGGCGACGCAGGCGGCCCGGGACGCGGAGTTGGCCCGGGAGGAGCAACGACGGGCGGAGACGGCGGTCGCGCAGGCCCTGGACACAGCGCGGCGGGTCGAACGGGAACGGGATCAGCTCGCTGGTGAGCTGCGCGGGGCCCGGGACGCCGCCGCGGCGGCCGAGGCGCGGATCGGCGAGCTTGTCACCCGGCTCGACGCCGCGCTGGCCGCCTCGGATGCCGCGTCGGATCGGGCCGCCCGGTTGTCGGCACAGGTGAGCGATCTGGCCACCGCGCTCGCCAGTCTCAGCACCCGCGCCATGGCGCCCCCACCGGCGCCGTCACCATCCCAACCGGGCTGACCGGCCCGGGTGGGGGCGTGACCGGCCAACGGTCGCGTACGGGGACGAAGTTCGCACCGCGACTGTGACCCGGGTCACCAGTTGTCCGGTGCGGCTACGCTCGGAATGTTTGAGCGGAAGTAGTTTTGCCGTCGGTGGCGGGAATCGCCGACCCGGCGCCCATCGTTACACCGATAAGACACGCACCACGACCGAGGGGAAAGCCGATCATGGGCGAGCGCATGCTGCGCGGAAGCCGTCTGGGAGCAGTCAGCTACGAGTCCGACCGGAACACGGAGCTCGCACCGCGCCAGACCCGCGAGTACCTCTGCGCCAAGGGCCACCAGTTCGAGGTGCCTTTCGCCGTCGACGCCGAGGTTCCGATCACCTGGGAGTGCAAGTTCGACGGCAGCGTCGCCCGGTTGGTCGACGGCACCGAGCCCGAGCAGAAGAAGGCGAAGCCGCCGCGTACCCACTGGGACATGCTGCTGGAGCGCCGTTCGATCGCCGAGCTCGAGGACATCCTCGCCGAACGGCTCGAAGAGGTACGGACCCGACGCGGTCGCATCTGACACCAGCAACCGACAGCTACACCACCGCCCCACGGCCGTACGGCCGTGGGGCGGTTTCACGTCAACGGACGACTACGACCTAGTGTGGCCGCTGCTCGACGATCTCACCCTCGATCGCCGCGCCGGTCGCCGCCGGCGGCGGAGGCTGGTCGGCAGCCGGTGGTGTCGGCTGCGGCGCACCGCGACGCACCCGCACCCGGCGGGGACCGAACAGGTCACCGGCGACCATCGCCGACACCCGCCGCTCGGCCGCCACCTGAACCCCCTTGCGTGCCAACCGACGCAGCGGCGGCACCACCAGCAGCAGCCCCACGGCCGCGCTGACCAACCCCGGTACGGCCAGCAGCAGACCGGCACCCAACCCGACCAGACCGTCGACGACCTGCCGTCCGGGCGGGCTACCGGCCTGTGCCGCCGACCGGAACCCACGCCACGCCCGCATCCCCTCCCGGCGCAGCAACGCCAATCCCAGCACCGAGGCGGCGAGCACGAGCAGAATCGCCCACCCGAACCCGATCGCGTTGCCGACCAGCACGAAGACCACGATCTCGACGACCACGGCGAGTAGCAGTGCCAACGGCACCAGTCTCAGCCCTCGGCCCATGTCACCCCATCCGGATGATGTACGACTGCGGAATCCCGCCCCTCCAGCATGACACGGTTCGGTGTCACGGCCACCGCGGCGTGCTGTCGCCGTAGCCCCGGCGGGAGCCGCCCAGGCCCGGGCGTCGCTCCGACAGGCACCAGAGGGTCACCCGCCACAACGCCTCACCGACGATCAACGGGCTCATCTTGCTCGTCCCGTGCTCCCGTTCGGCGAACGTGATCGGGACCTCGACCGTACGCAGACCGGCCCGATGCGCCCGCCAGGAGAGTTCCACCTGGAACGAGTAGCCCTGGGAGGTGACCGACTCGAAGTCCATCTTGTCCAGCGCCGGCACCCGGTAGATCCGATATCCGCCGGTCGCGTCGGAGACCGGCATCCCCAGCGCCACCCGGGTGTAGAGGTTCCCGCCCCGGGAGAGCAACTGCCGGTGCCACGGCCAGTTGACGACCTCCCCGCCCGACGTCCACCGGGAACCGATGACCACGTCAGCGTCCCTGGCGGCGTCGAGCAGCCGGGTCAGTTCCTCGGGGGCGTGGGAACCGTCGGCGTCCATCTCGACCACCGCGTCGTACCCGTGCTCCCGGGCCCACCGGAACCCGGCCACGTACGCCGCGCCCAGGCCCTGCTTACCGGAACGGTGCAGCACGTGGACGTACTCGTCGGCCGCGGCGAGCCGGTCGGCGACCGCCCCGGTGCCGTCGGGGCTGTTGTCGTCGGCGATGAGGATCTCCACCGCCGGCACCGCCTGACGCAGCCGCTCGGTGATGATGACGACGTTCTCCGCCTCGTTGTACGTGGGAATGACGACCAGGACGCGCCCGACGCCCGGATAACCCGCCGTGCGCTCGACCGCGCCGGTTACCTCGCTCACCGCTCCTCCGCATCTGCCGTGCCGACGGGTTCGGGGTCACCCCCGTCCACCACCGGACCGTTCGCGGAAACCACCCGCCGGCGACGGGTCACCACGGCCACGACCAGCGTCGCCACGGCCAGACCCACCAACACCACCTCGGGCCAGAGTCCGACCCGGGTGGCGACCGTACGGGTGTTCCCGAGGTGCACCTGCCGGACCACCACCGCTGGGGTGTTGAACCCGGTCGCACCGGTTACCCGCCCATCGGCCCCGACGAACCCGGACACCCCGACCGTGGAGGCCATCAGCGCCTCACGACCGTGCTCAACCGCCCGCAACTGGACCATCGCCATCTGCTGGCGCGCCTCGGCCTCGTCGAACGTGGCGTTGTTCGTCTGCACCACGAGCAGCTGCGCCCCACCGGTGACCGTGTCCCGGACGACCTCGTCGTACGCGACCTCGAAACAGATCACGTCACCGAGGATGATTCCGCCCGCGCGTACGACCCCGGGGCGGGTCCCGGCGACGAAGTCCGACCGGACCCGGTCGACCTCCTTGCTGACCTTCCGCGCGATGTTACGCATCGGGATGTACTCCGCGAACGGCACCGGATGCCGCTTGAAGTACATCTGGTCCTGGTCTGGGCCACTTCCCGGCAACCACAGCAGCCCGGTGTTGCGCACCTGCCCCGGCCCGGGGCCGAGGAGGACCGCGCCGACCAGGATCGGTGCCCCGATCGCGTCCGCGGCGGCGGTGATCTCCGCTGCCGCGGTGCTGTCCCGCAGCGGGTCCACGTCGCTGGCGTTCTCCGGCCACACCACCAGATCCGGCTGCTGGGCCGTGCCGGTACGCACGCGGCCGGCGAGGTCGATGGTGGCGTTCGCGTGGTTCTCCAGCACCGCCCGCCGCTGGGCGTTGAAGTCCAGCCCCAGCCGGGGCACGTTGCCCTGGATGATCGCGACGGTGGCCGTACCGCCACCGGCGGTGCTGCCCAGCGGCACCAGCAGCCCCAGCAGCACCACCGCGACCGCACCCGCGACCGCTCCGGTCACCGCCGGCCAACCCGGGGTGCCGGCCCGCCACCGGCGGACCGCCCAGAAACCGGCCGCGACGAGGAACCCGCCCGCCAACGCCGCCACGAACGTCACCAGCGGCGCCCCACCGAGCACCGCCCACCGCACCAGCGGCGCGTCCGCCTGGCTGAACGCCAACCTTCCCCACGGGAACCCGCCGAACGGGGTCCGGTCCCGCAACGCCTCCTGCGCCACCCACAACAGCCCGGTCACCACCGGCCACGACCAGCGCCACCGGTCGACCACCGGGCTCACCAGCGCTGTCGCCAACCCGAGCAACGCCAGGTAGCCGGCCTGCAACCCGGACAGCAGCAGCCACGGCAGGGAACCGGTGTGCAGGTTCGTCCAGCTCAGCATCGGCAGGAACAGCGCCAGCCCGGCGAGCGCGCCTACTCCGGCACCGCCGCGCAGCCGCCGCCGGTGCGCCGCAGCGGCGAGCAACGCCACCCCGACCGGTGCCAGCCACCACAGCCCGTACGGTGGAAAAGCCAGCAGCAGCGCCCCACCGCCGGCGAGCGCCGCCAGGACCGAGACCCACAACGGCAGCGGCCGTGGCGCCGCCACCGGTGAACCCACCGGTTCGTGACCCGCACCGATTTGCGCGCCCACCGTGTCCACCATCGCCACCTGGCCTCACCGCCCATTCGGCCGCCACCGACGGTACGGCGGCGGATCTCCCCGGCGAAGGCTACCGGCCCGACCCGTACCCACCGCCACCTCTCGGGCCACCAGTGGGTCCAGCCCGTGTCACCAGCCCGGCACCAGGGGAAACCGACACCACGGCCCGGACGGCGCCGGGCCGGTCACGCCAGCCACCGGGACGACAAAATCGGGGCGCGGCCACTGGCCGCGCCCCGATGCTCCCAGGCCCTTCCCGGCCGGTGTGGCAGAGGCGACCCGTCACGACCTTCGGACCGACCGGAGGAGGACTGGCTGTCCCCGTCAGGCCGTTGTCTACTGGCCGCGCACGTCGTCCTGCCCAAACACCGGTAACCGCGGCCGGTTCGCGCCGCCCCGCCGACCCCCGCCCGCTGGACCTGGCCGCTGCGACATCGAAACCAGTCGCTCGGCCAGCGGACGAAGGGACGAAGCGAACAACAGCCGCTTCCCGTAGTAGGACTCAAAGACGGTACGTGGTGCCCCCCCGGCCGTGTCAACTGCCAGCGGCCAGTCGTCCCGGCGAAACCGGCGTGTCGCGCCCCGCGAGTCGCCGGTCAGTCCCGTGCCGGGACCGTCCCGACCAGATGCCGTCGCAGCAGGGACACCGCCGCCACCGGCTCCCGATCCGCCAGCAGACCCGCGGCGGCCAGCACGTACTGATCATCGACGACGGGTGTCGCGGCCCTCGGCAACGCCCAGCCACCACCATGATCGGCCAGGACCGCGTCGAGCACCGTCGCCGCCTCGCCCGGCCCGGCGTGGCGCAGAACACCTCCCGAACCAATGATCAACCGGACGTCGCGCAGATCCCGACCACCCCCGTCGCCGGCCGCCGCACCCCGGGCATGGCGCCGCAACGCCACCGTCGCCGCCAACTGCGCGATCCGCCGGTCCACCGCCCACTCGACCGGATCCGTGGCCACGAACCCCGGATCCTCCGCCCGTGCGACCGCCGCCGTCTCCAGCGCCCGTGACTCGTCCGCAGACAGCATCCGCTCCGCCGCCGCCGCCCGTACCACCCCCGGGGCGCTCCACCGCATACCCAGATCACCCTCGACCGTGCGGGCCCGCCACAACATCCCCGCCACCGCCCGCGCCGGCCCACCGTCGCGTTCGTCCGGCGTCAGGACCGAGTACACATCCGTGGTCGCCCCACCCACGTCGACCACCACCAGGTCACCCGCGAGATGGTCGGCGAGCAGCTCCACCCCGGTCAACACCGCCTCCGGGGTCGCCGCCCGTACCAGCCGGGCGAACCGGCCACCCCGTGACAGCCGCTTCCCGCCGATCACATGCCGCAGGAACACGTCCCGGATCGCCGCCCGCGCCGACCGCGGCGCCAACACCCCGATCCGCGGCAACACGTTCTCCGCCACCGTCACCGGCACACCTCGACGCGCCAGCACCTCGACAACCGCCGGCCGTACGTCCACGTTCCCGGCGACCACCACCGGCACCCGCCACCGCGCCCCCGCCAACCGGGTCGCGTTGTGCAGCAGCACCTCACCGTCCCCGCCGTCGGTCCCACCGACCAGCAGCACCACATCCGGTGCCGCCGCCCGCAACTCGGCCAGCCCGGTCCCGTCGAGCGGCCCCGCACCCACGTGCACCACCCGCGCCCCGGCCGACAGACCCACCTGCTCCCCGGCCCGCGCCGTCACCAACCGCTCGTACCCGACCACCGCCAGGCGCAACCCACCACCCGCCGACGAACACACGTACCACGGCGACCGGGCCGCACCCCGAACCCCGGCCGTCGCCGCCGCGACCGCCGCGTCGAGCCCATGCAGCACATCGGAACCGACCGTCGTCGGCCGCACCGCCGCACCCACCACCGCCCCGTCGACCAACTCCACCACCGCGACCTTGGTGAACGTCGACCCGACATCGGCGCAGACCGCGTACCCGGTCACAACGGCCGGACCACCGCACCCGGCGCCCCGCCCGGCGGCGGCGCGGGCACCACCACCGTCCCGGTCGCGGTCACCGCCACCAACGGCGGATCCAGCACCACCGCCGCCGACTCACCCCGCTCGGGCCGCCCCCGGCACACCACCCGACACTCGAAGTCGATCGTCCGGCTCCGGTTACCGACCCGGGTCACCGTCGCCACCACCTCCACCACGTCCCCCGCCCGCACCGGCGCCCGGAACTGCACCTCGTCGTACGAGGCGAACAACCCCTCGTCGCCGTCCGTACGGATACACACCTCCGTCGCCACGTCCCCGAACAACCCCAACGCGTACGCCCCGTCGACCAGCGCCCCGGCGTAGTGCGCGTGCCCGTACGGCACGTACCGCCGGTGCGTCACCGTCAACCCGACCCGCTCGTCACTCATCGCCCCGCCACCTTCTCCGCACCGACCCGGCCACCCCGGTTGACCACCAGCTCGTGCACCAGATAACTCGCCACCTCACGCGGCGTCGTACCCCGCCCGAAGATCCGGTCGACACCGAGCTCACCGGTCATCAACTCGTCGAACCGGGGCCCACCGACGATCAGCAACGGCCGCCGCCCCGCCGGCATCGCCTCCCGGAACGCCGCCGACATCTCCCGGGTGTTGTGCAGATGCGCGTCCCGCTGCGTCACCACCTGCGACACCAGCACCGCGTCCGCCTTCTCCACCCGGGCCGCCTCCACCAACTCCGGCACACTCACCTGCGCCCCCAGGTTCGTCACCCTCAGCTCCCGGTAGTACTCCAGGCCCTTCTCCCCCGCCACACCCTTGACGTTGAGGATCGCGTCGATCCCGACCGTGTGCGCGTCCGTGCCGATGCACGCGCCCACCACCGACAACTTCCGCCGCAGCCCGGACCTCACCAACGCGTTGACCTCCTTCGCCGACAACAGCGGAAAGTCGCGCTCCACCACCCGTACCGCGTCGAGATCCACCAGGTGGTTCACCCGCCCGTACACCACGAAGAAGGTGAACCCGTCACCCATCGGCTTCGCGTGCACCAGCATCGCCGGCTCCAGGCCCATCTTCGCTGCCAACTGCAGCGCCGCCCCCTCCGCCCGCTTGTCATGCGGCACCGGCAACGTGAACGACACCTGCACCATGCCGTCCCCGGTCGTGTCCCCGTACGGCCGCACCACCGGGCCGCTCACGCCACGACCTCCGCCGACCGGGCCGCCGGCACCCCGGCCGCCTGGTCCCGCTCCAGCAGCTCCGTGGCCGGGTTGTAGTAACCCTCCGCGTGCGCCGCCACCCCGTCGAGACCCTTGCCCCGGTCCGCCGGACGTTTCATGATCCCGAACGTGCCCTCGGCGATCGCGTTCAACAACGTGTCATCGGCGATCCTCGACAGCAGCTCCACCGCCTCGTCGAGCACCCGCGCCGCCCGCGACTGGATGAACCCACCCGGTGCCGGCACAAAATCCTCGTGCAACCCACCGGCGGCATCCAACACGTACCGCACGTTCTGCAGCGCGATGTCCCGATCGGACAGCCACGGCGTCACCACCGCCTCGGTCATCATCCCGACCAGCAGGATCCCCTGCCCGGTCATCGCCCCCGCCAGGTTGAAGAAACCGTCCAACAGGTTGCCCCGGAACACGTCCCCGGTCATGTGCTTCGTCGGCGGCATCCACTTCAACGGCGCATCCGGGAACAGCTCCCGCGCCAACAGGGCGTGCGCCAACTCCAACCGGAACGAATCCGGCACATCCGGGTTGATCTCGAACGCGTGCCCCAACCCCAACTGCCAGTCCGCCAACCCCGCCTCATGCGCGAAGAACTCGTTGAGCATCTGCGACACCGTCACCGTGTGCGCCTCGTCAACCGCGTCCGCGGTGGTCAGGTAGTTGTCCTCACCGGTGTTGATGATGATCCCCGCCCGTGCGTGCACCTGACGGGAGAACCGCTGGTCGACGAAGGTACGAATCGGATTGATGTCCCGGAACAGAATCCCGTACATCGAGTCGTTCAACATCATGTCCAGCCGCTCCAGGCCGGCCAACGTCGCCATCTCCGGCATGCACAACCCCGACGCGTAATTCGTCAACCGCACATACCGGCCCAACTCCCGCGACGACTCATCCAACGCCGCCCGCATCAACCGGAAATTCTCCTGCGTCGCGTACGTGCCAGCGAACCCCTCCCGGGTCGCCCCCTCCGGCACATAGTCCAACAACGACTGACCCGTCGACCGGATCACCGCGATCACATCCGCACCCGCCCGCGCCGCCGCCTGCGCCTGCGGAATGTCCTCGTAGATGTCCCCCGTCGCCACGATCAGATAGATCCACGGCCGCCGCACCGGATCCCCGTACCGGCGCACCAACCGCTCCCGCTCCACCCGACGCCGGTCGATCGCCCGCAAACCCGCACCGACCGCCCGTCGCGCCGCCGACCGCGCCGCCGTCGCCGACCGCCCCGACGGCACCACAAAACCCACCGACCCGGCCGCCGCCTTCTGCGCCAACAACGTCAACCCGGCCCCGACCTCACCACCGGCCAGACCCTCCCGGGCCAACGCGTCAAACACCGGCAACGCCACCCCGCGCCCCAGACCCACCTCACCCACGACGGCGTCGACCAGCCGGTTCACCCAGGGAATCCCATCCGGATCCGCCCCGGTCACCCCGGCCAGCCGCAACACCGCCCGCTCCACCGACACCGTCGTATGCCCACGAGCAAGATCCACCACCGGTTGCCCGGCCCGACGCGCCAACTCCCGCGCCCGAGCCACCACCGACGCGTCCAACGCCAACTTGCCCGTCACGACATACCTCCCTCTCACCCGCCCCGGCAATCCACCGGAGCGCGACGGCGACTCAGGCGAGCGCCTCGTAAATCACCTGACCACGCAACACCGTGCGCCGACACACCGGCAACGGCGTCGGATCGTCCGGCCCCCGCAACTCCACATCCGAGGCCACCAACACCGGCAACCCCCGCTCCACACCAGCCGGCGCCGACCACACCGCGAACGTCGCCGGCGCACCCGGCGCCAACACGCCCTCGTCATCCCGGAACACCGCCCGCCAACCACCCCGGGTATGCGCCGCGAACGCCGCCCGCGCACTCATCCGCTGCGCCGGATTGAAATGCGCCATCGCCGCCCGCACCGACCCCCACGGATCCAACGGCGTCACCGGCGAATCCGAACCGAACGCCAACGTCACACCCACCCCGTGCATCGCACCCATCGGATTCGAATCCAACGACCGCGCCACCCCCAGACGCTGGGCGTACATCCGCTCCGTACCACCCCACAACCGGTCGAACGCCGGCTGCATGCTCGCCACGATCCCGTACTCGACAAAACCCGCGATCAACCGCTTGCTCATGATCTCCGCGTGCTCCACCCGATGACGGGCCGCCCGCAACCGATCCACCCCCAACGACCGCGCCGCCTCACCGAACCCGGCCAGCACCGTCCCGATCGCCGCGTCACCGATCGCGTGGAACCCGCCCTGCATCCCATGCCGCGCACAATCCAACAAGTGGTCCCGGACCTGCTCCACCGACACGTACCCGTGCCCACACCCACCCTCGGCACCATCCAGGTACGCCGACGACAGATGCGCCGTACGCGAACCCAACGCACCATCGGCGAAAAGATCCCCACCGGCACCCACCGCGCCCAACTCCCGCGCCCGCGCCGCACCGGACAACTCACCCCAGTAGCCGTACACCTCCGGGCCACCGTCACCGGACAACGCCAACACCCCGGTGAAGTCCACCTCGTCGGAGATCTCCGGACCACCACACTCGTGCACCGCCGCGATCCCCAACGACGCCGCCCGCGCCAACGCCACCCGCTGCGCCGCCACCCGCTGCTCCCGGGTCACCGACCCGAACGCCAACGCCCGCACCACATGGTGGGCGTCGCGCCGCAACCAACCCGACCCGTCGTACCCCGGCGCCGACACCACCTCCGGCGCGGCCGCCAGCAACGCCGAGGAACACAACGCCGAGTGGATCGACGCCTGCGACAGGTACACCCGCCGGCCACCCGCCGCCCGATCCAACTCGGCCGCGTCCGGTGGCCGCTGGTCAACCCAGTTCGACTCGTCCCAACCATGCCCCAACACCACCGCGTCACCCGGCAACGACGCCGCGAAGGCCGCCAACGCCGCGCTCACCTCCGCCGCCGACCGGGTCGACGACAGATCCAGCCCGGACAACGCCAGACCGGTGTCCGTCGCATGCACATGCGCGTCCACGAACGCCGGCGTCACCAACGCACCCGCCAGGTCCACCACCTGATCGGCCACCGGCGCATCCGCGTCCGCGCCGATCCAGACGATCCGGTCGTCCCGGACCAGCAACGCGGTCGCCAGCGGATCACCGGGGCAGTAGAGGTGGCCGCCGCGGTACAGAGTCGAGGGGGAAGTCATGCGATCAGTCTGCCGCGACCCGGGCCTCGAAGAGAGCACGCACCCCGGTGTCCTGGCGCACCAGATCCAACGCCAACTCGGCGTGACCCGGCACGTACCCGTTGCCGACCAGCATCGTCACGTCCGCGGCCAACCCCTCCGCACCCAACGCCGCCGCCGCGAAACTCGTCGCCATCGAGAAGAAGATCACCGTGCCGCCGTCCGCGGTCGCCAGGATCGCCCCATGCTCGCAGCCCGGCACGTCGACACAGACCACCGTGACGTCCGCCGGACCACCGAGCGCCCCGGTCACCGCCGCCGCCAACGCCACCGGATCCCGGGCGTCGGCCAACACGACCTCCGTGGCCAGGCCGGCGGCGGCCAGCCGGTCCCGCTCCGCCGGCACCGGCACCACCCCCACCGTACGACCGGCGCCCGCCCGCCGCGCCGCGGCCAACGCCAGCGACCCGCTCTTACCCGCCCCGCCCAACACCGCCACCGACGGCGAGCGGTAACCGCGCACCACCCGGGAAGTCAGCGCCGGTGCCCCACACACGTCCAGCACGGCCAGACTCAGCCGCGGGTCGAGTTCCTCCGGCAGCACCGCCACCACCGACCGGGCGAACAGGATCGCGTGACCGGTGCACGGCACCTGCTCGCCCCGCCCGTCCCACCCGGCGAGCCCGTCCTCGACCACGAGCGGGGTCAGCGTCAGCGAGACCAGCGTCGCCACCCGGTCGCCGGGCTTGACCGGCAGCGGCGTCGCCGGTCCGACCTCGTCGACCACCCCGATCAACATCCCACCCGAACCAGTGACCGGATTATGCATCTTGCCCCGGTCACCGATGATCTCCAACACCTCGGCCCGGACCGCCGCCCCATCCCCGCCGTGCTTCTCCGACAACTGCCGGAAACTCGCCGCGTCGAGGTTCAACCGCTCGACCCGGATCCGCACCTCGTCATCCCCCAACGGCGCGTACGGATCCAGCCGCCACGCCGCCTGCGGCAACACACCAACCGGATCAAGCACACGGTGCAGCCCCACGGGTGAGGTCATCGAAGTGCCCCTTCCAAGTCAGTCACGTTGCCAACAGATCGCATCGCGGGAAAACTTCCGGCAGAATAATTCCTTCACAGGATATTTTCCAGTAGCCTTCGGGCCGTCACCGGTACCGCGCAGCCAGAGGAGGGTCCGTGACGCAGGCACAACCAGTTGAGGCCATCCCGCAGCCGCGACCAGCCGACAACCCACCACCACTCGCCGGCCAGCCCTACGAATACCGCCGCCGCCCCCTGGTCGAACCCGACTGGACCCGCTTCCCCGGCTGGCGCCACGTCACCCGCGAACAGTGGGAATCCGCCCAGTGGCAGCGCGTCAACTGCGTCAAGAACACCAAACAGCTCCGCGCCGTCCTCGGCGACCTCGTCGACGAGAACTTCTACACCGACCTCGCCACCGACCAGGCCGCACTCGCCACCATGTCGATGCTGGTCCCACCACAAATGATCAACACGATGGTGCCCGACGGACCGGTGACCACCGACGCCCTCCTGGCCGATCCGATCCGGCGCTACATGATCCCGGTCGCCTCCGACCGGCGTACCGACTGGCCGTCCCACCCGTACGCCACCCGCGACTCACTCCACGAACACGACATGTGGGTCGCCGAGGGCCTCACCCACCGCTACCCCACCAAGGTTCTCGCCGAACTGCTCTCCACCTGCCCGCAGTACTGCGGGCACTGCACCCGGATGGACCTGGTCGGCAACTCCACTCCCACGGTCGACAAGCTCAAGCTCACCCTCAAACCGGTCGAGCGCTACGACGCCCACATCGACTACCTCCGCGCCCACCCCGGCGTACGCGACATCGTGGTCTCCGGTGGCGACGTCGCCAACGTGCCATGGCGCAACCTCGAGTCGTACCTGATGCGACTGCTGGAGATCGAGACGATCCGCGACATCCGGCTCGCCACCAAGGCGCTGATGGGCCTGCCCCAGCACTGGCTCCAGCCCGACGTCGTCGAGGGACTCGAACGCGTCGCCCGCACCGCCGCCCGACGCGGGGTCAACCTCGCCATCCACACCCACGTCAACCACGCCCAGTCGCTGACCCCACTGGTCGCCCGGGCCGCCCAGACCGCGCTCGAGGTCGGTGTACGCGACGTACGCAACCAGGGCGTCCTGATGCGCGGGGTGAACGCCACCGCACCGGACCTGCTCGACCTCTGCTTCGCCCTACAGGGCGAGGCCGGCATCCTGCCGTACTACTTCTACATGTGCGACATGATCCCGAACGCCGAACACTGGCGGGTGCCGGTCTGGCACGCCCAGCAACTCCAGCACGACATGATGGGGTACCTGCCCGGTTACGCCACCCCGCGGATCGTCTGCGACGTGCCGTTCGTCGGCAAGCGCTGGGTGCACATGCTCACCGAGTACGACCGGGAGCGCGGCATCTCCTACTGGACCAAGAACTACCGCACCTCCATCGAGTCGGCCGACCTGGCCGCACTGGGCCGCCGGTACGCCTACTACGACCCGATCGACACCCTGCCCGAATCCGGCCGCGCCTGGTGGAGCACGCACGAGCCGAGCGCCCTGGACTGAACGGAACCAACAGTGGGGCCCCGGTACACGTACCGGGGCCCCACTGCCGTCTACGCGTCCGTCAGCTACTTGTTGAACGCGTCCTTCACGTTCCGGCCGGCGTCCTTGGCCTTCTCCGCCGCCTGTTTGCTCTGGGCGCCCGACTGCTGCCGTGCACCTTCGGCGCGCATCTGTTCGTTGTCGGTCGAGTCGCCGTATTTCTCCTTGGCGGCACCCGCCATCTGCTGCGCCTTGTTCTTGGCCTTGTCGGTGAGGCTCATCGCGACTCCTCGGGAGTAGTCGGTGTTCGGCCATCCGCTGAGTCCCCGCTCGGGGGTCGGAGGAAACCCGGGGCTCGTTGACGGCTTGCGGTCGTCGCTGCGGGCACACCCTGTAATGCATCCTAGGAAGCTAGGTGTACCGAACGTGCTTAACTAACCAGGTGGCAGAGATCGTTCTCATCCGACACGGCGAAACCGAGTGGAGTGCCTCGCACCGGCACACCTCGTACACCGACATCCCACTGACCACGGACGGCGAGCGGCAGGCACGCGCGGTCCGGGAGCAGTTGGCCGGCCGGGGCTTCGCCGCCGTGCTCTCCAGCCCTCGTGCCAGGGCCCTACGCACCGCCGAACTCGCCGGCCTGGCCGTCACCTCGGTCGACGACAACCTCGTCGAGTGGAACTACGGCGCCTACGAGGGACGCACCACCGCCGAGATCCAGGTCGAGCGCCCAGGATGGAACCTCTGGACCGACGGCTGTCCCGACGGCGAGTCCCCCGACCAGGTCGGAGGCCGGCTCGACCGGGTGCTCGCCCGGGCCGCCGCGCTGCTCCCCGAGGGCGACGTCGCGCTGGTCGCGCACGGGCACAGCCTCCGGGTCGCCGGCGCCCGCTGGATCGGCCTACCCGCCAGCGGCGGCGGGCTGCTCCGGCTCGACACCGCCACCGTCTCGGCGCTCGGGCACGAGCACGACCGACCGGTGATCCTGCGGTGGAACACCGGCGGCGCGGCCAGTCCGCCGATCAGTCGGGATCCCGGCTGATCCGGGGCGGCCGGCCCTCGTACGGGGTGGAGAGCACGACCGTGGTCCGGGTGGTGACGTTCGCCGAGGTACGGATCTCCTGCAGCACCCGCTCGAGGTCGGCCGGGCTGGCGACCCGTACCAGCAGCAGGTAGAAGTCCTCCCCCGCCACCGAGTAGCAGGATTCGATCTCCGCCAGGTGGGCCAGCCGCTCCGGCGCGTCGTCCGGCTGCGACGGGTCGAACGGCCGGACCGCCACGAACGCGGTCAACGGCAGTTCCAGCGCGTCGTAGGAGACCCGGGCGGTGTAACCGGTGATGACACCACGCTGCTCCAGCCGGCGTACCCGCTGGTGCACCGCGGACACCGACAACCCGACCTTCTCCGCCAGGTCCGTGTACGACATCCGGCCGTCGGCGGTCAACCCGGCGACAATGGCGCGATCGACTTCCTCCACGGCGAGAAACCTACCTGGAGAGGTCCTGATCCGACGAAGTTGATCCCACGGACTGCCGCGCCCGGCGGAGAGAACCGGCGCCATGGCCTGCTCTGTCGCCGTGTCAGCCGGGCTCCCGGCGTCGTTACAGGCAGCTCAGCGCGACCTCGGCGGTGCGCATCAGCGCGTCCCGGTCCGGGTTGACCGCACCCATCACCCGCAGCCCCTGCATGCTCATCACCAGGAATGCGGCCAGGTCACTGGCGCTGCGGTCGGCCGGGATCTGGCCGCGCCGCTGTGCGTCGGCGAGCACGTCGAACAGCGCGAGTTCAAGCGAGCGGGTGGTCGACTCGAGCCGTTCGGCGACACGGACGTCGTTGTGTGCCCGCTCCATCGCCGCCCCCACGATGAGGCAGGCGAACCGACGACCGTCCTGGACGATGTCGTCGACGACGCCGACGAACACCTCGTGGATGATCTCGCGGGCGTTTCCGGTGGAGCGGAGCATGGTTGTCAGTGGGGTCGCGTAGCGCTTTCGGTAGAGGTCGAGCGCGGCCAGGTAGAGGAGCTCCTTGCTGCCGAACGCCGCGTAGAGCGATCCGCTGCCCAAGCCGGTCGCCTCGGCGAGATCCCGCATGGAGGTGCCCTCGTAGCCCTTGCGGCGGAACACGTCCATGGCCGCCGCCACCGCGACGTCGAGGTCGAACTCCCGATTACGAGCCATCGCGCCAGCGTACCTCGTTCTGGAACGAGCACCCAAGTATTGGGCGCTCGCCGTGAGATCACTGTCCCTCCCCTGATCCCGCGCAAACCGGCCGCCATCGTCCTTCGAACGGCGCATCCGGGAGCGATTACGGCGTCACGACGCTTACCTGACCTCACGTAAGCATTCGACCAGCGCATCCAGCCCTCCATCGGCCTCACGGCGGCGCGTAGCCCGCTTGCCGTACGACCGGTCCGTTGGCGTGGGAGGCAGACGATGGCGAGCGGTGACCGGCGGCACATTCTTTGTCGAACGTTCCAGATAGCCGTACCGTAGGCGCGGCACACATCCGGGGCCCTCAAGGGAGCCACGGAAGGAACCCTCAGCCAGGGCCGACGTAGCCCGCACCGGCGCGACGGGCTGACAACCGGTGCCCGCGATATGTCTCTGTAATGGGCATTTCGCCGGCAAGAGCCGCTTGGCGTACGGCCTAATAACTATCGGAGGAAAAACATGGCTTCGACAGGGGCAGGCACCATCAGCGCGGGCGTGTGGGCGTCAACGACATGAAAGCGGTAGGTCTGTTCCGGCACGGTGGACCGGACGTACTCCAGGTCATCGAGCGGACGACCCCGCACGCGGGACCGGGCGAGGTGCGGATCCGGGTACGCGCCGCAGCGGTCAACCCGGCGGACGTCCTGATCCGGTCCGGCCGCACACCCATCCGGCAACGCGGCACGGAACCGGTCCTCCCCGGCTCCGACGTCGCCGGCACCATTGACGAGGTCGGCCCGGGCATCGGGACCGGCCTCGCCGTCGGCGACGAGGTGATGGCGATGATCAACCCCAGCCGGCCGGCCGGCGGCGGGTACGCCGAGTGGGTCGTGCTCCCCGGGTCATGGGTGGTGCCGGTGCCCACCGGCGCTAGCCCCGCCGAGGCGGCCACCCTCCCGCTGAACGGTCTCACCGCCCTGCACGCCCTCGACCAGTTGCGCCTGCCACCCGGCAGCACCCTCGCCGTCACCGGCGCCGCCGGTGCGGTCGGCGGATACGCGGTACAGCTGGCCAAGGCCGCCGGCCACCGGGTGCTGGTCGACGCCGCGCCCGGTGACGTCGAACTGGTCGCCTCGCTCGGCGTCGACGTCACGGTCCCCCGTGGACCGGGCGTCGCGGAGCGGTTCCGCGCGCTCACCGACGACGGGGTCGACGCGGTCGTCGACGCGGCGCTCATCGGCGCACCACTGCTCGCCGCCATCCGCCGAGGTGGCTCGCTGGCGTACGTGCGGGGCATGCCGGACCACCCGGCGTTCGAGCGGGAGGCCGCACGGCGGGGCATCACCCCGGTCATGGCCTACGTGCACGCGTACGAGGGGCAGCGCGACAAGCTCGACCTGCTCCGCCGGCTCGCCGACCAGGGGCGCCTCAGCCTCCGCGTCGCCGACCGTTACCCACCGGAACAGGCGGCGCAGGCGCATCGGCTGTTGGAAGCCGGCGGCGTCCGCGGCCGACTTGTCATCGAATTCTGATCCGGCCCCCGCTCCCGGCAGCCGACAACTCACAGCGGCCGCGCCGGTACGCCTCCTCTCATCCGTCCCTCCACTAAGGAACACCCGTGCACCCGAACAGCCACGCCGCGGACTCCCGGCGCTGGAAAGCCCTCGTTTTCATCTCCATCGCCCAACTGATGGTCATGCTCGACTCCGCGGTGATGAACATCGCGCTCCCCTCGGCCCAGCAGGCACTCCACTTCTCCGACGGGAGCCGGCAGTGGGTGGTCACCGTCTACGGGCTGGCCTTCGGCGGACTGCTGCTCGTCGGTGGACGAATCGGTGACATGGTGGGGCGCAAACGCGTCTTCCTCCTCGCCCTGGTCGGCTTCGCGTTCGCCTCGGCGCTCGGCGGAGTCGCGGTCAACGCCACCATGCTGCTGACCGCGCGAGCCCTCCAGGGGGTCTTCGCGGCGCTGCTCGCCCCCGCCGCGTTGTCCCTGATCTCCCTGGCCT
This sequence comes from Micromonospora pisi, assembly GCF_003633685.1. NCBI lineage: Bacteria > Bacillati > Actinomycetota > Actinomycetes > Micromonosporales > Micromonosporaceae > Micromonospora > Micromonospora pisi. The sequence goes on along the minus strand of NZ_RBKT01000001.1, from coordinate 8,613,384 downwards.
TCACCGAACCCAAGGAGCGCGCGAAGGCTTTCGGCGTGTTCAGTGCGGTATCGGTCGGCGGCGGTGCCGTCGGCCTGCTCACCGGCGGCCTGCTCACCCAGTACCTGAGCTGGCGCTGGTCGATGTTCGTCCTCGTTCCGGTGGCGGTCATCGGGATCCTCGGCGCGATTCCCAACGTGCACGACACCGCTGAGCGACACCGTTCCCGGCTCGACATCCCGGGCGTCCTGCTCGCCAGTCTGGGACTGGTCGCGGTCGTGTACGGGTTCGGCAACGCCGAAAGTCAGGGATGGACCGCGAGCCTGACCATCGGATCCTTCGTCACCGGAGTCGTGCTGCTGGCGGCCTTCGTCCTCGTACAGGCACGGGTCAAGGCGCCGCTGCTGCCGCTGCGGGTCCTGACCGAGCGGAACCGCGCCGCCGCGTACGTCTCCGTGGCCCTCGCCGTGGTCAGCATGTTCGGAATGTTCCTGCTCCTGAGCTACTACTTCCAGGAGGTGAAGGGGTACTCCCCGGTGATGGCCGGCCTGGCGTTCATGCCGCTGGCGATACCCCAGGCCGTCGGCGCCACACAGATCGGCGCCCGACTGGCGGCCCGGATCGCACCTCGGCCGATCATGGTCGGCGGCTACCTGGTCACCGGCATCGGCGTGGCCCTGCTGGCCCTGCTCGACGTCGACAGTTCCTTCCTCCAGATCGCGGTGGCAGAGGCTGTCGTCGGCCTCGGCATCGGCACCGCGTTCATGCCGGCGATGAGCATCGCCACCCACGGCGTCGAGGCCAAGGACGCCGGTGTCGCCTCGGCGATGATCAGTTCATCGCAGCAGGTGGGCGGCTCGATCGGCACCGCCCTGCTCAACACCATCGCGACCAGTTCGGCAGCCGGCTACCTGGCCTCGCACACCGGCCAGGCCCGGCTCCAGTCGCACGCGCTGGTGCACGGCTACTCGGTCGCGTACTGGCTGGCCGTCGGTTTCCTCGCGGCGGCGGCGTTGGTCTCCGCGATCGCGGTCAACGCGGGCGCTCCGAAACACGCGCCGGTCCCGGCAGGCGAAAGCGTCGAGGAGAGCATCCCGGTCGCCGTCCACTGATCGCCGCCCGGATCCCGGAACGGCGTCGGCAATGTTGGACGAGGCCGTTCCGGGATCCGCGCTACTGGTGGGTCAGTTCCTCCTGGCCAAGATCAGCGCTTCCGGGCTATGCCACCGGCCATGAGGCGCTCGGCTACGGACAGATCGTGAGCAATGGGAGCCTCAGGCCGCCATTCGGGGAGAGACACCAGGCCCGGCTCGATCATCTCAAGATCTCCGAAGAATCCCTGGAGTTCGGGAAGCGTACGGAATCGGCCGGTGCCCAGCACGCTGAGGTAGGTCTCCTCGAGTTCGGCGGCCTCCGGAAAGGACGCGCAGAAGCTGGTCATGAACAGGTGACTGCCGGAGGGCACCGCGTCCATGTACGCCCTGGCGACGCCCTGCGGGTCCTCGCTGTCGTGCAGGTGGTGCAGGATACCGACGAGCAGGACGCCGACCGGCTGGGAGAAGTCGATCAGGCGTTGCACCTCGGGGTCGGCGAGTACGGCCTGGGGATCTCGCAGGTCGGCCGTGACCACGGTCGTGTTCTCGTTCTCGACGAGCAGAGCCCGGCCGTGGGCCAGAACGATCGGATCGTTGTCGACGTAGACGACGCGGGCCTCGGGAGCGGACCGTTGTGCGACCTGATGGGTGTTCTCACGCGTCGGTAGCCCGGAGCCCAGATCCATGAACTGCCGGATGCCTGCCTCTTCGACCAGGTAGCGGACACCTCGGCTGAGGATCTGCCGGTTATATGCCGCCACCTCGGGAAGCTGCGGCACAATCTTGAGCATCTCGCCGACCACCGCGCGGTCAATCGCAAAGTTGTCCTTGCCGCCGAGAACAACATCGTAGGCTCGCGCGATGCTGGGTTTCGAGGTGTCGACACCAACGGAAGCCGGCCGGTTCTGGTCCGCCATCGATCCTTCTTTCGGAATGTCTCACCCTTGTCCGGGTGCTGATCCTAGAGGAGCTGACCGGTCGGCGGGTGCTGGTCCGACCATGGTGGACGATGGGTGGCCCGGTCGACGTCGTACGGCCGGCGGAAGGCCAGCGGACGCGCTTGTCGGTCGAGGTCGGGTGACCCCACTGTCCCTGGTGGACGACTGATTCGAGACCTCGGCGACGTCCTGCGACGGCAGGATTCTGCGAGGGCAGGGCGTCGGCTCGGTAGCCGATACAGATGCCACCGGTCGACGGGTATTCGTCAGGGATTCCGAACTCGGCCTTGAACGCGGCCGTATGCGCGGCCGGGTCGACGACCGGGTCGAATTCCTCGCCCGGAAGCGGCAGGATGCCGAAGCAGATCTTGCCATCGGCGCTGCCCAGCCGTGGGCCGTGCCGACGGCACCCTGGGACGGCACGCGGTACCGCCTTGTCGGTCATCCGTTGACTCCGTCCCGGCGGGCCCCGTAGACGAGCAGTCCGAGCGCGGCCGCTCCGATGACGCCGGCCGCGACGACGGGCAGCCCGTCGGCGTTCCAGGTGCCGACGACGAGCCCACCGACGGCCGCTCCGGCGGCGATGCCGACATTGAGTACGGTGATGCCGACCGCTCCCACGGCGGCTTCCCTGCCGGGCGAGGCGATGCGCAGTAGGCGGGTCTGGAAGACCGGCGGGAGGAGCCCGATGAGCATCCCCCACGCGGCGATGACGACCGCCGCCACGGCCACGTTCACGGGCAGCAGGGCCAGCGAGGCGGCACTGCCCGCAAAGGCGGCGCTGACCCACCCGAGTGCCTGATGCGGGAACCGGTCGGACAGTGGCCCGGACACCACGATGCCGAGCAGACCGGCGAGTCCGAAGACGAGCAGTAGCGCGGTACGGGCGGCGGCCCCGTACCCGCCGAACTGTTGCAGCAGGGGTGCGATGTAGGTGTAGAGCATGAAATGGCCGGTCAGCACGAGTCCAGTGGCGAACGCGACGGCGAGGACGACCCGCATCGCCGGATCCCGGCCCGCCTGCCGTGCGACGGAACGCGGCGCATCCTGCAACGAGAGGCTCCAGACGGCCGCTGACGCCGCCCCCAGGAGGGCGGCCAGCAGACCGAAGGAGAGGCGCCAGCCGACGCCCTCGCCGATGGCCGCACCGAGCGGGATGCCCACGATGCCAGCCAGTACCGGCCCCGCCAGCACCACCGACACGGCCCGGCCAAGGACCGCCGGAGGTACGAGGGTGGCCACGGTCGGGACCAGCAGTGACCAGAACACGCCGTGCGTACTGGCGGCGACTATTCGACTGGCGAGTGCCCAGCCGTACGACGGCGCGAGCGCGGTGCCGGCGGTCGCCAACGCCAGGAGCAGCACCAGGAGCGGCAGGAGGTGTCGACGCGGTACCCGTGCCGTGAGGCGGGTCAGAGGGATGCTGGCAGCTGCGATGGTGAGCGCCCAGGCGGTGACGAGCAGGCCGGCGGTGGACTCCGCGACGTCCAGGTCATCGCTGAGTTCGAGAAGCAGACTCGCGGGCAGCAGTTCGACGGTGACGGTGGCGAACGCTGCCGCGGACAGCACCAGCAGTGGCCACCAGGGCAGCTTGCGGGACAGGTCGGAAGCTGTGCCCGACAGTTGAGCGGTCATGTCGGAAACCGTAAAGTCTGACATCGATGTGAGGGTCAAGGAGGATTTCATGCGCATAGGCGAGTTGGCGAAGCGCAGCCTGGTCCCGATCCGGATGCTGCGCTACTACGAGGAGCGCGGCCTGCTCTCCCCGGGTCGCGGGGCCAACGGTTACCGTGACTACCGCGAGAGCGACGTCACGCGGGCCGTGCTGGTCAGCAGCCTCATCCGGTCCGGCCTGCCCACCAGGTTGATCATCCCGTTGCTCCAGGACGAGCCACCCGGGCAACCACCGGCCACCCTGGACGAGAGTCCGGGTGCCGTTGACGAGAGCCTCGAAGGGCTCTTCGCCGCCGAGCTGGCCCGCCTCGACAGCAAGATCGCGTGTATGAACCTGAGCCGGACCGCGGTCCGCAAGCACCTCGACCGGCTGCGGGCACCCATCCCCGGGTAGACCCCGGTCAGCCGCGTCACGACAGCACACCGTGAGCCCCGACGTGCTCGTCCGCGCCCGCGAGAACGCCGCCGCCGCTCGGCTTCGTCCTGGGGGCGAGGGCGGCCTACCGTCCGGTCTACGCCCTGTCGGTGAGGCGCACTCGAGGGCTCGGAGTGCGCGGGGTCCGGCGGTTCCATACCGCTGTCCATCGCGGCTCCCTCGCAGAGCGCGTGGACGGGCGCGCTCGACGCGCTCTGCGAGGTGACGCCGTCGGTCGAGGGGCGGACAGAGAGCCGCGTCCTTCACGGTGGTGGGGTCGATCGCGGGACCGGACGACATCGACCGGGGCGACCGACCCTCGACCACCGCAGGCGCCAGCGCGATCAGGCCGGGGCGCCACGTACCTTCAGATCACGCAGGCTGCCGATGTTGTCGAAGGAGCCGAAGCCGACGCGTCCGGACAAGAACGTCGTGTCCCGGGCGGTCATCAACGGGTCCTTCGCGCCGTCGACGTACACGGCGATCTCACCGGTCGCCGGCAGGTGCTTCACCCGCACCTCGTGCCAGGCCGCGTCGGTGATCGCTGGCGCGGCGCCTTCCGAGCGCCCGTTCCACTGGTAGTCGATCCGCTCCCGGTCGGCGTTGTCCACCTTGAAGATGCCGTTGTGCGGGTAGATCGTGTTGTCGGTCGAGACGTGCGCATAGTAGAACTGCGTGTCCGACTTCCACCCGAAAACGATGATCACGTCACGGTTGGTCACCTCCACCGGAGTGTCGAGCCGTACCTCGGCCCGGATCTCGACCGCGCCGAGTGCCGGACCGGCGGTCAGCACCGCGTACTCGAACGGGCGGCGTGGGCCGGGTCGTTGCTCGCCCGCCTCGGCGAGGATCACCTGCTTGCCGGTGAACCGCCACTTGGCCGGGGTGACCGGCGCCCAGTTGCTCGGGCGCATGGTGTCCCTGACCCTGGTGTCGCCGACGTTCGCGTCGGCGAACTCCCGCGTACCGGTGACCTTCCAGATCTTGCCGTTGGCCTTGGCCAGGATGTACAGCTCGCCCTGCGCGTCGGTGCCGAACCGCAGGTCGACCCGGCTCGGGTCGCCCGGTGCCCCCGGGCCGGAGAGGTCCTGCATCCGCACCGACCTGCCGGTGGCGTCGAAGAGCGCCAGCCGGTGGATCGGTGCGAGGTCGCGTCCGCGCCGCATCTGATCGACCTCGGTGTAGAGCACCCGCCCGTCGACGAGGTCGCCGAAGACGTACTTGCCGCGTAGCGCCGGCACGTCCCGCCCCCGGTAGACGAAGCCGCCAGCGACCGCGACGCCCACGTCCGAGGTGCAGTTCCAGCCCGGTGCCGGCTCGTGGTCGTAGGCGGCGACCGGGTACGTGTAGCCGTACCGGGCGTCGTCGGCGGGCAGCGGGAAGATCTTCTCACAGGCGACCGTCGACGTCTTGTCGAAGACGAAGGCGCCTTCGCGCTCACTCCAGCCGAGGTTGTCGCCGGCGCGTACCTCGTAGATCGCCTCGATGGCGTGCTCGCCGATGTGGCCGAGGTAGAGCTTGCCGGTGGCCCGGTCCCAACTGAACCGGTGGGGGTCGCGCATGCCGAACGCGTAGATTTCGCCGAGGGCGCCGGCGCGGCCGACGAACGGGTTCGACGACGGGATGCCGTACCGCCCGTTCGGGGCGTTCGTGCCGGCCGGGTCGATGCGCAGCAGCTTGCCGTGCGGCATCGCCAGGTTCTGCGGGTCGGTGTTGCGTACGCCCAGACCGCCGTCCCCGGCCGCGATGTAGAGCAGGCCGTAGTCCCGGTCGCCCCGGCGGGCGGTCGGGTCGAAGTTGATTTCCTGGATGCCGTGCACCTGGCCGCCGAACCCGATCCGCAGGACCTCCCGGTGGCTGCCGGCGAAGGTCTCCGCCGCCGGGTCGGTGGCGGTCCACTCGGTGATGATGCCGTGGTAGATGACCCCGCTCTGCGTGTAGTCCGGCACCTCGGTAGCGGCCGACGCCGCCTCGGTGTGCACTGTGTAGAACGTGCCGTTGCGCCGGAAGTCAGGATGGAAGGCGACATACCCGAAGCCCTGGCCGAGGCCACGACCGGAGAAGAACTTCGGCGCGAAGGTGCCGGCCACGTCCAGGTAGACGTGCGGCACGCCGTCCCGGACGAAGTAGAGGCTGCCGTTCAGGTCCGGTACGGCCCGGCGACCGGAACCATCCGGCACCTCCATGATCGTGTTGATCCGGGCCTGCCGCATGAGACGCTGGTCGGTCGGCGCCGGATTCGGCTCGGACTTCGGGAACGCCGCGTACTCGGTGAGGACGAGCCCGAGCCGTGACTGGATCTGCTGGTCCGGTACCGGGTCGTAGATGGCGTCGGCGGCCTGGGCCGGAGCCGCGACGACCAGAGTGGACAGGACGAGGGAGGCGGCCATGAGCAGGGCCGTCGTCCCAGGTTTCCGGACACGACGGGGTGGGATGCGCACGCGGGATCACTCCGTTTCGACAGACGGGATTCGGTGGTGGGTGGGTCAGCGTCGTCCGGTCACGTATCGGTACTGCCTCCCGACGTCGCGCGCGGGGACGACGGCGTCGAGGAACATCAGCGAGTCCAGCCGGCACTCGCAGGGGTTCTGCTCCCGGGTGCCCTGCGGGAAGCTGCCACCGATCTTGATGCCTCGTGGATCCGTCGCCGTCGTACGGTGCTCCCCCGGGCCCGCGACCAACCACGGGTCGTCGGCCCGGGTGTAGAAGCCGTCGATCGGATCCCCGTTCCGGTAGAGCGCGAGGCTGCCGTTGGTGAAGTCGAAGGTAGCGGCGAGGAAGACCCACTCGCCGACCGGCAGCAACGTACGCCAGTCCGCGCTCGCCGCGTACGTCTGCGAGTTGCCACCGTCCAGCCGGCGGCCGAGGGCGACCAGTCGCAGTTCGCCGTTCACGTCGATGAGTTCGAGCAGTGCCCGGACGGCGTGCCCGTCGGAGTCGCCGGTCAGGACGCCGGCCAACCCGATGGCGTTGAACCGGTCGTCGGGGTTGGCGGTGTTGGAGTTCGGTCGCGGGTTCTCCCCGGTCATCTTGACCCAGCCCATGACCGTCATCCCGGCGGCCGCGTTGAAGGCGCGCAGGCTCGATACCCCGGTCGGCGAGTAGAGGCCGGCCTTCCAGTCGTCGTTTCCGGCCTCGGTCGGGTTGACCTGCCGGGTCTGCAGCGCCCGCCCGCTGCCCGGATAGGCACGGTCCGGCACTCGCATCGCGGCGCCACCCCCGAACAGGTCGATTGTGGTGCCGGACCGACCCTGGTCCCGTTCCCGGGCAGGGGTGCCCCGGACGGGGTGGTCGAAGTCGTAGAAGGCGACCAGGTCGGGTCGGAGGGAAGGGTGGACATCGCGGTGCTGTCTGCCACGGCCCTGTGCCGGCGGCGCGGCGACGCCGGTGGCCAGCGCCACCACCAGTAGGACGGCGGTGGTGATGACAGCACGTCCGGATATCAACATCGCGCACCTCCCCTTCCGTGTGCCGCGGCACCGGGAAGGCCGACCACAGCGCTTGCCGGAACCGCGTCGAGTTATGGAGCCAGACGCCGACCCGGTTGATTGTGATCGATTAGCCGCATGGATGTCTATCTATGCTGCTGGGGGCCCTTCCCTTGGCGGTTCGGGCACGGGTGCCTCGGCTCCGAAGATCACTGTTCGCCCAATCGGTCGAGTTCCGGCGGTCGAGGTCAGGAACGACACCGAACAGGCGATACAGGACATTTTCCGGGCGTGCCACGCCGGTGCCCCTGGGGCGGCTCGATGCTGAAACCCGGGCGGTCGTCAGGCGAGAGACGTACGGCCGTTCACAAAAACGTCACCCGTACGGGTGGTCGAAGTTACGCTCCGAAGTATGGCCCGAGGGTTGCTGGTACTCAGCGTAGCCGGCGCCGTGTTGGTGCTGCCGCCGGTGATGACTGTCGGTACGCCCGGAGCAGCGACGGCGGCGCAGGTCGCGGCAACGAGTCAGATCACACCTGCGCGGCCCCCGAACACGGTGGGCACGGGTACGCCGAACCGACCGTGCCCCACGCCGACCCCGCCGGTGGCCCGACCGACCCGTCCCGCGCCGCCACCGCTCGACCCGGCGCACGCGGCGGTCGGTGGGCCCGGGTTGGCCACCCCGGGGCTGGTGGCTCCGCCCGGCTCGGCGACGCCGCCAGCGGTAACCGCGACCTCCTGGCTGGTGGCGGACCTGAGCAGCGGCGCCGTACTCGGCGGCTGTGGCCCGCACGAGTACGGGGTACCGGCCAGTGTGCAGAAGCTGCTGCTGGCAGCGGCGGTGATGCCGCACGTGGACCCGACCACCGTGGTCGACGTGACCGAGTCGGATCTCGACTTCGAGCCGGGCAGCTCGGCGGTCGGACTGGTCCGGGGCGGCCGGTACTCGATCGAGACACTGTGGCTGGGACTGCTGCTCAACTCGGGCAACGACGCGGCGAACGTACTCGCCCGACTGGGCGGTGGACCGGGTGGCAAGGCGGGCGGTGTCGCGGCGATGAACAGCGAGGCCCACCAGCTCGGCGCGTACCAGACGCATGCCGCCACACCATCCGGCCTGGACGGTCCCGGTCAGTACACCAGCGCGTACGACATGGCCCTGATCGCCCGTGCCTGCTTCGCCCGGGCCGACTTCCGGCGGTACGCCGCGACGAAACTGGCTCAGGTCCCCGCCCAGGCGGCGAACAAGACGAAGGGCTTCCCGATCTGGAACGACAATCAACTGCTGCATCGCTATCCGGGTGCGTTGGGCGGCAAGACCGGCTACACGGACCTGGCCCGGCACAGCTTCGTCGGCGCTGCCGAACGGAACGGCCGTACGCTGCTGGTCACCGTGCTCGGCGGGGAGAATCAGCCGCTCGCCGGCTGGCAGCAGGGTGCCGCGCTACTCGACTGGGGATTCGGGCTGCCCGCGACCGCGAAGGTCGGACAGCTCGTGTCCCGGGGCCAGCTCGGCCCCGGGGGACAGGGCCCGGCCCAGGCCGCCGGAACCGGTGGTTCCGGCGGTTCCGGTGAGACCCGGGCCAATGACGAGGCGCCCTCCCGACCGGGGTGGCTGCTGATGGCGGGCTCCCCGGTCGTCCTGCTCGGCATCCTGCTGATCCTGCTCCTGATCCGGCGACGTGCTCGGCGTCGACGAGTCGTGCGGTAGCGAACCGGCCCGGACCTCGGGTAAGCGAAGGTGCGGCGTTGGCTACTGGAGCCCGGTACGGACGGACGTGATGCGCTGCGTGTTGAAACCGAGCCAGTGCATCCGGCCCAGGTAGCGCGCGTGCTCGATCTTGAGGCAGCGGTCCATGACCACCGTCGCGCCGCCGTCCTCCGCGATCCGCCCGCCCTCGGCGTTGATCACGCCGAACTGGCACCAGAGGGTGCCGGCGCCGATGGCGACAGCCTCCCGGGCGATCGCCGGCAACGCATTCGGCGCGCGGAAGACGTTCACGATGTCCACCGGCACGGGTACGTCGAGCAAGCTCGGGTAACTGGTCTCACCGAGGATCGTCGTCTCGCGGGGGTTCACGGGAATGACCCGGTAGCCGTGCCGTTTGAGGTAGTAGCCGACAAAATAGCTGGCGCGCAGCTCGTTGTTCGACAGTCCCACGATCGCGATGGTCCGCCCGGCGTGGAGTACGCGCTGGATCGTCGACGGGTCCTGGTATCGATTAAGATCCATTGTCGTCATGCCGTCGCCACCTCTTTCCCCAGCGCGGCGGTGACCGCCGAGAAACCCTGCTCCAGGTCCCAGATCAGATCTTCGACCGACTCGGTGCCGACCGACAGGCGTACGGTTCCCGGCGCGACGCCGGCCGCCCGCAGTTCGTCATCGTTCAACTGGCGGTGCGTCGTGCTGGCGGGGTGGATGATCAGACTCTTCGCGTCGCCGACATTCGCCAGGTGGGACCAGAGAGTTACGCCCCGGATGAGGTCCTGCCCACCGGCTCGGCCGCCGGCGCAGTCGAACGAGAACACCGCGCCCGCGCCGTGTGGCAGGTACTTCTCCACGAGTGGCCGGTACCTGCTCGTCGGCAGACCGGGATAGGTCACATTCGTCGCCAGTTCGTGCGACTCGAGGAACGCCGCGACCGTCCTAGCGTTGCTGACGTGGCGTTGCATCCGCAGTGACAGCGTCTCGAGCCCTTGCAGGAACAGGAACGCGTTGAATGGCGCGAGCGCCCCGCCGAGATCCCGCAGGGTTTCGGCCCGTAGCTTCATCAGATAGCCGTAGGCACCGAACGTTTCGTGGAACTGTAGGCCGTGGTAGGCCGGAGACGGATCCGCGATCACGGGGAACCGCCCGTTGGACCAGTTGAAGGTGCCGGCCTCGACGACGACGCCGCCGATGCTCGTGCCGTGGCCGCCGATGAATTTGGTCGCCGAGTGAATGACGATGTCGGCGCCCCACTCGATCGGGCGGCACAGGTACGGCGTCGCAAACGTGTTGTCCACGATCAACGGCAGGTCGTGCTCATGGGCGATGGCCGCCACGGTCTCGATGTCGAGCACGTTCCCGGCAGGGTTACCGATCGTCTCACCGAAGAAGGCCTTCGTGTTCGCCCGCACCGCCCGCCGCCACGCGTCCGGATCATCGGGATCGACCCAGGTCAGCTCGACGCTCATCTTGCGCAGCAGGTGCTTGAACTGGTTCACGGTTCCGCCGTAGAGCGCCGTGGAGGACACCACGTGGTCGCCCGGCTGCAGCAACGTGAAGAGTGCGGCCGCCTGCGCCGCGATGCCACTGGCGAACGCCACCGCACCAGAGCCACCCTCGAGGTTTGCCATCCGCTCCTCGAATACCGCGACGGTCGGGTTCATGATGCGCGAGTACGTGTTCCCGTACTCCTGCAGGTTGAAGTAGGCCGCCGCCGATTCCGGGTCCTCGAACACGTAGCTGGTCGTCTGGAAGATCGGCACGGCACGAGCGCCCGTGTTCGGGTCGGGTCGTTGCCCGGCGTGCAGCTGCCGGGTCTCGAATCCGAAGGCGCGGGCTTCCTCGGCCCGCAGGTGCTTGTCGGTCACGAAGGCCTCTTTCCTCGGCGTCGGCTGCCAGCCCGGTCGTGGGCCAGGAACTGGCGGATGATGGGCGTCTGGCGTGCTTCCTCGAGCAGGAAACAGTCGTGGCCGTACGGCGCCTCGATCAGGTGGAACTCGACCGGCTTGCCGAGGGTGCGGAGCGCGTCTTCGATCTCCTCTGACGCCGAGGGCGGGTACAGCCAGTCGGAGCTGAAGGCGATCAGCAGTGTCCGCGCCGACATGCCTTCGAGGGCCCGCACGAGTGATCCGCCGCCGTACTGCCGTCCGAGGTCGAAGTAGGTGAGCGCACGGGACAGGTAGAGGTAGGTGTTGGCGTCGAATCGCCTGACGAACGAGTCGGCCTGGTGGCGCAGGTAGTTCTCGACCTCGAATTCCGGCTCGGTGATCGTGTAGCGGACGTCGTCGGCGAACTGCAGCCGCCGGCCGAACTTGTCGTCGAGTGCCGGTGCGGACAGGTACGTGACGTGGCCGACCATCCTTCCCACACCCATGCCACCGTCCGGCGCGCGTCCGGTTCCGTAGTAGTGACCGCCCTGCCAGGCGGGATCGCGCATGATCGCGTCTCGCGCGATCGCGTTCCAGGCCAGGCCCTGCGGGTGGAGGGCGTGCGTGCTGGCGATCACCACGACGGCGTCCACCTGCTCCGGGAACAGGACCGCCCATTCGAGCGCCTGCATCCCGCCGAGTGATCCGCCGGCCACCGCGGCGAGCCGCTCGATGCCGAGGGCATCCAGGAACGCGCGTTGCGTCCGTACCATGTCCGCGACGGTGATGACGGGAAAGTCCGCCCCGTACGGCCTGCCCGTCGCCGGATCGATCGACGACGGGCCTGTGCTGCCGCGGCAGCCGCCGAGCAGGTTGGTGGCGATGACGAAGTAGCGGTCGGTGTCGAACGCCTTGCCGGGGCCGATCATTCCGTCCCACCAGCCGAGCCCTCTTCCGGCGGTGCCATCACGATCGGCCGCCCCGAACCCGTCGCGAGTGCTCTCCCCGGATGGCTCCTTCGCCAGACCCGCCGCATGGGCGTCACCGCTGAGCGCGTGACACACCAGGATCACGTTGTCACGCTCGGGTGAGAGGGCGCCGTAGGTCTCGTACGCCACGCGGATCGGGCCCAGTTTCCGTCCACAGTCCAACTGCGCCGGCTCGGCCAGGTCGAGGTACCGCGTCTCGACAGTGCCGACCGAGGCGGTCCGGGCTGGTGCCACGGGCGTGATCATAGCCAATCTCCTCTCCCCGGTGTTATTGTCTACCATCCCCATAGGTAATTAGGCGAGCTGGGTGGAAGGTGGAGCACACGGCATGACTACTGTCGACAACGGCGTTAACGTCCAGGCACTGCTCGACGCACGGCAAGCGCTGAAGGGCGCACCCGAGGCCGCCCAGTTCACCTGGCGGGCGTCCTCCACGTGGCGCAACGGCGTGCACAGCACCACGACGGTGCAGAACTTCTTCGGTCTCGGGCAGGAACAGGCCCACAAGTCCGAGACGGTGTTCGACGCCGACCACCCCGAGGTCTTCGCGGCGGAGGACAACGGCATCACGCCGATCGAGTACCTCCTCGTCGGCCTGGCGAGCTGTCTGACGGCGGGTGTCGCGTCCGTCGCACAGAACCGGGGCATCCAGTTGCGCTCGGTGGAGGCGACGGTCGAGGGCCAGCATGACATCCGTGGCATCCTCGGCGTCGACAGCGACGTCCGCAACGGCTTCAACGACATCAAGGTGACGTTCAGCATCGACGCGGACGCGTCGGCGCGGGACATCGAAGCGTTGGTGGCCCAGTCCCAGAAACGCTCCGCCGTCTTCGACGCCCTCACGAACCCGACGAACGTGACCGTCGAGGTCGCCTGAGAGGGACCCAGCCATCGAGCAGACCACCGCGGTGGTGATCGGGGCGGGGCACGCGGGCCTCGCCGCGAGTCACTTCCTCACCGAACAGTCCATCGACCACGTCGTGCTCGAGCGCGGCCAGGTGGCGAACTCCTGGCGGCACGAACGCTGGGAATCCCTGCGACTGCTCACCCCCAACTGGCAGAGCCGCCTGCCCGGCCATCACTACCAGGGCCCGGATCCCGACGGCTACATGGCGGTCGGCGAAGTCATCGAATTCATCGAGCGCTTCGCCACCGTCGCGCGCTCCCCCGTCCGCACCGACACGAACGTGACGTCGGTCAGACGCGTCGACGATGACTACCGCGTGACAACCAACCACGGCGAGATCCGCTGCCGGGCGGTGGTCATCGCGAGCGGCGCATGCAACCACCCGGTGGTGCCGCAGATCAGACACGCGGTACCGGCGTCCGTCGAGCAACTGACCCCGTTCGCGACCCAGCCAAGCTCCCCGACGGCGGCGTCCTCGTCGTGGGAGCGTCGGCGACCGGCGTACAACTGGCCTCCGAGCTGAAACGCTCGGGACGACCGGTGACCCTGTCGGTAGGCGAACACGTACGGTTGCCGCGCGTCTACCGGGGACGGGACGTCCTGTGGTGGATGGACGCGTCGGGCGTCTGGGACCAACGGTACGACGAGCTGGACGACCTCGTACGGGCCCGACGCCTACCGTCGCCGCAGCTCGTCGGTACGCCCGAACGGCGGACACTCGATCTGAACGCGCTCGCCGCGGCAGGTGTCGAGTTGGTGGGCCGCTGGGCGGCCGTGCGCGACGGCCAGGCGCTGTTCTCCGGCGGCCTGCGCAACGTGTTCTCGCTCGCCGATCTCAAGATGGAGCGCTTGCTGGGCACCTTCGACGAGTGGGCGCGGGCCCGTGGACACGAAGCCGAGGTCGACCCTCCGGAACGTCTCGCCGCCACACGCGTCCCCGAATCGACGCGGTTACAGCTTGACCTGCGAAGCGGCGAGATCCGCGCGATCGTGTGGGCGACGGGCTTTCGACCCGACTACCGCTGGCTCGAGGTGCCCGTGATCGACGCGAAGGGGCAGCTGCGCCACGACGGCGGCGTGGTCGACAGCCCCGGCCTGTACGCCCTGGGGCTACCCGTGCTCCGGCGGCGCAAGTCCACGTTCATCTACGGCATCGAAGAGGACGCCCGTGAGGTGATCACCCACCTCGCCCGGTATCTGGCCACGCGTTGACGATCGTCGGGGTTCGTGGCGCGGAACCCACCGTGTCGTAGGAGCCGACCTGCCGGATGCGGCCAGGTCGCAGATACGAACCCTCGAAAAGTACCGCTCAGGCGTTAGGGCGGACGTCGACGGTGTCATCGCCGAAGGCGGCAGCGAGCGCCTTCGCGATCAATCCGGGCAGCTCGGTCCGTCCATCGTCCTCGGCCCAACGCATCAGTGCCGTGTGCATGGCGGCCAGGCAGGCGCTGGCGGCCGCCTGGGCGTGGAACACCATGTCCGGACCGGTGACCTCGTCCCCGAGGGCGTCGACGATGGCCTGCTGTAGGGCGTAGTGGTTGTCCAGGTGCTTCGCCCGCAAGGCCGGCGTCGAGATCATGAGCCGGAGGCGGGCAAGCAGGAACTGCTCGTTCGCGGTCAGATCGTCTCCGTGACGGCCTCCGGTCAACATCGTGGCCGAGTCGATGAGCACTCCGCCGATGCGGCGAACCAGGGGCTGCGCGGCCGACGACGCGGCGATCCGCTCGGCGACGAGCTGGCTGTGCTGGTCGACGATCACGAGGTCTTCCTTCGTCGGGAAGTGCCGATACACGGTCATGGGCGACACGCCTGCGGCCTCGGCGACGTCGGTCACGGTCGTGGCGTCGTATCCGCGCTCGATGAACAGCCGTACCGCGTGCGCCTGAATCGTGCGCTGCGTCTCGGCTCTCCGTTGGGCTCGCAGGGTTGAGTGCTGGTCGGGCATGTGGTAGACACTATCGCACTGGTAGTGACTACCAGTTTGGTGGTAGCTAACATTTGGGAGGGGTTGGCATGAGTGATCTGACCGGCAGGACGGCTCTCGTGACCGGAGCATCGCGCGGCATCGGGCGGGCGATCGCGGCCCGGCTGGCGGCGAAGGGTGCGGTGGTCATCGTGCACTTCGGCACGGACAAGGACGGTGCGACGGCGACGGTCGACGAGATCGGACGTACCGGTGGAACCGCCCTCGCGGTCAGGGCAGAACTGGGCGTGGAGGACGACGTCGAGACGCTCTTCACCGGAGTCGAGGCGGGCCTGGCCGGGCGACCACTCGACATCCTCGTCAACAACGCGGCGGCTGTGCCCGCGGGCCCGCTCGGCGCCACGACGCGGAAGGAGTTCGACCACCTCTTCGCGGTGAACGTACGAGCGCCGTACTTCATCATCCAGCAAGCATTGCCACTGCTGCGCGACGGTGGCCGCATCATCACGATCTCGTCCGTGGCGACCCGGAGCGCCTTCCCCAACCAGACGTCCTTCGCCATGACGAAGGGAGCGGTCGAGACGATGAGCATGACCTTGGCCAGCGAGGTCGGGGTCCGAGGAATCACGGTGAACGCTGTCGCTCCCGGCGCCACTGCGACCGCGACCAACGGATCGTCCTTCGACGCGCCGGGCCTGGCCGAATTCATCGTCAAGGGAACGGCGCTTGGCCGCCTGGGCGGGCCGGACGACGTCGCCGACGTAGTCGCGTTTCTCGCCTCCGACGCCGCGCGCTGGGTCACCGGTCAGGTGATCGACGCAAGTGGCGGCCTGTTCCTCGGACCGCGCCCCTGAGAGCAGGATGTCGACCTAGTCGAGGATGGCGTCGAGCTCCACTTCAACGAGCCAGTCCGGGTCGATGAAGCATGCGACCCCAACAAAGGTGCACGCTGGACGGACCGATGCGAACCGCTCCCCGTGGGCTTGCGCGGCTTCCCTCCATCGACTCACATCGGTCAGCATGACGCGGGTTCGCACGACATCTTCCAGTGATGCCCCTACTGCCTCCAGCGCGGCCGCTGCGATATCCAGACACCTGACGGTCTGGGTGTAGACGTCGCCCTGCCCCACTGTCTTTCCGTCGTCGCCGATGGGAGCAGTGCCAGCAACCGCGACATGGGCACCTTTACGAATTGCCCGTGAAAACCCTATCCGGGGTTCGAGCGCTGACCCGGAACTGACCGTCTGCCGCATACGCTCCATCACCCCATGCTCCCCTGGGCGCCGCACCTTCGAACAGGCCCTAGCTGCCGATGGCGAGGTGGATCGCGGGGACGGTCACAGGGCCGACGCCGACGCCGAACGATGTGGGGCCGCTGGCGGCGAGGGTGGGAGCCACGCCGGTGGCAGGTCCCAGGGCGGCGCGCAGTCTCGCGCCGCCCTGGGACCTGCCGGCAACCGCGAGAGCGCGCACACCGAACCGAACGAGGAGCAGGGTGGATCCGGCCCGGCCGGGGAGCAGCCCGGTCACCACTACGAGGACGCGAGCGCCAGCGGCGCCACACCCGGTACGTGCGGGGTTGAGGAGTTCGCCGGCCTCGGCGCGATCATCATCACCGGCACCGTCCGCGACAGCCTCTACGTCCTCGACACGCTGCTCAACCTCGACGCCGGCCCGAAGCCGGAGATGGTGGCGACCGACACGGCCAGCTACTCGGACATTGTCTTCGGCCTATTTCGGCTGCTGGGTACCGGCTCTCCCCGCGCATCGCCGATGTGGGCGGCACCGGGTTCTGGCGTGCCGACATTCCCGGCCGGGCCGCCGGCGACTACGGCCCGCTGAACGCGATCGCCCGCAACAAGGTCAGCCTCGAACGGATCATCACCCACTGGCCGGACATGCTACGGGTGGCCGGCTCCCTGATCACTAACCAGGTCCGCGCCTACGACCTGCTGCGGATGCTGACCCGCGACGGGCATCCCACCCCGCTCGGTCAAGCCCTGGCTGAGTACGGCCGGATCGTCAAGACCCTGCACCTGCTGGCCATGGTCGACCCGGTCGACGAAACCTACCGGCGTACCGTGACCCGGCAACTGAACATCGGCGAGTCCCGACACTCCCTGGCCCGCAAGATCCTGCACGGACACCGCGGCGACATCATGCAGCCCTACCGCGCCGGACAGGAAGACCAGCTCGGCGCGCTCGGACTCGTCCTCAACGCGGTCGTGCTCTTCAACACCCGCTACATCGGCCTGGCCGTCACCGCGCTCCGCGCCAGGGCTACCAGGTCCGCGACGAGGACGCCTCCCGCCTGTCACCGCTCGGGTACGCGCACATCAACATGCTGGGGCGTTACACCTTCCCCGCCCCGTCAAGCGCACAGCAGCTCAGGTCCCTGCGCGCCCCCGGATGCCTGTGTGGGAGTGTGGATCTAACGGCTCTGGCTCACTTTCGGTGGTAGCTGGGAGTAGCAGCGCATCTGCCTGAGCAGCACCGCTGTCCAAATTGGTGCAGTCAGAGCAGAAGGTGTAGCGGATCATGGTTGTGACAGCCAGACGGAGACCGATCAGCACCAAAGTGCCAGCGTCAGAGGCTCGCGCGGACGTGGACGCTACCGTTACGGAATGTCACCACCGAAAGTGAGCCGGAGCCCTTAAATCCACAGACCCCATCACGCGCAGCATCGATCGACTGCGAGAAGTCGAGCGTCTGCCGCGCGGACCCGAATGCGCCATGACGAGCGAGTCGTTGTCGATGTAGACCACCCGGCAGCGCGGGTCAAGGGACTGCGCGACCTCGTGGGTGTTGTCCGCCGAGGGGAGCCCGGTGCCGACGTCGAGGAACTGACGGATGCCGGCATCCTCGACGAGGAACCTGACCACCCGCTTGAGGAACGCGCGCTCGGACTTGGCCCCGATGGGGATGCACGCCAGGTCTCTGGGGTGGATGTCCCTGGCCCGCCGGCCTCGCCGGTCACATCGACTCTGAAATTCCGTGCCGGTCCGAGGGGACGCTCATCGGGTCCAGCCGACGAACTGGTGCCCGCCGGCCGGGTGGGTTGCCCCACCCGGCTGGCGTCCGGACCCGAACCTGGAAGCCGGCATCGAAAGGCTGGCAGTGGTGGGTGCCGGTTTGGGACTGACCGTCGTCTCAGTGCTTCTTGAACACCGGCATGGTGTCCAGCGTGGTGGTGATGTTCTGCGTGGTGCCGCCCCGGTACGTCTTCCCGGTGAAGATGTCGGTCCAGCTGTTGCCCGGCGGGAACCACACCGGCGTCGTGGCGGTGTTGCCGGGCGTCGTCACCGGTGCCACCAGGTAGTCCGGGCCGTAGAGGTACTCGGAGCCGGCGGTGGCGTACGCGGCCTGCTCATTCGGGTATGCCAGGTACATCGAACGGACAATGGGCGTACCCGTGCGCGTGGCTTCCTGGGCAGCGGCGTAGGTGTACGGCAGCAGCTTCTCCCGCAGGTTCAGGAACTTCTTGGCCGACGCGCTCGCCACCGGACCGTACTGCCAGGGCAGCCGGTCGCTGTGGTTGGAGTGCAGCCGGTCGATCGGCTGGAACGTACCGAACTGGACCCACCGGGCGTAGAGGTCGTCGGGCAGCTTCGTGCTGCCCGGTTCGCTGCCCGGCTCCTGCAGGCCGCCCGTGTGCCCGCCGATGTCGTGGCTGACCGCGGCCAGTCCGGTCGCGGCCGACTCGCCCGGCGTGTAGCCGACCTCCATCTGCAGGGTCTGCCAGTCGGAGGTGGTGTCGCCGGTGAAGTGCAGCGTGGTGCGCTTGTCGGCCCACGGTCCGGTCGACACCGGGGTCGGGCTGCTGTAGCCGCCGGCCTGCAATGCGCCGTACGCCCGGGAGAACGCGAAACCGGTCTTGTCGGCGTACTGCTGGTTGATCCATGCGTCCGCAGTCACCCCGGCGAGCGAGGACTTCGTGTTGTCGCAGCACCAGTCCAACCACCAGAAGTCCGTGCCCCTGCTGCCCTTCGGGATCATCCCGTCGTGGAGCTGCATGTACGCCTTGAGCTGGTCCGGGTCGCCGAAGTCGAACGCGTAGCAGTCGGCACCGCCGTTGCAGCCGACGCGCTGCAGCTTGCCCTTCGCGGTGGCCTGCGCCTGCGCGAACTTCGGGTCCGAGCCAAGGATGCTCGGGTGGATGTTGATGCCGGTGTGCAGGCCCTGCTTCTTGGCCCAGTCGAAGAACGCCTTCGGGTCGGGGATCCGGGTGGGGTCGATGCTCCAGCCGTTCCACCTGTCCGGCGCCTTGACGTCGGTGTCGAGGACAAGCACATCCATCGGTACACCCTCGGCCTTGGCCCGGGTCACCAGGTTCTGGAACTCGGTCGCGGTGCGGTCGTAGTACTCGGAATACCACACCCCGTACGCCCATTTCGGCAGCAGCTTCGTGGGCCCGGTCAGGGTCGACAGGTCCTTCAGACCACGGGTGAAGTCCTGCCCGTACGCGAAGACGTAGCCGTCCTGCTCGGCGGCGGGCCGGGGCTTGGTGTTGCTCA
Source organism: Micromonospora pisi (assembly GCF_003633685.1). NCBI lineage: Bacteria > Bacillati > Actinomycetota > Actinomycetes > Micromonosporales > Micromonosporaceae > Micromonospora > Micromonospora pisi. Next base: position 8,593,946 of record NZ_RBKT01000001.1, on the reverse strand, counting down.
GAGCCGAGGCCGAGTCGTCGAGCAGGTACCAGCCGTCCTGGTAGAGCAGGCCCGGAGCGGTAAGTGCGGAACCGGTCACGCCGTCCAGGCCCCGGCGGTAGCCGCCGAGCGGCGCGTGCGGGGCGAGCAGCGGGGAGTCCTTGCTCGTGACGGCGACCGTGTCCACATTGACGTTGCAGCTGGCATCCGTGGGGCAACCCAGCGTCACGGTGTTGGTGCCGCGGTTGAGGTGGACCGGGACGGAGGCGGTGTTCCAGTAGTCCCACCCGCTGGTCGGCGGAAGGGTCGCCGTGACCGGCGCCGCCGTTCCCGCCGTGACCGACATGGTGCGTGCCTGGCTCGGCTGGGAGCCGGCCTGGCCGTTGGCGTAGCGGATCTGCACCTGGTAGTCACCCGCGGACGGAACATCCGTCACGGTGAGAACGTCGGCGGACGTGGTGCTTTCCAGGCCGGCCAGGAATCCCGTACCGGAAGCGCCGTTGTGGTCGTTCGCGGGCCTCGCACCGCCGGTCAGCGCGCCGGTTTCGGCCTCTCCCAGCGTGCCGAACCGCAGGGGCTGCGGCTGCGGCGTGGCCGGCGCCGGGAACGAATCACCCGGGTTGGCCACCGCGAGGCTGTCGATGTTCACATTGCCGGAGTCGTTGGGACCCCGCACGACGCTGATCTCGTGCCGGTCCGCAGTGAGGTCGACCGGCACGCTGGCCAGGCCCCAGGTGTCCCAGTTCGCGGTGGGCGGCAGCGTCAGCGTGCGGCCGGCGTCACCGTCGACCTGAACCGTCAGGGTGCGGGCCACGGTCTGGCCGTCGCCGCCAGCGCTGTTGGCGTAGCGGACGGTGAGCTGCTTGGTGCCGTCTTCTGGAGCAGCGAGCGCGAACTTGACCGAGTCGCCGGACGAGGCAAAACCGGCCGCGAAGCCGCGTCCGGTATATCCCCGGTGGTCGGTGGCCACGCCGGGACCGCTCAGCTGCAGCGATTCGGCCTCACAGAGCGCGCCGAACGTGCAGTCCGGAGCACTGTGGCCGGCCCAGGGGCTGCCCTGCACGATCTGCTTGCCGGTCTTGAGCTGCACGGTGAGGTTGTCGGCGGTGAACGTGCCCGAGTCAACCTGGTAACGCAACGTCATCGCACCGGTGTCGATGGTGAGCCAGCCGTGATCGATGTGCTTGGTGAAACGCGTACGGGAGAAATCATCGCGCCCGATGGCATTGAACGTGGCGGCGTCGGTGAACTTGCCGTCCTTCTGGTACTCGGTGCGGATCAGGGTCGGGGACAGCACCTCGAAACGTGCGTCGCCCGACCGAACGGCTTCGTCCTGCGCCTTGTTGTGGCTGGCCTGGGCCGGCGCGGACGGAGCGAGTATCAGCCCCGTGATGAGAATGCCGGCTGCGGCGGCTGCTGTCGCGCCGCGGCGCCGTGAACTCCGATAGAGCAAGATGCGCCCCTCGTCTGATATGGAAGAAATGAGTCGATGACAACGCTGTCACTGGACTGAAACGCATGTCAACGGGTCTTGAGGGGTGTCCCTTCTCTCTTCCGTCAGCGGTCGTACTCGTCCGGCAGGCGCCGCCCGTTGCCCCCTCGTCGCTCGGATGGATCCGGTGGTAGTCCGCAAAGAGTTCCAAGCCAACAAATCCACGCCACCTCCCCTCTCAATTCGCCTGCGAGGAGGGTCTGTGGATTTAAGGGCTCTGTCTCACATTCGGCTCTGGCTCACTCTCGGTGGTGACATTCCGTAACGGTATCGTCCACGTCCGCGCGAGCCTCTGACGCTGGCACTTTGGTGCTGATCGGTCTCCGTCTGGCTGTCACAACCATGATCCGCTACACCTTCTGCTCTGACTGCACCAATTTGGACAGCGGTGCTGCTCAGGTAGATGCGCTGCTACTCCCAGCTACCACCGAAAGTGAGCCAGAGCCGCTAGCGAGACAGCCCCGCCTGTGTCGGCTGATGCCATGACGCAGGCGATCCGCGCCCGGCCTTAAGGGGGCGCCCGTCTGCGTGCGTGGCAGCGGTGTGCAACGGGGGCGATAAGGCGCGGGTTCGGTGTCCGCGTCGCGGACCGCGATCAGAGGTGCTGTCCGGCCCCGAGGGCGGATGCGTTGCTCGCGAGGCGGGAGTAGTCGCTCAGGCTAGATGTCGCGGACAGCCAAGCGGAGGTCTTTGAAGCAAGGGATTCGCACGCAGGCATGTCCGTGCGGGCGAAGGCCAGCACATTCAAGTAAGCCGCCGCACGCTGGGCCGGCCCGCCGACCGCGACCGCCGGCGGGCCGGATGGTACGGGCCGCCCCACGGCGCAGGTCATCGCGCCGTGGGGCGGCACCTTATGCCCGCTCGGGTGACAGCGGTGGGGCGGTGACGACAAGGAAGGTGAAGTCCTCGCGGGCCTTGGCGTCGATGGGCAGGGGCAGGCGGATGCGCCCGGAGTCGACCATGCCTCGCACGGCGGGACGGCTCAGGCCGAACCCGGCGGTGAGCAGCTTCTCGACCCGGACGGGTGCCGGGAGCTCGAACCTGATGATGACCTCGAGCGGCGCGGCATCCTCGCGCTGGAGGTCGTAGAACGGTATGTCGGTGTCCAACTGCCAGGTGCCGGTCCAGTCGAGCTGGTAGGCGGCTTTGTGGGCGAGCGTCGCGTCCATGGTCAGCTGTCGCACCATGGCCGGATCGTTGTTCTCGAACCTCAGTAGCCGCTCGTTGTCCAGCGCCCGCACGTTGACACGCTCGTGGACGGGGATCTTCGACGTGCGGCCGCACAGGTCGCAGCCAATCAGTAGCCACACGTCGAGCAGCTTGTGGTTCGCGTTGACCCGGATCTTCCCGGTGGGACGGTGCCGGGTGGACCTGCACGACACGCAGGCTTTGACGATGGTCGGCAGTCCGAGCTCGCTGACCACCCACAGCGCTTTGCGGTCGATGCCGGGTCCGCGACCGTCGGCCGGCACGCGGACATGGCGGGAACTATTCATGGCTTCGGCGATTCCAAGGTCTAGGCAGGAGGCGCCCGGCAGCGCGATGGCGCGCCGGGGGGGTGCCTCCCGGATCCAGTGGCGGGCAGCCGGCGTCTCGGCGCGGAGCAAGCCGGCTGGCGCGACGTCGCAGATCACGTCGCGTGAAGGAAGCCCGCACCGGTCACCCGGTGCGGGCTTCGAGTGGCACGGCGGACCGAGACGGGGAGGTGACTCGAACCCGCCTTCGTCGCGCACGTGCGCCACTGGTCACTGATCCATGCGGTCAGCATGGTCAACCCGCGGGCCGCCGGGCAACGGATTTTCCGCGTGGCCCCGCCGCAGGGGGTGAGGAAACCCGCTGTCGGTTGTCGGAACGGGGTGGTACAAAGCCGCGGTGGAAGAGACTCTGGAGTTCGCCGACCTGTTGCGGCTGATGGACGAACGATCGGCCGCTTTCCGGGCGACGGTCGCCGCGGCACCCAGCCTCGACGTACGGGTGCCGACCTGCTCCGAGTGGACGTTGTTCGACCTGGTGCAGCACCTGGGCGAGGGGCGCCGCAAGTGGGCCGCCATCGTGGCCGCAGAGCCCGCCGACGCTCCTCCGGCGATGTCCGCCCCGGTGGCGCCCCGGGAACGCGAGGCCCTGCTGGCCTGGTTCGCCGCGTCGACGGGGGAGCTGCTGGACGCGCTGCGGGAGGCCGGCCCGGATCGTGGTTGCTGGACGTGGTGGGGTCCGTCGCAGTCGCCGCAGACCACTGGAGCCGTCGCCCGGCACCAGCTCCAGCAGGTCGCCGTGCACACCTACGACGCCCAGGTCACCGTGGGCGCCCCGCAGCCGCTGCCGGACGAGGTGGCCCTCGACGGTGTCGACGAGTTCCTGACCACCTGCGTCGCGACGACGGCCGCATGGCCGCACAAGCCCGCGGTCATCGACTACCACGCCACCGAAGGCCGTTCCTGGCGGCTCTGGCTCTCCGCCGACGGCGCCCGGACCGCCCGCCTCCCCACGCCGGCCGCTGGCGAGGGCCCGGAGGCGGCCGATGTCTCCGCCCGGGGCACGGCCAATGAGCTGGTCATGTTCTGCTACGGCCGCATTCCGATGGACTCCCTGCAGATCGACGGCGACCGGCGCGTCTTCGAGCAGCTGATCGCCTGGGAGCCGGAGGAATAGGACGCGACGGGGGACCCACCGCCCTGCGCCGACCTCGGCCTCAGCGCACGGCGGTGGGTCTGCGGCCCGTCACTCGTAGCGGAATTTCAGCGAGTCCGCCTCCACCTGCTCGATGTCGGCGATCGTCAGCTCCGGCATCCGCAGCTGGGCCAGCGTCACCTCGGCCAAGGTCGGCTGGGCGTCCGCCAGCAGCCACTGTTCCGGCTTCCAGGCCCCGTCGCGCAGCAGCGACTTGGGGCAGTGCGGGTAGACCTCCTGATGCCCAGCACCAGCCCAGCGACTTGACCCCGACGCCGTGGGCTTCGAGGAGGGCGACGATGTCCACCAGGTCACGCAGGCTACAACCGAGCCGGTCGATCTTCCAGATGATCAGAATGTCGCCGGGGCGCAGATCGTCCAGGTAGGCCTGCCACTGCGGGCGGTCGGCCTTGGTCCCGGTGGCCACGTCTTTGTAGATCTTGAGGCAGTCCTCGGCGGCGAGAGCACCAAGCTGCAGTTGCGGATCTTGGTCGGCAGTACTGACTCGCAGCGTTAACCGCTGTACCGCTCTTCCTCAACCTCGACGTGAATGATGTACCGCAGCCGGTCGGCGACGGATCCTGCGTACCCGATGATCCCGGTCATGCGACAGTCCGCCGTCGGCGCATCCGCCGGGACACCACCCACGTGGTGACCATCGCGAGCAGCGCGCCGCCACCGACGGCAAAGATCTGGACAGCGGCGCTGCGGCCAGGGCGAGTGCTGCCCGCAGGCGCTGCACCGGTAAGGACCCATCGTCGGTGTCCGCGCCCGTGTCGTACATCGCCCGTTGGCCGCCGGGGCCGGTGGCGAGCGCACGGTACCCGGGATTGAGGTCGATCAGCATGCGTACGACAACACTGACCGTGCCGACCGGCTCCGGGCGATGGCCACGGTCTGCGGGTCGCCGAACGGATGCGCCGCCGCTGCGGCGGGCACGGCCGTGACGGACACGGTGACGGCGAGCGCCGCCAGCGCGAGGACTCGCGCCGCGCCATGGCGGCGGCGACGTCCGGGTGAGGACAAGGAGATGCTCCGGATCTTATGACGGCAGGGTTCTCCTCCACTGTGTCCATTGCGGGGAACACACACGTCCGGTCCGGCGATCGGTAATGGACGGCGGCATGAACAGTCGATCAACGGCGTCCCGGGTGCCGGAGATCACCACCCCTAAAGCATCCTAGGACAATAGGTAGCGCCGCCCGGCCCGGACGACTGAGGGGCAGGTGGTCGAACCGCTACCCGATGCTCGTCGACGAGCACCGGCGCACCTCAACCGGCGTGTGACTGACGGCGGAGCTGACTCAGGATCCGGGCGAGGTGGTCGCGGTCCGGCTCGCCGAGGCCACCAAAGAAGCGCTCGGCCTCGGCGTCCCGAGCCGAGCGGATGGCCACCGCGACCTTTGCGCCCTCCTCGGTGAGCGCGACGAGGGTCGCCCGACGGTCGCCTGGGTCGGGACGGCGTTCGACCAGGCCACGTTCCTGCAGGCTGTCGACCACTTCCGTGGTCGAGCGCGGCACGATCCGCAATCGCTCGGCGAGTTCACTGAGCCGCATCACACCGTGCCGGGTCAGCACGTCGATGGCCCGAGACTGGCTCGGAGTGATCTCCCAGGGCTGCAACGTCTCCCGGGACAGGTGGCGGAGCTGACGGGCGACCCCCCAGAACGCCTCGGGCAGGCTCTCGTCCTCTTCCCCACCGTGCTGCGCGGTCACCGGAATAGGTTATCACCAACTCTGGTTGTAACCTCAAGTTGAGGTAACCTCAGCATCGCCCCTTGACCAGATGGCAGAGGTGGTACTCCCCCTTGGAATCGGATATCAAGCAACGAAGAGGCCGTTCCGGCCGCCCACCATCAGCCGGCCCTACAGCCGCAGCTACGGAGAAGGCCCAGGCCAGCGAGGTGTCGCTGGGCAGGATCGGCCGGCTCTTCATGCCACACCGGTGGCAACTGGCCATCGTCACCGCGATCATCGTGGCCTCCTCGATGGTCGCCATGGCCACCCCCTTCCTCCTGCGCGCCGTCATCGACAAGGCACTGCCCGAGCGCAACCTGACCCTGCTGGTCTGGCTGGTTCTCGGCATGGTGGCAGTCGCCGCGGTGACCTCCGCGCTCGGCGTGATCCAGACCTGGATCTCCACCACGGTCGGTCAACAGGTCATGCACCGTCTGCGTAGCGACGTCTTCACCCACCTGCACCGGCAGTCGATCGCGTTCTTCACCCGGACCCGTAGCGGCGAGGTGCAGTCGCGCATCACCAACGACATCGGCGGCATGGAGTCGGTGGTCACCTCGACCGCGACCTCCATCGCGTCCAACCTGACCACCACGATCGCCACCGCAGTCGCCATGGCCGCCCTGTCCTGGCAACTGTCCCTGGTCTCTCTCGTGGTGTTCCCTCCGTCGATCTACCTGACCCGCAAGGTCGCCCGGATGCGCCGGGCCATCACCGCGCAACGTCAGCGTGAGCTCGCGGACCTCAACGTCACCATCGAGGAGGGCCTGTCGATCAGCGGTGTCCAGCTCAGCAAGACCATGGGTACCGGCGCCTCCATGATCGACCGCTTCACCGCCTCGTCCGCACGCCTCATCGACCTGGAGCTACGCGCGGATCTGGCCGGCCGGTGGCGAATGGCGTCCATGAACATCATCTTCGCCGCCATCCCCGCGATCATCTATCTGAGCGCCGGGCTGCCGATGACCGCCGACACGCTGAGCATCGGAACCCTGGTCGCCTTCACCGCCCTGCAGTCCGGATTGTTCCGGCCGTTGATGGGGCTGCTCGGTGTCGGAGTGACGCTCACCAGCTCACTGGCGCTGTTCGCGCGGATCTTCGAATACCTGGACCTGCCAATCGAGGTCGCCGACCCGGCCCGGCCAGTGGAGATCGACCCTTCCCGGATTCAGGGAGAACTGCGCTTCGAGGACGTCACGTTCAGCTACCCGGGCAGCGACACCGCCGCGGTCGCCAGCGTCAGCCTCGACGTACCCGCAGGCACGACACTGGCGTTGGTCGGTGAGACCGGCTCCGGCAAGAGCACCACGGCCGCGCTGATCACCCGGCTCTACGACCCCGCCGCCGGCCGGGTCACCATCGACGGGATCGACATCCGGGACCTCCGGCTCACCGACCTCGCCGCGATCGTGGGAGTGGTCAGCCAGGAGACCTACCTGCTGCACACGACGGTGCGGGAAAATCTGCGGTACGCCAAACCGGACGCCACGGACGCGGAGATCGAGGACGCGACTCGGGCCGCCCAGGTGCACGACCTCATCAGCGGCCTTCCCGACGGCTACGACACCGTGGTCGGCTCCCGGGGACACCGCTTCTCCGGCGGCGAGCAGCAACGCATCGCGATCGCCCGTACCCTGCTCCGCAATCCCCGGGTCCTCGTCCTGGACGAGGCCACCAGCGCGCTGGACACCGAGACCGAACGTGCCGTGCAGCAAGCCTTCGACACGCTCGCCCGGGGCCGTACCACGGTCACCATCGCCCATCGGCTGTCCACCGTGCGCGACGCCGACCAGATCGCCGTCATCGACCACGGCCGCGTCATCGAGTCCGGCACCCACGCCAGCCTGATCGAGGACAACGGCCGCTACGCCGCCCTGGCCGCCTAGACCTGGATCCACCAGTCTGGGCACCAGGTGAGGCTGGTACGGCCACGCGGAGCCAGACAACTTACGCGCGACCCACCAGACGGCCCGTAGCTGCCGCCTCACACGTATCGCCGGGTCTCCGTTCGACCTGTATGGCGGCGACCGGGGCCCACCCGCGCCACTCCGCGAGCGTCCGTCGGATCCGGTCACCATTGGCTCGCCCAGTCGGACGGACAGGGCACCTCCACTCAACCGATTAGGGTGTCGCCATGTCGATGCGGAAGTTGATCACGTTGGTGGCCACTCCCGATCGTAGGATCGACGTGCCTTCTCCGCAGGAATTCGCCACCTGCGAGGCGGAGCTCGGGTTGGCACTGCCCGCCGACTTCAAGGAACTCCTGTCGGCCTACGGGGTCGGTAGATTCCTCGACTACCTCTTCGCGTACCCCCTGGCCGGCCACGACATGAACATCCGCCGCAACAGCCTGTTGTTGGAAGGGCATTCGGCCTCGCGCGACAAATTCCCAGCGTGGTACCCGTATCCGCTCTACCCCGAAGCCAATGGCCTGCTGCTGTGGGGTGGCACCTACGACGGCCACTCGCTGTGCTGGCTCACCGGGGGCGAGCCGGACAAGTGGCCGGTGGTCGTATGGCACCAGCGCAACAGCGACTACCGCCTGTACCAGGGCGGTGCTGTCGCCTTCATCGCCAGCTGGCTGGAGCGCAAGCTGCCCACACGTACTCTGCCCAGGCCACCGCGAGCTGACGACTGGTTCGAGCCAGCCCGCAAACTCAAGCAGGTGTACGTGTACCTCGATGGCGGGCTCGGCAGTTTCACAGAGCGCACCCGGCTGCTGCGCCAACTGCTCGGGCCAGTTAGGGATCGCGGCTCCAGCGTGGACGAGAGCGATCGTGACGACCACTTCGCCACGGCACAGGACTGGCGGGTCACCTACAGCGAATCGCCGGCCGCACGCCTCATCCGCGTCGCGTTCCCTGCGGTGGACGAGGAGGCCGTACGGGTCGCGGTCATCAGCGCGGTCCCCATGCTGGGTCACACACTGAGGCATGCCCAGACGGTGACGGGCACACAGGTTTGGGCTGGCTGACCACCCGTGCCATCCCCTCGACAGCGGTCCTCCCCCGACCGGCGGGTGGCGATGATGTTGTCAGGGTCGCGTGAGGACGACGAGTTGCTGGGTCGCTCGGGTCATCGCGACATAGCGGTCGACCGCCCCTTCGATGCCCTTGCCGAACTCCTCCGGGTCGATGAGGACCACCAGGTCGAACTCGAGCCCCTTCGACAACTCCGGGGTCAGCGACCGGACGCGGGGCGTCGCCTGGAATGTGGGATCGCCGATGACACAGGCGATCCCGTCGCCGTGCGTGGCGAGCCAGGTGCCGAGGATCGAGCCCAGATCCGAGGCAGATCCGTGTACGACGGGGACATCGTTGCTGCGGATGGAGGTCGGGACGTTGGCGTCCGGGAGCACGGCCCGGATGACCGGCTCGGCTTCCGCCATGACCTCTTTCGGCGTCCGGTAGTTGATGCTCAGGGAGGCCAGGTTGATACGGTCGAGTCCGATCCGCTCGAGCCGTTCCTGCCACGACTCCGTGAACCCATGCCTGGCCTGGGCTCGGTCGCCGACGATGGTGAAGCTCCGGGACGGGCAGCGGATCAGCAGCATCTGCCACTGCGCGTCGGTCAGTTCCTGAGCCTCGTCCACCACGATGTGCGCGAACGGGCCAGCGAGCAGGTCCGGGTTGACGCTGAGCAGTGCGGAGTCGCTGACCAGGGCGTCCCGCAGGTCCTGTCCGTGCAGCATGATCATCGCGCCCTCGTTGTCGTACTCGGCCTCCAGCAGGTCTTCGACGACCCGGTCCATCTGCTCGCGTCTCGCCGCGACGGAGGCGTTGTGCCGACGCTGACGTCGTGACGCCTCCGGATCACCGAGCCGCTGGCGTGCCGCGTCCAGGAGTGGCAGGTCGGACACCGTCCACGCCTGGGCGTCCGCACGCCGCAGCTTCCGGATGTCGTCAGGACTGAGCCAGGGGGCACACTTGCGCAGGTACGCGGGGACCGACCACAGGTCCCCGACAAGGTCAGCCGCTTCGAGTAGCGGCCAGGCGCGGTTGAAGGTGGCAAGCAGTTCCCGGTTCTGCCGCAGCGAGCGGCCGAGCAGGGCTTCCGGTTCGTCGCCGTCGTACTTGTCGATCAGGATTTCCAGCAGCTTCTCCCAGATCTGGTCGCGCGCGTCGTTGTGCGGGGTGCCCGGATCGGGTGTTTCGAAGGCCTCGGCCCAATCGTCGGCGCTCAGCCGGATCTCGGACCACTCGGTCGTGACCGTCATCGGCTTGGTGGGCGGCTCCTCGTAGAACCTGACGGCCGCCTCGATCGCCCGCACCAGGCTCACGGAGGACTTCAGGACGGCGACCTCCGGGTCGGTCTCCACCTGCGCCGCGGCGCCCTCGGCAACGAGGTCCCGCAGGGTGCAGGTCTGCACGTCCTCCTCTCCGAGGCTGGGCAGGACGTCGGCGACGTAGGCCAGGTAGGGCTCGTGTGGACCGACGAACAGCACGCCGCCTCGGCGGGGGCCGAGACGGGGGTCGGAGTAGAGGAGGTAGGCGGTGCGGTGCAGAGCGACGACGGTCTTTCCCGTACCCGGACCACCGTCGACGACGAGAGCGCCGCGGGATCCCGCCCGGATGATGGCGTCCTGGTCGGCCTGGATGGTGCCGAGCACGTCTCGCATCCGGGCCGAACGGTTGCTGCCGAGGCTGGCGATGAAGGCGGACTGGTCGTCGAGCGCGGCGTGCCCTTCGAGCCCGTCCAGGGTGAACACCTCGTCCCAGTAGTCGGTGATCCGGCCACGGGTCCAGCGATACCGGCGGCGGCTCGTCAAACCCATCGGATTGGCGTGGGTCGCGCCGAAGAACGGCTCGGCGGCCGGGGATCGCCAGTCGAGAAGCAGCCGTCGGCCCGCGCTGTCGGTGAGGGCAAGTCGTCCGACGTACACGGGCTCGGGGCCATCCGCGCTGACCATGTGGCCGAGGCACAGGTCTGAACCGTAGCGGCGCAGGGTGCGTAGGCGGGCGGTCAGCCGGTAGATCTCCTGGTCCCGGTCCATCGCCGCCTGGCCGACGCCGCCGGGCGCCTTACGCTCGGCATCGAGGCGGTCGGCCAGGTCGGCGATCGTCTGCTCGAGGCTCTCCGTGATGGCCGCGAAATGGTGCTCGTCGCCGGCGATCAGGGTCGGGGCGGCTTTGGCGGAAAGGCGGTCCGGAAGGTCGAACACGCTGGTAGTCATGGGGCTCAATTCACCAGTTCCGATCTGACGTCGCTTGCAACCCTGGTACGCGTACTGCGGCACGACGAACGGTGGACGGGCCGGCCGACCGGCACCGACGGCACGTCGGCAGACCGCACGGCGAGTTCCACCAGCGGTTCGACGCCCCCGCACGGGTCGTATGCCGACAACAACACACGCATTTCGCGACTCCCCCTATTTCCGCAGGTTCTGGCTTCAGCCGACGATTCTGCGGCACCACCCGGGTCTTGCCGCAAGCCCCCCGGTGTGCTATATGTTGGAGGTGGAAAGAAGTGCGTATTTTCCTTTCCACCTCCTTTATTGCTTGCCGTGAATGGGTCACTTCCTCGTGAAGCGGCACGGCGGTGCCGTGCGCCTGGGAGACCACCCTCGGCGCGGGGACGCATCCACGCAACGAGAAGTTCTTCACCCGTCTGGCACGTCCGGCTCGAACGTCAAAAGAAGCGCCTGCGACGACACCACCAAGCCCCTACCCGCCGCAGATGCTCCATAAGGGAGGACGTCGCCTGCGCGCCGCAGGGCTGAGACTGGTCGCCCCCGAACCGGTGACATAAGCGGCCGTACGGGGGTTCACGCGCGAGCGTCCCGTCTGGTTGCCTGTGTCGGTGTCGTGCCCCGTGTGCAAGACCAGCGATTGGCGCACCGAGATCTCCCTGGCAGCTACCGGTGCCACGGCACCGCGATGCGTGAGGTGCCGACGGTGACGCCGACGGGCGTCGCCCTGATCGCTCAACCGACGCCGTGCGACACGACCTATCAGGACGCCTCGACGGGCGCCGCGTCGTCGGTGTGCGCCTGCGGCAGCTATGCGGTCGGGCGGTGCGGGCCGTGCGGGCGGCCCGTGTGCGAACAGTGCTCGTCAACGAGCGCACCCCGCCAGTCCACGACCCGCACCACGGCGGCGCGAGAGGCAGCGGGCTCGGCGCACGGCGGGCCGCTCGCCGGGCTCTCGGCGATCGCCGACCCGGCGGAACGGCTGCTGCGTGCGGCCCGTGTCGTCTACCGGGCATCCGGCTACGCCGCCTCCGGCGGTTCCCTGCTCGTCGGCCCGGCGAACACCGGGATTACTGGACGATCGCATTGGCGGTACGCGGACCTGCACCGGATCTGCCCGGAACTCGTGGACGGGACGGTCGGCGAGTACCGGGACCCGACGGCAGCCCTGCGCTCGTTCCGCGGCCCCGATCCGGTGCCGTGGGACTCGGCGGTGATCAGCCACTGGTTCGCGCGGAGGATGGCCGGGGTCGAGCCGACCGAGACGTTGGATCTCGGCAGGATGGGATTCTCGCCCATTCGGGGACGGATCGCGGTCACGACCAGTCGGACGCCCGCGTGGGTGCTGGTCAACGGCGCGACGTACCGGGAGCCTGCCTGGGAGGATCCGCGCTTCGGTTGGAAGGGCGGGCGAACGGATACCGCTTATGTGCTGGCCGACGGCCGCGTCGTTCGGGTCAGTCAGCGCAAGTCGTTCGGGAAGCAGGTCCGGGGCATGCTGCGGTCGGTCGGGTGGAACGTCGCGACGGAGGCGTGCGGACTCAACCTGAAGGCTCTGGCCGAGTTGGGCGGGCTGCTGGGATCCGGCTGACGACCCGGTAGGTGAAGCTCCTGTTCAGACCTCTTACGCAGACCGCCAGTGACATGCTCGGCAACCAACTCGAAGGACCGCGTCCGGTCCTCGATGTCGTAGACGATCCTGGTCAGCGCCAGCTCGTCCGGGCTGCTGGCTCGCGTAGCCCTGCCTGGTCAGCCGCACCATCGCGCCATTTCCCACTCGACGCGGGGGTCATCCCGCCCGGTGAACCTGCGGCGCCGGGCCCGCAAGAAGGGTTCGCCCGGGGCGCGTATCCCGTCGAGCAGGATCGTGACGACACGACGCCACCCGTCGGGTCCTGCGTCGACTCCGAGGCAATGGTCGGCGTCCAGCGGCGCGCGAGAGCAGATCAGGATGTCCTGCCAGGTCACGTCCGCACGCAGCTCACCGGCCGCGTGCGCCCGCTCGGTCAGCCGCTTGACAGCGTCCTGCAGTGCGGCGGTCCGCTCCGCGAGTTCGGGCGACGGTGGTCCTTCACACTCCGCGGTGACCTCGGCCAGTCCGCGACTGTCCCGGTGCGCGCCAGCCAGTTCCATTACGAACTCCGCCAGCCCGTCCCATGGATCCGCGCGCTCCATGCAATCCCGTGCGACGTCGCACAGCTCGTCGTAAAGGCCGAGCACCACCGCGTCGAGCAGCGCCTCCTTCGTGCCGAAGCGCCGGTACAACGTGCCCACTCCCACGCCCGCCGCCGTCGCGATATCCAGAGCCGAGACGTCGAGCCCTCGGGCAGCGATCGCCTCCCGGGTCGCGATGATCAGCTGGCGTCGGTTGCGCCGGGCGTCCGCACGGACACCAGGCCCCGGGTCCAGATCAGGCATCCCCGAAGCGCACCGCAATCGGACGAATGGCGTCCGATTGCGGTGACGTGACCGACAGGGCAAGTGCAAGCCGGGTGACAGCCCCGGCCCGACAGCCGGCGCGCCGCCGACCCCCCGCCGCCACCACCGACCAGGTGGCGACGGCGTGAGAGCCGGTTGGCCCGCCCTACCACCGGTGAGGAGTCGCTCGACCGCACCTGCGGCGATGATCCACAACACCATCGCCATACCGGTGGACGTTTATGAACACGGCGCTAGGTCAACAGGGCCGGGACTCCGGGAGTGAGCCAGGTCAGCCTCTCCTGAGGAAACGCCGCGGTGATCTCAGCCCGGCCCTCGTGGAAGTGTGACCAGCCCTCGTAGTGCACGGGGACGATCCGGCGCGGCATGATCCGCTGGCACAGTCGAGCCGCGTCCCGGCCGGTCATGGTGAACCGGGTCGGCCCGGTGAGGCCGAACTGCACCTTGCCGAGGTGCAGGATCGCGGTGCCGACGGCGAACCGCTCCGCGACCTCCAGCACCCCCGGATAGAGGACCGTGTCTCCGGAGATCCACACTACCTCCGCCGCATCTGCCGATCGCAGTGCGAAGCCGGTTGTCGGCCCGACCAGCGGAACGGCCCACGCCGGACCGTGCCGCGACGGCGTGGCGGTGACCGTGAGGTTGCCGACGTTCGCGGTCTCGAACGGAGCGAGGCCGACGGCGTTGCCGCCGAGCCGCCGCGCGCCAGCCACGGTGGTGAGCACCACGGGAACCGTGGGCAGCAGCGCGCGGCCGGCGTCGTCGAGGTTGTCGGCGTGCTGATCGTGCGTGAGCAGTACGGCGTTCAGCGGTCCGAGTTCGGTGGGCGGGACCGCCGGGCCGGCGGTTTTCCGGGAGGACGTGCCCCAGCCGAACGGGTACCGCCGACCGGGGGTGTCGAAGGTCGGGTCGACCAGCAGCCGCACCCCGCCCAGTTCGAGCAGCGTGGTCGGCCCGCCGATGTGTGTGATCCGGACCTCGGTCATCCGGTGGTCGGCACGGGGCCGGTCCGGGCGTGACTCAGCGCCCAGTCGAGGACCTCGTCTGCGATGGCTTCCCAGCCGCTCTGCGCCGGCAGCAGGTGGGCGTACCCGGGGTACTCGCGGATCTCGGTGACGGTGTTGGATTTGTAGTGCTTGTGGTTGGACTGCTGGATGGCCGGCGGCATGATGTGATCCTCGCTGCCGGAGACGAACAGCAACGGGGCCCGGTTGTCGTTGTGGTAGTCGACCCAGGTGTCCTGGTGGCCGGGTTGGAAGTTGGCCAGCACACTCCCCCACAGGATGCTGCCGTTCGCGGGGATGTGGTAGCGCTCGTACAACGCCATGGACTCTTCCGGGGTGAAGGTGTTGGTGAAGGCGTACGTCCACTCCTCCAACGTGAGGCCAACGGCCTTGTGCCGGTTCGCCGGTGACTTCAGCACCGGGAACGTCGACTTCACCTGCGACAGCGGCACCACCCGTACGCCCTCGGTGGGTGCGGAGTTGAGTGCGACACCAGCGGCGCCGTAGCCGTGGTCGAGCAGGATCTGCGTGAACGCTCCGCCGGCAGAGTGCCCCATGATGATCGGTTGCTGGTCCAGGCCCGACAAGATCTTTTCGAGCTTGTCAATAATGGCGGGAAC
The DNA here is from genome assembly GCF_003633685.1 of Micromonospora pisi. Lineage (NCBI taxonomy): Bacteria > Bacillati > Actinomycetota > Actinomycetes > Micromonosporales > Micromonosporaceae > Micromonospora > Micromonospora pisi. The sequence continues at coordinate 8,578,820 of NZ_RBKT01000001.1, read as the reverse complement.
GGTGACGGCGGTGATGACGTCCGGGTTGGCGTTGAGGGCCTCGACCTCGACCTCGAACCCGGGGTATCCGGGCGCGATGACCCGGAACCCCTTCTGCTCGTAGTGCGTGATCCAGTGTTCCCAGCTGCGGGGCGTCACCCAGAAACCGTGCACCAGCACGATGGTGTCGGGAGTCATGAACCGAACCATAGGCGTGGCACCCGGTGTGGCGCCTTCACCCGACGTGCATCTTGCTGTGCACCTGGTGCACTGGTCACCGAACGAGCTGCTCAGCCAACCATGAGCACGCGCACATCGCAGGACCACGTCACGCTTAACCGTTTCGACCAGGCACGGCGCTACCCTTCGCGTACGCGCAGAGGAGGGCAGGGCCATGTCCGTCTCCGAATCGGAAGTTGGCTTCGTCACCGACGCGTCGTCGGACCTCGGTGAGCTCCCCGCTACCGTCGCGCGGGCCAGGGTCGGGGCCTCCGATGCCACGATTCTGCTGAACAACGACGACCTGCCGCTCTCTTACCGGCGACCAACGCTGTGCGGGTGGAGCTTGCCCCGGCGGGCGTCCACGTCGCCGGTTGGGTGCTCGGCCTGCGCGAGGCCGACCCAGGGCCGGCCACGATCGTGGACCGGGCACGGGCGGGGGTCGCCGCCCGGGACTACAAAATCATGGCCGACACGTACGGCGAACAGCTCAAGGCAAAGCTGTCGGTGCCGATTCCGGGCATGTAACCCGAGCTCGTATCGCCCTAACCGGCGATCGGAGGACTCAAGATGCGCTATTTCAACCTGACCGACGGCGAGCCGTCGTCCCGGGTCGAAGTCCTCGACGAGGCGGCCCGCAACTGCTCGGTGCCGTTTCGGGCGCGACCGGCCGACCGTGGCCGCCCGGTCAGGTTCCAGCACCTGGACCGTTACTTCGCAGGCATCAACGTCACCCAGACGGCCCTGGACAACTTCCACGGTTTCCGGTCGGCGACGCTCGCGCGGAAAGATCCCCTGCCACGACTGATCCTGACCGTCTCGTCCGGACCGTACATGATCGAGCAGAACGGTCGGGTGAACCGCCAACGGTCAGGGTCGATGGTGCCGTACTGGAGTGGGGACGCCATGAGACTCCAGGCAGACGAGCCGACCCGGGCCTGGTCCGTAACCGCGACGATCGAGGAGCTGGGCCTGCCTTACCTGTTCCTCCGCGACGTAATGGTCCGCAATATCGGTGACAGCCCACTCGGGCCTCTCGTCAACAGGTACCTGACCGAGCTGGCCGGGCTCCCCGAACTGTCCCAGGCGCATGCGGCGTCACTCGCGCACCCCACGATCGACCTGCTCCGCGCACTGCTGGCGAGCGCCGGTGGCGACGAGTCCCTCAGCCGACAACCGCTCAGCCGGACCTTGGGCATGCGGATCATGCTGTACCTACGCAGTCACGCAGGAGACCCGGAGCTGAGCGCCGACAAGCTGGCCGCCCATTTCGGTATCTCGAAACGCTACCTGTACGCGGTGCTCGCAGGGATGAACGTTGCACTCGGCGAGTGGATCCGAACAGAACGGCTCAGTCGGGCAGCTCGAGCGCTGGCCAACCCCGCCAACGCGTTGGTGTCGGTCGCGGCAATAGCCCGAAGGTCCGGATACCCCGACCACTCCTCGTTCTCCCGCGCGTTCAAGCAGCGGTACGGGTGCACCCCGTCAGAATGGCGCCTCCTCACGGACACCGACCGGACGTTTCGACAGGCGCCGGTCACACTGCTGGAGATCGCGGAGACCAGCTCGGATGGACACGACTGACCTCGGACAGGTGCGGCCGGTGATCGCCCCCCCCCCGAGGGCAGTATCAGGAAGCAGGACGGTATAGACAGGGTGTCGGCGTCACCGACCGTGGGTAGAGCGTCCTGAGTGGAGTTCTCTACCTCGCGGACACGCCTGTTCTACCGGGTACTGGTGGTCTTCGTTCCGGTCTGGCTTTTTGTCAGCCCGCTGGTGTCCTGGTTGCTCGTTGACGACGGCCCACCCGGCCCGTGGTGGGGCCAGCTGCTCCAGGCTGTCATCACCGGCGGGCTCGTTGCCGCATTCGTCGCATTTGTGACCCCTGGCATGCGACCCACATGGGTGAGGACGTCGACGCAGGGCCTGAGTCTGTCCGTCTCCGGGGGCGACCCGATCAACCCGGCATGGTCCGAGATCGCCCATGCCTGCGTCTACCGCCGATACTTACGGTGGAAACTCGAGGTGACGCCGGCGCACTCCGGGCAGGCGATCACCGCAGACGTCTCGCTGCTGGCGCCAGGTCCCACTCACCTGCGCCGGGAACTGGCTCGCCGACCCGCCTGACCCGTAAGCATCTCGCAGTGAGATCAGGCGGGTGCCGGGCCGGACTGTCCCCCCAGCCCGGCCCAGGCACCCGAGGCGCCGCTTCAGGCCGAGTTGCCAGCCGGAATCCGGGTTGGAGCGAACCAGTCCTGGATCCAGTTCGGGTAGGCGACCGGCTGTCGGCTGACCTCGTCGAGTTCGGCGAGATCCTGCTCGGTGAGGGTCAGGTCGCTGGCCGCGATGTTGTCCGTGAGCTGGTCCAGCTTCCGAGCGCCGACGATGACACTGGTGACGCCGCGCTGGGCGAGCAACCAGGCGAGTGCGACCCGGGCGGGGCTCACCTCGTGTCGAGCGGCGACGGTCCGCAGCACGTCGAGGACCTTGAAGCCTTTCTCCTCGTCGAACGGTACGAAGTCGAAACCGTTCCGGGCTCGGCGGGAGTCTTGTTCGGTGGTCACGCCGCCACGGTCGAACTTGCCCGTGAGGAATCCGCCGGCAAGGGGTTGCCACACGGTCAGGCTCAGTCCCGCGTCCTCGGCCAGGGGCACGAGGTCACGTTCGGCGTCTCGCGACACCAGCGAGTAGTGCGTCTGGTTGGCGACGAACTTCGCCTGGTTGTGCAGCGCGGAGATGCCCAGTGCCTTGCTGATCTGCCAGGCGGCGAGGTTGGAACAGCCGATGTAGCGCACCTTGCCCTGGCGTACCGCGTCGTCGAGCGCGCTCAGCGTCTCCTCGATCGGCGTCACGTGGTCGTAGTTGTGGATCTGATACAGATCGATGTAATCGGTCCCCAGTCGGCGCAGGCTGTCCTCCAGTGCCCGCATCACGTGCAGACGGGAAAGCCCCTGGTCGTTGGGGCCCGGCCCGACCGGAGCGATCAGCTTCGTGGCGAGCAGCACGTCCCGCCGGTGCCGTCCGACGGCCCGACCGAGCAACTCCTCGCTCTCGCCATCGGCGTAGACGTCGGCGGTGTCGAAGAAGTTGATCCCGGCGTCGAGTGCCGTGCCGACAAGGCGATCCACTTCCTCCTGCCCGAGCGCCCCATGGGTGCGGTACACCGGGTGCTCCGTGCCGCCGAAGGTCATCGCGCCCAGGGAGATCTCAGAGACCCAGACCCCGGTACGTCCCAGCAGACGGTATTTCACCAGCGACTCCTTCGGTAACAAATGCGTACGGCGAGCGAGTGGGCGCCTCACGCCCGCCCGTCCGTGACGTCCGGACACCGTGTCCGGAAATTACGCTACACGCTGTCCGGACGAGGTGTAATGTGACGTGCGCTACCGAGCTACTACCTAGGACCCGGACATGCCTTCGATCACTCGACGACGCACCGCGAATGTCGGCCGGCCCACCTCGGCCGAAACGGACATCCTGGCCGCGACGCAGCGCCTCCTGGTCAACGGTGCGAACTTCACCGAGCTCGGCGTGCAACAGGTCTGCACCGAGGCCGGCGTCGCCCGCTCGACCTTCTACAGCCACTTCCGCGACAAGATCGACCTGCTCGTGCGACTGGCGACCGAGCTCATGACCTCGTCCTTCGACGTCACCTCGGCATGGAAGCCATCGGAGGGCGTCGAACGTCTCGCGGACGCCTTCTTGCAGGTAGTGAAGGTCTATCGGGAACACGCCGCGGTACGACGGGCACTCACCGAGGTCGCCACCTACGACGCCACCGTGCGTGACTTCTGGAGTCAGGAACTCAACCAGTTCACGGACTGGACGATCGCGGTGCTCCGCGCGGAGCAGGACGCGGGCCGCACCCCCGCCGATCTGGACCCGGTGAGCGCTACCCGGTTGGTGGTCATGGGCGGCGAACGGGCCCTCGTCGACCACGTCACCGCCGGAGATCCTCACGCCGACGGTGCGTTCGCCCGCGAACTTGCACTGACCTGGTGGTACGGCGTCTACCGCCGCCCGGCTCACCACGGTGAACGTTCCCCAAGCTGATCTCGCAGCTCACAAAGCAGGTGCGACAACCCAGATTGATGAACACGGGACTCGATGTGCGCCGTAGCCGACTGGTGGTACGCGCAGGATAATCGCCCAGCTCGACCTCGCGGACAGCCGCCGCGGCACGAGACAGCCCGGCAGCTGTCAGGGGCCGGAGCGCCAGGCGGCGAGGACACGATCGATGTCGGTCCGGATGCGCTCTCGCGCCTCGGCGCGCGGGACGCCAGCCATCAGCAGGTGGTCGTACCCGGTGTCCTCGTGTCGGATCGAGGCGATCACCGCGCGGGTCATCGCGTCCTGGTCCACGGCGCGGCCGGCCGCGGAGCGCCCGACCCGGCCACTGCCGCGCAGCCCGGTGTGCCCGGCGATCGCCTCGGCCCGGGGCGCCGGACAGCCCGGAAAGAGCCGAAGGATCTCCTCCGCCATCCGAGCCATCAACGCCACATCCTGATCAGCCCGACGCTCCCGGTCTCGCTCACGGCGGCGCAACCGCGCCGCCTCGTCACCCAGACACTGCCGCTCGGCGTAGTCCAGCCCCGCCGGCTCCACCAACAACCCCAACCGGTCGTACCGTTTGCGCGTCCGGTTGAACCGCAACACCACGGCGGAGAGGGTGCTGGCCTTCTTGGCCCGTCGGGTCATCGTCGCGTCCCCGGCCGGCAGGAAGACCAGATGGTCCAGGTCGGCGCAGGTCAGGCAGAGAGTCTGCGGGTCCTCGAAAACCAGCAGGTCACCCGTGTCCCCGCACTCGACACAGGTCCACGGGGTGACCGCCGCATGCACCACCAGGTCAGGCGGGGCGCTCTGCCGCTGGACCAGCCGCGCCCGTGCGGACTCGGACATCGCGGCCGAGGTCCAGTGCGTCCGGTACGCCCGCTCGACCTCCGGATCGCCGCCGGTGGTGAAGCGCAACGGACGCCGGTCCCGGGTTGCGGCCAGATAGTCGACCTCACCCGGGCTCAGCCCCTCGACCCGGGCCCAACGGACGAAGATCTCCAGCGCCTCGAGTAGCCGCGACGGGGACACCGCCGCGCCCCGCTCCAACTCCGGGATGCGGCCCTGGCGCCACCGGTCGACCACGTCGCCGGGAAGCCAACCGAGCGCACTGAGCAGGGCCAGCGGCGTGACGTACCGGTGGCGGGTCAGAGCTGCCTGCGCTGCGGCGACGACGCGCCGCTCCAGCTTGGAGCCGGCCGGCCGGTCACGAGGCGGGGTCGGGGTGGTAGCCACGATCTGGCAGGATAGCCAGCCGCCGGACCCGGCGACCCGTGGTATCGATGTGTCCGGGAGCGGCACGATCCGAATCCCCGCATGGGCTACGCCTGGCCACCTCGCCGAGACCAATCTGCACCGATTTGTCGCCACGACTCTTCCTCCTGTGGACACCTCCCGGTCAGGCCACGCCAATGATCTTGTTGTTCGTGCTGCCTAGGTTCCGGGCATGCCTGCTTGTGATTTCACCCGTCGTGACCTGCTGCGTTGGTCCGCACTCGCCGCCGCCGCCGGTCCGCTAGTCCTTGCCAACCCCGTCAGCGCCGCAGCAGCGGGTCAGGGCCGGCCCGGAGACATCCTGCCGGTCAACCTGGAACTCGTGACCCTGGCCGAGGACCACGCCGTCATCACCTGGTACACCGGTGTACCGGGCACCGATGACGGCCTGGGACGTATGGTGCCCGCTCCCGCGGACGGCGAGGTCGTCTACGGCACCCATCCCTCGCGCCTGAACCGCGTCGCGCGGGGAATCAGCTCCCACACGGCCTACCACTATGTGGAACTCACGGGGCTCGAACCCGGACAGACCTACTACTACCAGGCCCGATCCCAGGGCAAGGCCGCGTCACCGACCCCGTTCACGCTGATCAGCGGCAACGCCGTCGGCACCTCGACGTACGGGCTCGGCACAGAGGGGCCGTTCTCGTTCACCACCCCGCAGCCGCCGAGAGGCCGGTACCTGTTCTCGATGGTGCTCTGCAACGACCTGCACATGGGTGAAACCCAGGCCGGGCTCGTCGGAGGACAGCCACAGTACATCGGCATCACCCAGGAACCGGGACTTCCGCCGTACCCGGAGGTCATGCTCCGGTCCCTGGTCGAGGACGTGCGGCGGCACAACCCGACCTACCTGCTGGCCGCCGGGGACATCTCCTCCGAAGCCAGCCCGGTCGACCTCAGCCGCGCCGGACAGCTGCTCGACGGCTTCGGCGAGTACGGCAGCGACTACTTCGTCACCCGCGGCAACCACGACCGGGCGCACACGGGTGACCCGTACTCGGGCTGCCGGGCCGGCCAGTGGCAGGGCAACGACTGCTTCCATGACGGATTCTTCTCGCGTAACAAGCTGACGTACTTCTCCAAGGACCTCTCCGGTCTGCGCGTCATCGGTCTCGACACCTACGACAAGCCGGGTAACGGGGGCGACGCGGGAGCACTCTCGACCGATCAGCTTGCCTGGTTCCGTCACGAACTGGCCACCCACGCCGATCAGCCCACGCTGGTGTTCGGCCACCATCCCCTGGTCATGCAGGACTCCGCGTTCCCCATCACCGCGGGCAGTTCGCTCCAGGCGGACCAGGCGACGACCATCCTGAACGACTACGCCAAAACACCCGGCGTGTTCCTGCACCACGCGGGCCACACCCACCGCAACAAGCGCACGATCAGCCCGATCGCGCCGAAGGTCACGCTGCAGGAGGTCGCGGCGGCCAAGGAGTATCCCGGCGGTTTCTCCGTGCTACGGCTCCACACCGGCGGTTACGCGTTGAACTTCTACAAGTCGCGCAGCGAACTCGCTCGCCGTTGGAGCGAGCGCAGCCGGCAGGAAATCATGGGGTACTGGCCGCAGTTCGCACTCGGTGCCGCTGTCGCCGACCGCAACACCGTGGTCGCGCGGGATCTGTCGAACCTCAAGCGCCCGAGCCACCGTCCGGACCACGAGCACCCGAGCCACCCCCACGGCGGAAAGTAGCGGCTGTGCCCTGAACGAGACTCGGACCGCGAGCCGGCCGGACCTCACGCACAGGCATCCCGCCCCGGCCTCTGGCTGGGGCGGGTCGGCTTCAGCGGCGCCCGTCAGCAGTCGTTCGAGACTCAGCCGGCGGGGTCGGGCCGCCGTCATGGTCACACCGGGCCGGCAACCTCCTCTGGGATGTCTCTTTCACGAGGTACGGAGGCGGTAGCCGAAGCCGCGGAGGGTCTCGATCACGTCTTCGCCGAGTTTCTTGCGCAGCGTGCTGACGTAGACATTGACCAGGTTGGTGCTCGGGTCGAAGTCGTAGCCCCAGGCATGGGAGAGCAACTGCTCCCGGCTGAGCACCCGCCCCGCGTTCCGGATCAGGGCCTCCAGGAGGGCGAACTCGCGCCCGGTGAGGGTCACGTCCCGGCCGGACACGGTGACCCGGCGCGACCAGAGGTCCACGCGTACCGGTCCGGCGACAAGCACCCGTGGCTCGTCGGAGCCGACGTCGCGCAGTCGGGCCCGGACCCGCGCCAGCAACTCCTCGAACCGGAACGGTTTGCTCATGTAGTCGTCGGCGCCGGCGTCCAGGCAGTCGACCACGTCGTGTATCCGGGCCCGGCCGGTGAGGATCAGCACCGGGAGTTTGTTGCCGTGGGCGCGCAGTGACCGCAGCACCTCCAGGCCACTGCGCACGGGTAGTCCGATGTCGAGGATGAGCAGGTTGAAGTCGTCGCTCAGGCCGAACTGTTCGGCCTGCTCGCCGTCGGTGACGTGCACGGTCTGCCAACCGTTGGCCTGTAGGCCCTTCTTCAGGAAGGACGCGATCTGCGCGTCGTCCTCAGCAATCAGAATCCTGGCCAAGGTGCCAGCCCTCTCTCGTCTGCCGGGGTATCACCAGGGTGAAGGTGGCGCCGGCGCCGGGCCGGCTGACCAGTTCGGCCCGTCCGCCGTGCGCCTCGGCGATCGCCCGGACGATGGACAGGCCCAGTCCGGAGCCCGGGTAACGCAGGTGTGCCTGGTCGCCCCGGCGGAATCGGTCGAAGATGTGCGGCTGGTCGTCGAGGGGAACGCCGCAGCCGGTGTCGCGTACCCAGAGCCGGAATTCGGTGCCGGTGACGTTCGCGCCGAGGGCGACGGTTCCGCTGTCCTCGGTGTGGCGTACCGCGTTGTCAGCCAGGTTGATCACCGCCTCGGTGAGCCGGTGCCGGTCGGCGACCACGATGCCGGCGCCGAGGTCGTCGACGTGCCAGTGTCGGGGCGCGAGCGCACTCAGCTTCACGGCCAGCTCCGCGACGAACAGTTCAAGGTCGATGCGTTCCGGTTGTAGGAACTGGGGGTGGGCGACGTCGGCCAGCAGTTGCAGATCGCCGACGATCCGCCCCATCCGCTCCAGTTCATCGGTGACCAACGCGATTGTCGACCGCCACTGCGGACGATCGCTGTCCTCGGGGTCGAGCATGGTGAGGTTGCCCAGCGAGATGGTGAGCGGTCCCCGCAGTTCGTGACTCGCGTCGAGGATGAATTCGCGTTCCCGTCGAAAGACCGCCTCCAGCCGGTCGAGCATCGCGTTGAAGGTGAGCGCCATCTCGGCGGCCTCCCGCTGCCGGCCGACCGGGATTCGGTGGGTCAGGTCGGACTGCGAGATCAGCCGGGCGGTCTCGGTGAGCTGCCGTACCGGCCCGAGCACCCGGCCGGTGACCAGCCAGGCACAGCCGGAGGCGAGCACCACGACGCCGAGCACCGCGGCGGCGCCGTACGTCTGGAGGTCGGCGATCTCCTGGCGCTGGGTCACCGGCAGGATCGTCACCACGAAGGCGCCACTGCTGCCGCCGACCCGCACCGGCAGGATGCCGTAGTACGCCTCGCCGCGCGCGGTGTCGAAGCGGTCGATCGGCGGTCGGCCGTCGGCGAGCGAGTACGACCGTACCGAGGTGGCGAAGGACTGCATGGTGTCGTGCGGCAGTTGGTCGATCGGAAACCTGCCCAGCGCGGCATGGTGCAGCCGGCCGTCCGCGAAGGCGAGCACGGCCTCCTCGTGACTGGGTACGTTGCGCCGGAAGTAGACGTCGAAAACGGCTTGTACGGAGGTGAAGGGCGCGCCGGTACGGGGGTCGCGGCCGTCGGTGGTCAGCCGGTTGATTTCCTGGAACTCCTGCTGCACCGCCTCGGTGATCCGGCTCTCCAATCGGATTACCAGCACCTCGTGAATAGCGACCGCGCAGAGCCCACCGGAGAGGACGATCAATCCGATATACGACAGCAGGATTCGCGTATGGATACTCCTGGCGGCGCGGGACCAGCCGGAGCGACCCAGCATCGAACAATCTCCTCCACAAAGCATCCCGGCAGATCCGGCGGGCACGACGGCCAATCACTGCGTATCGACGCCCTAACGCATCGTACGTCCCTTGTGGAGATATCGGGACTCTTCGAATGGCTTGACCAACTCGGCCGGCACTCTCCCGCGAAATAGCCGTTCCGGCTATCCCCTCTTACCCAATATACAATTCTCGTACATCTGTTATTCATGTCGGGTTCATGTTCTGGGCCACCTGCGTCAACCCGATCAGGCACAGCGAGCCGCCCCCTCCGATCAGTCGGAGGGGGCGGCCCCGGCCAGCCGGCCGGCGTCGGAACGCCCGGCCCGCCTTCAACCAGCCGGCGTCAGCCGAAGGTGATCACCAGCCGGGGTGGGTTGTCACTTCCCTTCTCTCTGCTGTTGAACGCCTGTTCCATCCCGCCCGCGTTCTCGACGCTGTCGCGGATCAGGAACCCGAAGTTCCCGGCCGAGTACATGCCACCCACCTGACCGGCCACCGCCCACTCGCGGTAGCCGTTGCCGGACGCCGTGGTGGCCGCCGTACCGGTGGTGGCCGGCTGGTTGTTCCACCGGATGTTCGCCTCCGACCAGGCAGCCGCGAGCGGAATCGCCTGCAGTGTCCGGCCCGTCTTGTACGACCCGGAGTACAGCCGCAACCTCGCGTCGACCACCTGGCAGCCCGACGGGATGGCCGGCAGGTTGAACCGGACCACCACCCGGGCGTTGTTGCCCGACTTGCTGTCCACCTTGATCGCCGAATCCTGGCCGTAGTTGCTCGACGAGGAGGACTGCAACACCCAACTGTCCGCGTTCGCCCCGAGCGTCACCGAACCCGGTGAGGCACAGCTCGGCGGCACGGAAACCGTCCAGGAGAAGGTCGCCGGGCTGGTGTCCACGTTGCCGGCCGCGTCGATCCCCCGCACCCGGAACTGGTGGGTCCCGGCCGCCAGCCCGGTGTAGTTCACCGGGGATACACACACCCCGAACGCCGCCGCGTCGAGCGAACACTCGAAGGTCGAGCCCGGCTCGGTCGCGGTGAAGGTGAACGCCGCGGTCGGGCTGGTCGTCGCCGCCGGCGGGGTGCTGCCGATCGACGTCTCCGGCGCGGTCGTGTCCGGTGGTGGCTCCACCGTCCATTCGAAGACCGCCGGGGTCTGGTCCCCGGCACCACTGCCGTTGGTCGCCCGCACCTCGAACTGGTGATCACCAACGGCGAGGTTGTTGATCGTATGAGGTGACGTGCACGGCACGAACGCCGTTCCGTCCAGCGCGCACTGATAAGTCGAGCCCGGCTGGCTGGAGCTGAAGGTGAAGGTCGCGGTCGTGCTCACCGTGCTGAGATCCGGCGCCGTCGCGATGGTGGTCTGCGGTGCCGTCGGCGTACCGGCCACCGTCCACGCGAAGCTCGCCGGGGTGAGATCGACGTTGTCCTCCTGGTCCACCGCACGCACCTCGAACACATGCGGCCCCGGCGCCAACTGGTCCGGCAGATCCAGGTTCGGATAGCCGTGCGGGCTCACACACTCCACGAAATCGGCCTCGTTCTGGCTGTCGAGGCGGCATTCGAAGAGCAGACCAGCCGGCGCGGTGACGTTGTCACTACCGGAGAAGGTGAAGCTCGCCGTACCGACCGGGCTCGGGTTCGCCGGCCCGGTGCCCAGCACCGTTTCCGGCGGGGTGGCGTCCGGACCCGGGACGACCGCCCACTCGTGCTCGGCCCACTCGTCCTCGCCCGAGGTGACGCCGTCCAGGTCCACCGCACGTACCCGCAGGTAGTGGTCACCGATGGCCAGGTTGGCGAACTCCGCCGGAGAGGCGCAGGTGGTGAAGGCGGCCAGGTCGAGCGAGCACTCGAACCGGACCACCGGCTCGTTCGCCACGAAGGCGAACGTGGCCGTCGTACTCGGATCCTCCACCGCCGGTGCGACCACCAGGGTGACCACCGGCGGACCGGTGATCGTCCAGGCCCGGGTGGCCGGCGTCGGCTCGACGTTGCCCTCCGCGTCCCGCGCCCGGACCTGGAACTCGTGCGTGCCCGGAAGCAGATCCTCGTAGAACACCGGCGACACGCAGTCGGCGAACACCGCCCCGTCCAGCGAGCACTCGAACGTGGCGTCCGTCTCGTTGGCGAAGAAGGTGAACAGCGCGGTGCGCGCGGCCGTCTGGGCCGTCGGCCCGGCGCTGATCGTGCTCACCGGCGGCACGCCGGGCGGCGAGAGCGCCACCACCCAGGTGTACGTGGCCGGCGTCGGGTCGACCTTGTCGGACAGGTCCACCGCCCGTACCTCGAAGGTGTGCGTGCCGGCGGCCAGGTTGCCGTACGTCTGCGGGTTCTCGCACTCCACCCAGGCGGTTGGGCTGGTGCTGTCCAGACGGCACTCGAACCCGAGATCGAACAGCGACGTGTTGTCGTCGATCCCGGTGAACGTGAAGCTCGCCGAGGTGCTGTTGCTCGGGTTCGCCGGCTCGTCGACGATCAACGTGTCCGGTGGTGCGACCTCCGGCGGTGTCGGGGCCGAACCGTCGCAGGAGATCTGGTAGCACTGCGCCGGCTCGGTGTTGCCGGTGGCCCGGTTGCCGCCGCCGTCGACGTTGCCGGTCTCCGCGTAGATGCCCCAGCCACCGTTGTTGTTGGCGGTGTTGGCCGAGATCCGGTGACCGGCCTTGTTGACGGAGATGCCGTCGCTGCTGTTGTTGCCGGCGATGTTCCGGTCGATGATGTTGCCCGGCTCGTTGCTCCCCGGCAGCACCTCCGCCTCGACCGAGATCCCCTCCGCGGAGTTGCCACTGGCCGTGTTCAACGTGAGCACGTTGTTCAGCGATCCCGAGCCGAGCCCGATGCCACTCGACGACGAGTCACTGGCGTCGTTGGACTCGATCCGGTTTCCGGACGACTCGTGCAGCTCGATGCCGCTGCTGTTGAACCGCACGTCGTTGCCCCGCAACACGTTGTTCTGCGCCGCCTCCATGCCGATCCCGGCGTCACTGTGGTTCGTGACGATGTTGGCGATGACATCGTTGCCACTGGATTCGAGGATGGCGATGCCGGATTCGCTCTCGGTCAGCTCGTTGCCCTCCAACCGGTTGCCGTTCGACGCCGCTTCCAGGGTCGCCGCCGCGTCGGAGTTGTCGAGGATGGTGTTGCCCACCACCGTGTTGTTGCTCGACCCCTCCAGCCACAGGCCCGTGCCACTGGATCCGCTGACCCGGTTCGCCTCGATCCGGTTGCCGCTGGCACCCACCAGGTGGATGCCCTCCAGCGCGCTGCCGCTGATCGTGTTGTCCAGCATCAGCGTGCCCTGGGTGCCGCCGGTCAACAGGACGCCGGCGGCGTTCCCGGTCAACTCGTTGCCCCGGAGCAGGTTGCCCGCGCTGCCGTTGTCCGCGTCGGCGAGTTGGATGCCCGCCTCCTGGTTCTGGGTCAGCGTCAGGCCGGAGATGATGTTGCCGAAGGTGCCGGCGTTCAACTGCAGGCCGAAGTCGAACCCGCCGATCGTGCCGTTGGTGACGGTCACCTGGTCGTGCCCGTTGTTCCGGACGCCGACCCCCTGCCCGATACCGTCGATCCCGAAGCCGTTCAGGTCGATCGTGATGCCGGCCGCGCCGACCACCAGCCCGTCACCGGAGCAGTTGGTCAGGTTGTTCGTCAGCAGCGCGCTCTGGGTGAGCGTCTGGCCGCAGCTCACCTGCGTCGGCACCGGTGCCGGACGGATCGTCCAGGCGTGGGCCGCCGGAGTCGGATCGGTGTTCCCGGCCGGGTCGGTGGCTCGTACCCGGAACTCGTGATCGGTCGCCCAGAGCCCGACGTGGACCTGCGGCGACGTACACGCGGCGAACGCCGAGCCGTCCAACGAGCACTCGAACGTGGAGTTCGCCTCACTCGCCGAGAAGGTGAAGCTCGCGTCCGTGTTGACCGTGGTGGCGTCGGGGCCACCGTCGACGGTGGTGTCCGGCGGCGTGCTGTCCGCCGGTGCCGCCGAGATGCTCCAGGTGTACGAGGCCGGCATCGGATCGACGTTGCCGGCCAGGTCCACCGCGCGCGCCTCGAAGGTGTGCGGGCCCAGCGCCAATCCGGAGTACGTCTTCGGGCTCAGGCACGGCCCGAACGCCGCCCCGTCCAGCCGGCACTGGTAACCGAGGTTCGGGCCGGGCGAGGCGTTGTCACTGCCCCGGAAGCCGAAGACGGCGACCGGGCTGGTGCTCGCCTGGTCCGGCGTGGAGAAGATGGTCGTGTTCGGCGGGGTCGGATCCGGGCCGGGCGGCACCGCCGCGACGGTCCAGGTGTACGTCGCCGGAGTCAGATCCACGTTGTCCGACGGGTCGATCGCGCGCACCTCGAACCGGTGCACCCCGGCGAACAGGAAGTGGTAGCTGGTCAGGCTGACGCACTCGACCCAGTTGTCGACATCCGGCGGCTGCGGCGGGTCACCCGGGTCCGGCTCCGGTGCGGGCGGGTCCGGCGGCGGGTCCAACCGGCACTGGAAACGCAGTGCGGTCGGCGGCGCCTGGTTGTCCGTACCGGTGAACCCGAAGTGGATGCTGCCGAGGCTGCTGCTCGGATTCGGCGGCGTCGAGGTGAGTACGGTGTCCGGCCCGGTCAGGTCCGGCGCCGGCGGCTGGGCCGGGGTGCCCGTCCCGCAGACCACGCCACGGCACTGCTCCGGCTCCCCGTTGCCACCGGCGACGTTGCCGCCGCCGTCGATGGTGCCCTCCGCCGCCGCGTCGATGCCGAAGCCGGCGTTGTGGTGCGCCACGTTGTCGGCCAACCGGTGCCCGGCCTCCGGCACCGAGATGCCGTCGCCCTGGTTACCGATCACCTCGTTACGTTCCACGACGTTGGCTCCCAGCGGCACACCTTCGGGGTCCACCGCCGCGCCCTCGACCGCGATACCGCCACCGGACGAGCCGTGGATCACGTTGTCCAGCACCCGGTTGCGCAGCGAGCCGGGTCCGACCGAGATACCGGCGCCACCGGAGAAGCTGGCGTCGTTGTGCTCGATCAGGTTGTCGCTGGAGCCCTCCAGCTCCACCCCACCCGGGTTGTACCGGACGTCGTTGTCCCGGACCACACTGTTGCTCGACCCGCCGAGTCCGATGCCGGAGTCCGCCGCCAGGTGGGAGACGTTACCGATCACCTGGATCCCGTCGGAGTCATCCACCGTCACCCCGGCGTCGCCGGTCCGGGTCATCGTGTTGCCCTCGACCCGGGTGCGGTGCGACCCCTCGGTGATGATGATCCCGCCGTCGCCGGTGTCGGCCAGGGTGTTGCCGATCAGACGGTTGTCGCGGGAGTCCTCGAGCAGGAAGCCACCGTCGCTGCCGATGGTCGGGTCGGCGGTCACCCCGCTGACCGTGTTCTCCTCGATCAGGTGGCCGCTGGCGTCCTGCATCCAGAGGGCCACCCCGAGGTTGCCGGCGAAGGTGTTCTCCGCCAGCACGCTGTTCTCCGAGCCGGCGACGAGTGCGACACCGATCTCGTTGCCGTCGAAGGCGTTACCGCGTACCTGGTTGGCGTTGCGGCCGTCGTCGGCGTTGGACAACTCGATTCCGGCGACCGCGTTCTCCCGTACGGTCAGCCCCTCGAAGAGGTTGAACCGGGTGCCCGCCATGGCCGTGATCCCGTAGGCGAACTGCTGCACGGTGCCGCCGGTGACGACGACGTTCTGGAAGCCCACGTTGCGTACGCCGGCCGGTCCGCCCAGTTCGGGCAGCTCGATCGGCGAACCCGGCTGGCCGGGGAAGTAACCCGGCCCGTCGACGGTGTGCCCGTTCAGGTCGATCTCGATGTTCGGTGCCCCGACCACCAGCCCGTCGAGCGGGCAGTTGGTCAGGTCGTTGAGCAGCTTGGTGCTCTGGGTGAGCACCTGACCACAGGTGACCGTGGTCGCCACCGGGGCCGGCGGCGCCGGTGGCTGGGGTGCCCCCGGGCCGTCGAACCGGAGCACCAGTTGCGGCACCTGCGGTGGTTCGGCGACCGTGTTGCGGGAGGCGAACGAGGAGTCGGCGCCCTCGCCCTCCTCCGCCGAGTCCCGGATCAGGAAGCCGTGGTTCGGCGCCCCGCCGAGCATCGCCGCGACCTGGCCGGTCACGTTCCACTCACGGAACCCGGCACCGGAGCCGGTGGTCGCCGCGGTGCCGACGGTGCCAGGCTGGTTTGCCCAGGTGACCTGCGTCTCCGACCAGGCGGCGCCGACCGGGACCGCCTCCAGCGTCCGACCGACCTCGCCGTCGGCGTGCAACCGCAGGGTCGCCCCGGTCAGTTCACAGGCGGCCGGTACGTCGGTCGGCAGCGGGAACCGGACCAGCGTACGGGCGTCCTCGCCGGGCGCCCTGGACCGGACGCTGAGCCCCTCGGCGATGCCGAAGTTCTCCAGCGTGTTCGACTCGTCGACCCAGGAGTCGGCGTTCGCGCCCAGGATCACGTTCGAGGTGTCGCAGTCGGCCGGCGAGCCGACCGTCCAGGTGTACGTCGCAGGTGTCGGGTCGACGTTGTCACCCTCGTCGATCGCGCGTACCTGCACGGTGTGCGAGCCGGTGGTGAGGTTGGAGAAGCTCCACGGGCTGGCGCACTCCAGCCAGGCCAGCTCGTCGGTGCTGTCTATCCGGCACTCGAACGCGAGCAGGTTGGTCGGGGTCAGGTCGTCGGTGCCGAGGAACGAGAAGACCGCGGTACGGCCCGCGCTCGGGTTCGGCGGGGTGCTGGCGAAGATCGTCTCCGGCGGCGTGATGTCGTCACCACCGGTGAAGACATGAACCGCCGGGGTCGGGTCGACGTTGCCGGCCCGGTCGATCGCCCGTACCTCGAGGGTGTTCTCGCCCAGTTCGATGTCGAGCAGTTCGTACGGGTTCGGGCAGCCGAGGAACATGAACTCCGGGTCCGGTGGTTCGGTCGGGTCCGGCGGGTCCGGCGGCTCGGTCGGGTCGTTGGTGAGCACCCGGCACTCGTACAGAAGTTCCGCCACCGGGGTGGCGTTGTCGGTGCCGGCGAAGGTGAAGGTGGCCCGCTCGGCCGCGAAGGTCGGCCCGCTGGCCACCGAGGTCTCCGGTGGGGTCAGGTCGGCCGCCGGGAACGGTCCCTCGTGTTCGAGTGCGCCGATGTCGCAGGTGGTGTTCTTCGGCCGGGTGACGCCGCGCTGGTCGACGGTCACGCAAGGGGCGACACCGCCGTCCAGGGCGAAGCTGTCGTCCTGGATCGCGTGTGTCATGGTCGGACCGCCGTTGTCGGCGATCGCGTCGATCCTCGGTTCGCCCGCGTTCGACCGGTCCCGGCTGCCGCGCAGATGGCAGGAGTCGGCGCTGTCCAGGTTGCCGCCCTCGGAGCCGACCGCGAAGCTGCACTCCGGGCTGTGGAGGTTGCCGGCCACGATGGTGTTGCGCAGGATCACCGACTGGCTGGGCTCGACCGGATAGTTGACCGAGCCGCCGGGCTCGTCGCCGATGCCTGCGCCGTGCGGGGCGACGTTGCGGTTGATGGTCACGTTGACCACCCGCAGGCCGGCGTCCGCGTCGGTGTAGAGACCACCGCCGGCGACCTGGGCCACGTTCCCCGACGAGGTGGTGTTCTCGATCAGGGCCTCGGCGTCGCTGGCGTTGTAGATGCCGCCGCCGTACTGCCGGGCCCGGTTGTCCCAGAACGTGGAGCCGGTGATCTGGAGGGTGCCGTCGGCGACGTTGGCGAAGCCGCCACCGTGCTCGGCGGTGTTCTGGCTGACCGTGGTGTCGATGACGGCGAGGGCACCACTGCCCTGGCTCTCGATCCCACCGCCGTCGGCGGTCGCGGTGTTGCCGGTGACGGTGAGCCGGGTCAGGGTGACCCGCTGGCCGCCGTTCTCCACACCGCCGCCGCCGGCCTTGGTCGTGTTGTCCCGGACCACGCTGTCGCTGACGGTGACCGCACCACCCGAGTGGATGGCGAGACCGCCGCCCTCGGAGATGGCGTCATTCTCGGTGAACGAGGCGCCGGTGACCGTGCCGCCACCACTACCGCCCAGGTAGAGGCCACCGCCGCCGCCGTCACCGGAGACCGGGTCACCGGCGGTGTTACCGGTGAAGACGGTGTTGCGGACGGTCGACGCCCGCTCGGAGTCGGCGAGAATGCCGCCACCACTGCCGTGCGCGGCGTTTCCGGAAACGGTGCCCCGGGTGACGGTGAGCCGGGTCTTGGAAACGCTGCTGAGCCCGCCGCCGTCGGCGCCGGCGGTGTTCTCGGTCAGCGCGGTGTCGGTCACCGCCAGCTCGACCTCGTGCTGGTTGGAGATGCCACCGCCGTCGCCACCGGTCGCGTTCCCCTTGATGGTCGAGCCGGTGATCTCGACCCGGCCCTCGCCGTCGAGGTCGATGCCGCCGCCGGAGACCCCGGCGTAGCTGTCCAGCACCGAGACGCCCTGTAGGCGCACCACGCCGGAGGAGAGACTGAGTACGGCGCCGCCCTGCTCCGAGTCGTACCCCTCGCGCAGGGTGACCCCGGAGACCGTGACGTTGCCGGCGGTGTCGTAGATCTCGAGCAGTCGGTCCAGGCCACGGCGCTCGGCCGGGGAACCGGCCGGCGGCTGCCCGCCGTCCACGATGGTGCCGGCGGCGCCGGCACCGATGATGGTCAGTGGACTGACGATGTCGAGGTCACCGGTGTCGTCGCCGTTGTCACCGGCCGGTGTCCGGGTGATCTGGTAGGTGCCGGCCGGCACCTGGATCGTGTCGCCGGACAGCGTCGCGTTTGCCTCCTGGATCGCGGCGCGCAGCGTGCAGGTGTTGGCGCTGGTCCGGCAGATGCCGTTACCAACGTTGATGTCGACCGCGTCGGCGGTGCTGTTGACGGTGAAGGTGACCGCCCAGGCGGGCTGGACGGCCACCATCGTGGCCAACAGGGAAGCTACCCCGATGATCGAGACCAGGATCCGTCGACGTCTGGGTCTACCACCGGATCTCCGATCAATTGTGGTCAATGGTCTTGTTTCACTCATACCCGCCCCCACCGTCGGTCCGCTGCCAGTGGTGGTCAGTGTTCAGAGGATCCGTAAGCCGACGCTCAGCCGAAGGTGAGAACTTCTTTATCCGGCGCCCGCCGCCGACCTGGGAACTTCACAGATGAGAGGGTTCTCATCCGGTTCTCATCGGCTGGTTATCGGGGTTCGACAGCCTTGACCGCATGAGCACACAAAAGGTCGCCACCGGCATCGGGCTGGCGGCGCTGGTGGGGCTGCTCACCGGCGTCGGTCTGCCGCTGCTGCTGCCCCCCGACCCGGTTCCGGCAATCCAGATCATCAGCCCGGCGGCGCAGACGAGGACCGACGATGGGGACGACGATGGAGCCGACCCGGCCGGCAACGCGAGCCTCGGCCCCGCCCTCACCGGAGATGATGATGACGATGACGCTGGGCAGCCCGCCACCGGAGGCGACGACGCCGGACCAGCCGGGACCGACGACGACGGACCAGCCGACACTGACGACGCTGGACCACCTGCCGCTGGCGGGGACGACGACGGTCAGCCTGCCGGCGGCGGCAACCGGCAGCCCGCCGGAGACGACGATGACGACGACGGCGATGACGACAATGACGACGGCGACGACGAGACCGGCGGTGATGACGGGGACGACGATTGACTCCCCCGTACGACCCTGGCGAGGACCATTCGGCCTCGGACTGCGACTACGGCTGCTCGGCTGGGCGCTGGCCCTGCTCGCCGTGGCCAGCCTCGCCTCGGTGGTGGTGATCCGCCAGGTGCTGCTCAACCAACTGGAGAACCGGATCGCCACCGACATGCGCCAGGAGGTGACCGAGTTCCGGCGACTGGTGGGCGGCCGTGACCCGGCCAGCGGGCAACCGTTCGGCCCCGATCTGCGTGCGATCGCCGACACCTACCTGCTCCGCAACGAACCGCAGGCCGGCGAGGCGGTGCTGGTGCTGGTCGACGGCGCGTTCTACCGGGCGACCGAGGCGCCGCCGTACGACCTGAGCCGTGAGTCCGCCCTGCTGCGGCACTGGATCGGGCTCACCGACAGCACGTACGGGCAGGTCGAGCAGAGCCCCGGCGGTTCGGCGCGCTGGCTCGCCGTGCCCGTGATCATCGACGGCGCGGTACGCGGCCAGGTGGTGGTGGTCGAGTTCGGCGCCGAACGGCGGGCCGAGATCGACCGGGCGGTACAGCTGATGGCGCTCGCCTGCCTGCTGGTGATCGTGGTCGTGGCGGCCGGTGGCTACCTCGCCATGGGACGGGCGCTGCGTCCACTCCGTACGGTCACCGAAACAGCCCGCACGATCGAGGAGACGGACCTGTCCCGCCGGATCCCGGTCACCGGTTCCGACGAGGTCGCCGACCTGGCGCACACGTTCAACGGCATGCTGGGGCGGCTGCATCGGGCGTTCGCCGCGCAGCAGGCGTTCGTCTCCGACGCCGGACACGAACTGCGTACCCCGATCACCATCGTCCGTGGTCACCTGGAGCTGATGGGTGACGACCCGGCGGATCGGGCGGAGACGATCGCGCTGGTCACCGACGAGTTGGACCGGATGAACCGCATGGTCAACGACCTGCTCATGCTCGCCAAGGCGGAGCAACCCGACTTCCTGCACCCCGACCACGTGGAGGTCGCCCTGATGATGCACGACGTGTACGCCAAGGCCGTAGCCCTGGGTGACCGGGACTGGCGGATCGGCACCATCGACGAGGTGACCGTCTGGGCTGATCGGCAGCGCCTCACCCAGGCGCTGATGCAGCTCGCCCAGAACGCGGTCCAGTTCACCAGCCCTGGCGACACCATCGAACTCTCCGCCCACGTGGCCGAATCCCCCACGCGGGGCGAACACGGCGGTCGGGGTGAGCACGGCCGGGTGCTGCTCGCCGTACGGGACACCGGGGTCGGCATCGAACCCGAGGACCGGGAGCGGATCTTCGCCCGGTTCGCCCGGGCCGAGCACGCCCGGGCGCGCGCCGAGGGTGCCGGGCTCGGCCTGGCCATCGTGGCCGCGATCGCCGAGGCGCACCGGGGCATGGTCGCGGTGGACAGCATCCCGGGCGCAGGTTCCACCTTCACCCTGGTCCTGCCCGCCGGCGCGGTCCTGCCCGTGGCGACGGGAGCCGGGCGATGAACCGGGTGCTGATCGCGGAGGACGAGCCGCGAATCACCTCTTTCCTGACCAAGGGGTTCCGCGCGGCCGGCTACGTCACCACCGTGGTGACCAGCGGGGTGGAGGTGGCGGTCGCGGCCCGCAGCGGCGACTTCGACCTGCTGATCCTGGATCTCGGGCTGCCCGGGCAGGACGGGCTCGCCGCACTGGCGCAGATCCGGGCCCGGGGCGAGCGACTGCCCGTGATCGTGCTGACCGCCCGGGACGCGGTGCCGGACCGGGTCGCCGGGCTGGACCTCGGCGCCGACGACTACATGACCAAACCGTTCAGCTTCGACGAACTCCTGGCCCGGGTCCGGGCCCGGCTGCGGGAGCACGGGCAGGCCACCCCGACGGTGGTCCGGGCCGGACCGATCCAGCTCGACCTGGTACGTCGTACCGCCACCGTGAACGGTGAGCTGGTCGAGCTGACCGGCCGGGAGTTCCTGCTCGCCGAGACGCTGCTGCGTCATCCGGGTCATGTGCTCAGTCGGGAGCAGTTGCTGGACCGGGTGTGGGGGCTGGCACATGATCCGGGCTCGAACGTGGTGGACGTCTACATCGGTTATCTGCGCCGCAAGCTCGGCACCAACCTGATCCAGACGGTACGCGGCATCGGCTACCGGCTGGCCGGCTGAGCCGCCACCGCTGGCCCCGCCGCCGGCACCGCTTGACCTCAAGGGACACCGATGGCTGAGCGGGCTCTCATCGTCGGCTCACCTCCCCCTCATGCCGGACCGGGATCGTCGCCGATATGTCGATGACCAGCAGCAACAACGGGGCGGGCGGACACCCCGATCCCGATCTCGACCTCCTCACCGGACCGGCCGCCGAGGAGGTACTGCGAACCGTCCTGCGGCCGGGCGGTGGCGAACTGCTCACCTGGCGGGCAACTCAGGTCGAGCACCAGCCCGGCCGGAGGTCGACCGCGGCCTACCAGGTCCGGATCCGGTGGTCGGACGGGCAGGTCCGGGACGAACGGCTGGCGGCCTGCACCGGTCGCCCGCCGCGCGGCACGGTGGTGCTCGACGACGGTACCGATCGGGTGGCGGCCTGGCGTTTCCCGTACGACCCGGACCTGCCCGCGCTGCGCACCGCGTACGACAGGCACGCGGTCGGCGTACTCCTGAGCGACCTCGGCCTCGGCGACGGACCGGTACGGCTGGAGGTCCGGGCGTACCGGCCCCGGCGACGGGCGGTGATCGAGGCGATCGGGTCCCGTCACCGGGTCTTCCTGAAGGTGGTCCGCCCGGATCGGGTGCAGGACCTGCACGAACGGCACCGACTGCTGGTCGGTGCCGGTCTGCCGGCGGCACCCAGCCTGGGCTACACCCCGGACGGACTCCTGGTGCTACAGGCACTTCCAGGGCGGACCCTGCGGCAGGCGCTGCACGCCCGGGAGGCGCCACCACCCGGGCGGGCGCTGCTGACGCTGCTCGACCGGTTGCCGGCCGAGCTGGCGCACGGGCGGGCCCGACCGTCCTGGCGGGAGAGGGCGCCGCACTACGCCGCGGTGCTCGCCGCCGCGCTGCCCGGCGTGGGTGAGCAGGCCACCGCACTGGCCGAGGCGATCGTCACCGAGTCCGGAACCGGACCTCGTACGGTCGTGCACGGCGATCTGTACGAGAGTCAGTTGCTGGTCTCCGGGGGCCGGATCTGTGGGCTGCTCGACGTCGACACCGCCGGCCCGGGTGAGCGCTTGGACGATCTCGCCTGCCTGCTCGGCCATCTCTCCGTACTCGCCCAGATGCGCCCGGAGCGGGCTGGCGCGATCCTGCGGGCGGGTGCCGCCTACCTGGCCTCGTTCGAGCGGGTGGTCGACCCCGCCGAGCTGCGTTACCGGACCGCCGCCGTGGTGCTGTCGCTGGCCACCGGCCCGCACCGGGTGCAGGAGCGGGACTGGCCGGCGAACACCCGTACCCGTCTCGACCTGGCCGCACTGTGGCTGGCCAGCGCCCGGCGTCTGCACCGCGACCGAGCAGCGGGATGAGGGAGGTCTCACCGGCGCGTCAGGCGTACCTCATGTGCGGGTTCGAAGCTGGGTGCAGGTAAATCACAGAGGAGGATGGCATGCAGATCAATCGACCATGGCGGATCGTCGCCGGGGCCGGTGCCGCGGCTCTGGTGGCCGGGCTTTCGGCCGGCGCGGCGGCGGCCAGCGACGGCATCGAGCTGCGCGACAGGGTGAGCCCGATCCAGGTGAGCACCCAGGTCGACCACGGCGTCGCCGACGAGTCGCCGGAAAGCGCCGACAGCCCGCACCAGTCGCCGTTCGACTCCGGCGACTCGGCGTCCGACAGCCCGGGTGACCCACAGTGGGTGGACCCGTCGCCAGAGTCGGCGGACAGCGCCGACGCCTCGGCGGCGGACTCACCCGCGGCGGCACCGCCGGCACCGCCGGTCAAGCAGGCGACGGGCGCGGGCGACAAGGGCAAGACCACCACGACCAGGCCGAAGGCGGCCGACGACAGCCCGGACGACTCCCCCGCCCCGGTCCGCAAGCGCGGTGGTGGCGACGGTGGCGACTCGGCGCACTCGGGCGGCTCCGCCGACTCCGGTGGCTCGGCCGACTGACCCCGCGAGAACCTCACCGCTCCAGGGCCGCGGCCCGACCAGTCTGGTCGGGCCGCGGTGCCGTTCGCCGGTGGCTACGCCGGTCGGCCTCGGTCAGCCCGGGTGCGACTGGAGCCCGGGAGCTGCCTTAGCCCGTGGTGCTGGTGTCCGCGTGCCGCTCGGGTTCATCTGGTGCCCCCGCCGACCACCAGGCCAGCACCGCCCCTTGGAACCCGTTCGGGTGTCTCCATCGACCGGACGTTGACGGCGCTGCCGCAGGCGAAGGAGTGGATGGTGCCGCAGACCGGTTCGCTCTGCTGCGGGCCGCCGAGGACGGACCGGCGGCGATGTCTACGTCATGGAACCGCTCGTTCGGCGCATGGCAATCAGGCGGCAGGATGTTTCGGGGTCCCTGCGATGGGCGGGTGGTGGTCGTCGTCCGCACCCAACCTTGCGGGTACGTATATGTATGCGTATAGTCTGTGTGAGAGGGAGCGCGATGCCAAACAAAACGATCTACGTGTCTGACGACGACCTGCCCCTGTTCCAACGCGCTCAGGAACTGGCCGGGGGCACGATGTCGGCAGCAATCTCTGCGGCGCTGCGGCGCTACGTGGAGGTCGAGGAGGGCCGGAGGCAGGGGTACAACGAGATCATCGTGCGGGTCGGACCTGGACTGGGTCGCAAGCAGCGGTTCTCCGGGGTGCTGCTTGCCGAGTGGGAGCGGTCCACGAACGAGCGGACCGAGACTTTCCGGGTCTATAGGTCCCGAAAGGGGAAGTTCGTGGTCCACCTCGAGCGTTCCGAGGGTCACAAGAACGTTGGTCCGAACGCAGAGAAGTGGAACACCGGGTGGCGCGCCTGGGTCGGGGACTGGAGCGCGAACCAGACGTGGACGCGCACGCCCGCCGATTCCAGCCTGCGCACCGCGGAAACCCTCGACGAGTTGCGCGAGTTGGTTCCCGCCGAGCTGTTCGACGTTGTCGTCGATGTCATGGAGGAGGCCACGGTCGAGGACCTCGACATTTGATCAACTGGTGCGACACCGGGATGGGGCGAGCCACGCCCCAGCCCTCCAGATTCCGCCACCGATGTTGGCGCTGATGCGGCCTCGCCGCTCGTGCGCGCCGTCTGCGCCGACTTTCTGATCCACCACAGCTGATCTTTTCCGGTCCGGTCGCGTTGATCCGGCCTGACCAGCGACGGCACGCGTCTCCGTTGCCCGGTTGGACACTGGTTCCCGACCGGCGATGCCGCACGCCCTCGACGGCGTCGACCTCACGGTCGCCGAGGGGACGATCTTCTCCCTGCTCGGACCGACGGCGCGGGAGAAACGGAACCTGTCCACATTCGTGCCCGCCGACGACGGTGCGATCCGCGTCGTGGAGCACGACCTGACGACCGAGCCGGCCACCGCCCGGGCAGCGATCGGGGCCACCGATCCATCTGGAGCTTGCGCCACCGCTAGTCAGCGTTACTACCTACTGGTAGTCGACATCACTAGGTAGTGCGGGAGGTGTTCCGTGGGCAGACAGATGACGGAGATGCTCAAGGGCACGCTGGAGGGAATCGTGCTCGCGATCCTGTCCATGCGGCCCGCGTACGGCTACGAGATCACGGCGTGGCTACGGGCGCAGGGCTTCTCCGACATCGCCGAGGGCACCATCTACGCCCTGCTCGTCAGGGTCGAGCAGAAGCGCCTCGTCGACGTGGAAAAGGTCCCATCCGAGAAGGGCCCGCCACGCAAGGTGTACTCCCTCAACGCCGAGGGACAGGAATACCTCGAAGAGTTCTGGAGGACCTGGAGCTTCCTCACCGAACGACTCGACCAGCTCCGCAGGGGAGGCAGTTGACCATGTTCTCGAAATTCGTCGCCACGGTGGTCGGCGACAAGAGGTCATGGCGGGAATACAAGGCGCGCGGGAGACAACTTCCCCGAGCTATCGCACGGCGCTCGACGCGCTGGAACGGTACCTGAACTACTTCGGCACGGGCGGCGACGGGACCGCGCTTTACGGGGACCTCGTCGACCTGTTCGAACAAGGCGCGGCGAACGGCACCCCGATCCGCGACATCGTCGGGGAAGACCCCGTGGACTTCATCGAGACGTTCGTCCGGAACTACCCGAAGGGTCAGTGGATCATCCGGGAGCGGGACCGGCTGACGAAGGCGATCGAACGCGCCGCCGGAGAAGACACCGAAAGACAAGAGAGGGCAGTCTGATGACAACACGGCAATCCCCGGCGATCCACGTCCGGGGTCTGGAGAAGTCGTACAAGGCGCTGCGCGTGCTGCGCGGCGTGGACTTCGACGTGCAACGGGGCAGCATCTTCGCCCTGCTCGGCTCCAACGGGGCAGGCAAGACCACGGTCGTAAAAATCCTGTCCACACTACTCAAGGCCGACGCGGGGACCGCCAGCGTCAACGGCTTCGACGTCGCCACGCAGGCCGCGGACGTACGGGAGTCCATCAGCCTCACCGGACAGTTCGCGGCCGTCGACGAAATCCTCACCGGGCGGGAGAACCTTGTCCTGGTCGCCCGGCTGCGGCACCTCAAGAACCCGCGCATCATCGCGGACGAACTGCTCGATCGTTTCTCGCTGACCGAGGCGGCCACGCGGAAGGTGTCGACGTACTCGGGTGGCATGCGCCGCCGCCTCGACATCGCGATGAGCCTCATCGGGAATCCCCCGGTCATCTTCCTCGACGAGCCGACGACCGGACTCGACCCCCAGGCGCGCATCGAGGTGTGGCAGGCCGTCAAGAAACTCGCCGACCAAGGTACGACGGTGCTGCTCACGACGCAGTATCTGGACGAGGCCGAACAACTCGCCGACCGGATCGCGATCCTCCACGAGGGCCGGATCATCGTGAACGGCACCCTCACCGAACTCAAGCAGCTGCTTCCACCCGCCAAGGTCGAATACGTCGAGAAGCAGCCGACCCTCGAGGACGTCTTTTTCGCCATCGTCGGTGCCCCCGGTAAGGACGCCGCCGCCAATGACCGCACCGTCGGCGCGGACAAGTAAGGACCAACGATGACCAAGCACTTCTTCGGCGACACCGCCGTCCTGCTGGGACGATCCCTGACGCACGTCACCCGCAGCGTGGACACGATCATCACGACCGCGGTCACGCCAATCGCCATGATGCTGCTGTTCGTCTACGTGTTCGGCGGCGCGATCAACTCGGGGTCGGGTTCATATGTGAACTACCTGCTGCCCGGCATTCTGCTCATCACGATCGCCTCGGGCATCGCCTACACCGCATTCCGGCTCTTCATGGACATGAAGGGCGGCATCTTCGAACGATTCCAGTCCATGCCGATCGCGCGGTCGTCCGTGCTGTGGGCGCACGTGCTGACCTCGCTGGTCGCCAACCTGATCTCGCTCGTCGTCGTTGTGCTCGTCGCCCTCCTCATGGGCTTCCGCTCCGGGGCGGGAGCGCTGGCGTGGCTCGCGGTCGCCGGCATCCTAACCCTGTTCACCCTGGCGCTGACGTGGCTCGCCGTCATCCCCGGCCTCACCGCGAAGTCCGTGGACGGCGCGAGCGCGTTCTCTTACCCACTCATCTTCCTGCCGTTCATCAGCTCGGCATTCGTACCCACCGACACCATGCCCGGCCCGGTACGCGCCTTCGCCGAGCATCAGCCGGTGACCTCCATCGTCAACGCCATCCGCGACCTGTTCACACAGCAGCCGGTCGGCACCGACATCTGGATCGCCCTCGCCTGGTGCCTCGGCATCCTCATCGTCGCGTACGCCTTCGCCATGCTCACGTACCGCCGCAAGATCTCCTAGCTGTGCGGACCACAGACGTTGGTGACGGGAAAACACGCAACCGGATGATCTTGAAATAGGTGAGGGCCTTCGGGCTCGGTGTGGATTGCGACGTCTACACCGACTGACCGAAGGCTCTCATGTTCCACCAGCGTGCCTCCGGCCGAGGTTGACGACCGGCCGTTCCAGCAGGGGCTGTCATGTCCGGTTTTCTCAGGCTGATAGTGATACCGCCTGTCGGGCCACCCAAAAGCTTCGAGCCTCACCGCCGCGTTACCCAGGCAAATGTTGCGCTACGCGTTCCGGGGCGGCAGGAGTCGATTTACGGCTGGAAGCGGTAGCCCATGCCGGGTTCGGCGAGCAGATGACGCGGACGCGTCGGATCAACTTCGAGTTTGCGTCGGAGCCGCGCCATGTCTCGGCGCAGCTGGTCGGCCAATGAGGGCTGCGGGCCTGGTACGGCGGTGCGCAACTGGCGGTGGCTGACCAGGCGACCCGCGTTAAGGATAAGGAGCTCGAGCAGGCGCCATTCGTCCGGACCTAGGACGACGTCGCCGTCGGCGGCGGCGCGTACGGTTCGGGCGGCCAGGTCGATCGTGTGCCGGCCGACCTGCACTGGGCTACCCCCGTCGCCGCCCAGGGGAACGGCGGCCCGCATCCGAGCCAGCAGTTCGCCGATTCCGAACGGTTTGGTCACGTAGTCGTCAGCACCGGCGTTCAGAGCGGCGATCTTGTCTCCACTGCCGGGCCGGCCGAACAGCACGATGATCGGGTTGGCAGTTCGGTCCCGCAGCCGCCGGATCAGATCCACACCATCTGCGGCTGACAGGGGGAAATCGAGTACCAGCAAGTCCGGGAGGTTGTCCGCGGCCCGGTGCAATGCGTCGGCGCCGTCGCTCGCCGTCGTCACCCGGTAGCGGCGGACCTCCAGGTTGATACGCAATGCCCGAAGCATCTGCGGCTCGTCACCAACCACCAGCACTTTCGTCATTTGCCACCTCCCGCTTCTGCGGACGGCTCAGCCACGGGCAGGCTGAGCACCATGGTCAGGCCCCCGCCGGGTGTCTGTTCGGGTGTGAGGCTGCCACTCATCGCCTCCGCGAGCCCCCGGGACAACGCCAGGCCGAGGCCGAGGCTGGTCTGGTTGTCCCGGTCGTCGTGACGCTGGAATGGCATGAATATCCGCGTCCACTGATCCTGCGGGATGCCTGGTCCCTGGTCCACTACCCGTAGGTCCACTCGCGTGTTGTGCTCGCTTGCTGACGCCGATGGCGGCTGGTCCGCTGGGCTGAACTGCAGCGCATTCGCGAGCAGGTTCACCAGCACCCGCTGCAACAGGGTGGGGTCCGCTCGCACTGCCGGAAGGTTGGTCGGCAGGCGTACGCGGACCTGTCGTGCCGGTTCGCCGAGTTCGTCGAGGGCCCGTGGGACGGCCTCCGCCAGGCGGACCGGCATCAGCGACAGCTCCAGTGTTCCTGTTTGGAGGCGGGTCATGTCCAGTAGGTTCTCGACCTCGGCCGGGGGTCGCGAGGTGGCGGCTCTGTTGGTCAGGCGCTCCTGGCGCAGCGCGACCGCCGCCTGGGCGGCGAATGCCTCGATGAGGCGTCGGTCGGCGGCGGCGAGGACTCGGCCACGCAGTACCAGCGACGAGTTGTCGTCGACGCCCACGGTTACGTCGCCGCTGGCCGGGGTCGCACATTGCTCGTCGCCCGTGGAGGCGACGACCTGCCATGCGTGGGGGTCTTGCTGCTGGCCAGGGCTGGGCCGGACGTCCGGGGTACGTTCGAGCAGGGTGACCGACGTGAGCCCGAATGTCTCCCGTAGCTGTTCGAGAAGCGCGGTGAGGGGCCGGGCGCCGCGCAGCACACTGCCGGCCACGGTGGACAGGATCTGGGCGTCACCGCTGGCCCGTGCCGCGTCCCGGGCGCGCCGGGCGGCGAGATCAACCACTGCGCTGACCGCGGCGGCGACGAGCAGGAAGACCACCAGCGAGAGCAGGTTCTCCCGCTGGGCGATGTCGAGGGTGTGCAGCGGCGGTGTGAAGAAATAGTCGATCACCAGTGAGCTGGCGAGTGCGGCGAGCAGCGCGGGCCACCAACCGCCGAGCACCGCCACGCCGACCACTCCGGCGAGGAACAGCAGGATGTCACTGGCCAGGGAGAGTTCATCGGTCGCCAACCGGAGCAGGTATGTCAGCAGCGGGATGCCGAGCACGGTGGCGGCGAAGCCGGCGAGTTGGCGGCGGCGGGACAGCGCAGCGATGGGGTGGGGCGCGCGTATCCCCCGTCCGATGTTTTCGTGCGTGACGAGATGGACGTCGATGGTGCCGGACCGGGCCGCGGTGGTGACGCCGACGCCGCGAGTGAAGAGCTGTGCGAACCGTCCGCGGCGGCTCACGCCGAGCACGATCTGGGTGGCGTTGACACCTCGGGCGAAGTCGAGCAGAGCTGCGGGAATGTCAGGTGCGGCTCCGAGGTAGACGCGGAGTTGTCCCCTGGTCAAGGCTTGATCCCGCGGTATCGCATGACCGACGAGGCGGTCAGCGGTTGGCCGGGAAGGTGCGGTCCAGCGCGAGGTTGAGCTGAAGCACGTTGACCGCCGGCTCGCCCATGAACCCGAGCGCCCGGTCATCGGTGTACCGATCGACCAGGCGTTGGACCGAGGCGGTGTCGGTGTTCCTTTCCCGGGCCACCCGGGGCACCTGCAGGCGGGCGTAGGCGGGGCTGATGTTCGGGTCGAGTCCACTGCCGCTGGCGGTGACCGCGTCGGGCGGGACCACCGGGTCGGCCGGCGCGTTGCCCCGTACCGGGGTGATCAAACCTCGGCTGATGTCCTCGCCGATCGTGTTGCACTCGACGGTCACGTCGTGGAACCGCGCCAGGAACGGGGTGGCCGGGCAGGCTTCGTTGACGCTGACCACGCGGGTGATCGGGCCGGTCAGGCCGTCGCGGTGGAAGACGGCCAGGACCGCGCCGACTCCGTTCGGGGTGCAGAACGGCCGGCTGCCGTCGACACCATCCAGGTCGCCGATCATCTTGCTCCGCTGACAGACCTGGGTGAGAAGGCTGGGTGTCGCGTCGTCGGGGTTGGCGGCAAGGGTGTCGACGACGTTTTCCGGGCCGAGGTTGCTGGCGGCGGTCGAGGTCGGGTCGTACCCGTCGCCGGCGGCGGAGGGTCGGGGTTGGAAGTAGACGGGCAGTGGATTGCCTTCGCCGTCGACGAACTGCTGGCCGATCAGCCGGCTGCCGACGGTCCTGCCGCCGCCGTCCTGGATCAGTGACCCCTCGGCCCGGTCGTCGAGGCCGGGCAACTGTGCGATCCCGATCATGACGAACGGGTACGCCAACCCGAGCACGGCGGTGGCGACCAGAATGGCGCGCAGCGCGGCGAGATGCTGGGCGAGCCAGGTAGGTAGGCGCATCACGAGATCCCCGGGATGAACTGGACGATGAGGTCGATGATTTTGATGCCGACGAACGGGGCGACGATCCCACCCAGCCCGTAGATCCACAGGTTGCGGCCAAGCAGGGCTGATGCGCTGCTCGGCCGGTACCGCACACCGCGTAGCGCAAGGGGCACGAGCGCGATGATGATGAGGGCGTTGAAGATGACTGCGGAGAAGATCGCCGACTCCGGGCTGTGTAGCCGCATGATGTTGAGGGTGTCCAGAGTCGGGTAGACCCCGGCGAACATGGCCGGGATGATCGCGAAGTACTTCGCGATGTCGTTGGCGATGGAGAACGTGGTCAGCGCACCTCGGGTGATCAGCAACTGCTTGCCGATTTCCACGATCTCGATCAGCTTGGTCGGGTCCGAGTCGAGGTCGACCATGTTGCCGGCCTCTTTGGCCGCTGTCGTACCGGTGTTCATCGCGACGCCGACGTCGGCCTGGGCCAGTGCGGGCGCGTCGTTGGTGCCGTCGCCGGTCATCGCGACCAGCCGCCCGCCCTCCTGTTCCTTTTTGATCAGTGCGAGCTTGTCCTCGGGCGTTGCCTCGGCCAGGAAGTCGTCCACCCCGGCCTCGTCCGCGATCGCCTTCGCCGTACGCGGGTTGTCGCCGGTGATCATCACGGTGCGGATGCCCATCCGACGCATCTCGTCGAAGCGCTCCCGCATACCGCTCTTGACCACGTCCTTGAGGTGGATCACTCCCAGTGCGCGGGCCGGCTGGCCCTCGACATGCTCGGCGACGACCAACGGTGTTCCGCCGGTGCCGCTGATCCCGTCGACAATCTCCCCGACCTGCTCGGTCGGGTGACCACCGTTGTCGCGTACCCATTTCATGACCGCGGCGGCAGCGCCCTTGCGGATCTGCCGCGTCTCGCCGACACCCGCGGCGGCGGCAGGGCCCAGGTCGACGCCACTCATGCGGGTCTGAGCCGTGAACGGCACGAACGTCGCCTGCGGCATGACGCCGGGTTCACGTTCCCGCAGCCCGTACGCGTTCTTTGCCAGGACGACCACCGACCGCCCTTCCGGGGTCTCGTCGGCGAGGCTGGACATCTGCGCCGCGTCCGCGATCTCCGCCGCGCTGACCCCCTCGACGGCGACGAACTCCGCCGCCTGCCGGTTGCCCAACGTGATGGTGCCAGTCTTGTCCAACAGCAGGGTGTTCACGTCACCCGCCGCCTCGACCGCACGACCGCTCATCGCCAGCACATTGCGCTGGACCAGACGGTCCATGCCGGCGATACCGATCGCCGACAGCAACGCGCCGATCGTGGTCGGGATCAGGCAGACCAGCAGCGACACCAGGACGATGCCGCTGACGCCGTCATCGGTGATGGAGGCCGTGTCCGGGGCGGCGGCCTGGAACTGTTTCGAGAAGATCGCCAACGGCTGCAACGTCACCACGGCGAGCAGAAAAATGATCGTCAGCGAGGCGAGCAGGATATTGAGCGCGATCTCGTTCGGCGTCTTCTGCCGGTTGGCACCCTCGACCAGGGCGATCATCCGGTCGATGAAGCTCTCCCCCGGCTTCTGAGTGATCTTCACGATAATCCGGTCGGAGAGGACCTTCGTGCCACCGGTGACCGCGCTGCGATCGCCGCCGGACTCCCGGATCACCGGCGCGGACTCGCCCGTGATCGCCGACTCGTCGACGCTGGCAATGCCCTCCACCACGTCGCCGTCACCGGGTATGAACTGCCCTGCCTCGACCACCACCACGTCACCCAGCCGCAGTTCGGGGGCCGCGACGGTCTCCTCGCGGTACTGACCGGGAGGGGCGCCCGGCGACCAGCCGGTCAGCCGGGTCGCGGAGATGTCCCGACGCGCCTGCCGCAGGGTGGCGGCCTGTGCCTTGCCGCGTCCCTCGGCGACCGCCTCGGCCACGTTCGCGAAAACCACGGTCAACCACAGCCATACGGTGATCGACCAGGCGAAGAAGGTCGGGTCGGCGATCGCGAGCCCGGTGGTGAAAACGGCGCCGATCTCGACGATGAACATGACCGGGTTGTGCCACAGCGTCCTCGGGTCGAGCTTGCGCAGCGCGTCCGGCAACGACCGCAGCATCTGCCGAGGATCCAGCAGCCCGCCACCGACCCGGCCGAACGATGAGCCACCAGCCGGCCCGCCCGACGGGGCGGGCGCCATAGGAGCGACACTCATCATCTACCTCGATACGTCTCTCACAGGCCCTCGGCGAGGGGACCGAGCGCGAGGGCGGGCAGGAAGCTCAGCGCAACGAGGATCAACAACACCCCGACGACCAATCCCACGAACAGCGGCTTGTGCGTCGGCAGCGTCCCCGCCGTGGCGGGTACGGGTCGCTGGCTGGCGAGCGCACCGGCCAGACCGAGTACGAAAACGATCGGCACGAACCGGCCGAGCAACATGGCCAGCCCCAACGCGGTGTCCCACCACGGCGTGTTGACGGTGATGCCGGCAAATGCCGACCCGTTGTTGTTGGCCGCCGAGGTGAACGCGTACAACACCTCAGACAGCCCGTGCGCACCAGGATTGAGCGCCGTTGAGTTGTTCCCGCTGGCGAACGCGGCGGCGACACCGATCAGGACGATCGCCGGAGTGACCAGGAAGTACAGCGAGGCGAACTTGACCTCCCGGGCGCCGATCTTCTTGTTCACGAACTCGGGAGTCCGACCGACCATGAGACCGGCGATGAAAACGGTGATGATCGCGATGACCAGGATCCCGTAGAGGCCCGCGCCGACGCCGCCTGGCGCCACCTCGCCGAGCATCATGTTGACCATCAACACCATGCCGCCGAGCGCCGTGTACGAGTCGTGGAACGAGTTCACCGCACCGGTCGAGGTGAGCGTTGTCGTCGCCGCGAACGTGGCCGAGTCGGGGACCCCGAAACGGACCTCCTTGCCCTCCATGGCCGCGCCGACCGCCTGCGGAACGGTGCCGTTGCCGACAAACTCGAAAGCGTTGGTGAGCCCGACACTGGCGATCGCCAGGATCGCCATCACCGCGACGATCGCATAGCCCTGCCGGGGCTGACCGATCATCCGGCCGAACACCCGGGGCAGGCTGAACGGGATGACCAGCAGCAGGAAGATCTCCACCCAGTTCGTCCAGGTGGTTGGGTTCTCGAACGGGTGGGCGCTGTTGACGTTGTAGAACCCTCCCCCGTTCGTACCGAGCTCCTTGATCACCTCCTGACTGGCCACCGGCCCACCGGTGATGGTCTGTGCCGCGCCCGCCACGGTGGTGACATCCGTGCCGCCGGAAAGGTTCTGCACCACACCGCCGGCGATCAGCACAACGGCGCCGACCACAGCGATAGGCAGCAGGATCCGGATGCTCGCACGGGTCAGGTCAACCCAGAAGTTGCCCAGCTTGTCGGTCCGGCTACGGGCAAACCCACGGACCAGGGCGACAGCAACCGCCATACCCACCGCCGCCGAGACGAAGTTCTGCACCGCCAGCCCGGCCATCTGCACCAGGTGCCCCAGGGTCGACTCACCCGAGTACGCCTGCCAGTTCGTGTTCGTCACGAACGAGACGGCCGTGTTCCAGGCGACATGATCGGTGACGGCGGGAAACCCGAGCGACAGCCACAGCTTGTCCTGCAACCGCAGGAACGCGTACAGAAACAACACCGAGACCAGAGAGAAAGCCAGCACGCTGCGGGCGTACACGCCCCAGGACTGCTCGCCTTTGGCGTCGACCCCGACGAGGCGGTAGACGATTCGCTCCACCCGGCTGTGCCGGGTCCCGGAGAACACCCGGTACATGTAGTCCCCGAAGACGCGGTGGACCGCGGCGAGGGCGGCGACGAGCGCGACGACGAAGAGCACGCCCGCAGTGGTCGTACTCATCTAGAAGCGCTCCGGGAACAGCAGGGCGACCACCAGGAAGACAAGCAACGCTGCCGCGACGATCAGTCCGGCCAGGTTGACCGCGTTCACAACCGTTCCACCGCCCGTACGAGCAGGGCGATGAGCACGAAGAGCACCACCGTGATAACCACAAAAACGACATCTATCACTGAAGCCTGCTAAAGGTTGGACCGGGCATCAACTTGGCAGCTGGGGCGAGTACCCCAAGACATAGAAACGCCCATGAACGCTTCATGTGGGCAATTCGGCCAATCCGGCAGCATTTTCGTCCGAGGACGCGATCCCCCGGTGCAGATCCCACGCCCCCGTCCACATCCTGCGCAAGAACCCCTGAAACGTTGCGGATCGACATCAGCAGGGCAGGGTGGCGCCCCGAGCCCAATCGTCAGACTCCCGCCCAGCGACTGCACGTGGACGCTGTCGAAGGCCTTCGGCGTGGCGGCCCGCGCCAGCGGCGCCAACGCCCAGCGAGCAAGTCGCCTTGGCGCTATCTGGCAACCGGGCGCTTGGCGTTACGCAATGACCTGATAGCCCAGTTCCCCCGTTCGACCGGCCCGGCGTCGATCGCGACCGATTGAAGGTAGGGGAGGTCGCACCGCTGACCCGCGAGGTGCTTCGCCAGGCCGATCCCAATCCCGGCCGTCGACCCCTGTTACATGCGGGCGAACGCGACAGCCCGGAGGTTCCTTGGTCAAGTCGATGCGGGACCGCGGATCGATCCCGCCGGCCCCGCATCGACCGCTGTTACGGAAGTCGGAGAGCCTACCCGCCGACGTGGATGCGGGGCCGCTGCTCGGGATCGGGCTCGTGCTGTCGGATGATCTCGCGGACGACCGGTGCGGTGTCGCCCCGGCCAAGCAGCAGGTAGCGGAACAGGTGGACCAGTGGGCTGCCCTCGGCCCAGGCGAAGTAAGAGTGCGGGCGGACGCCGGTGGCATCCCGCAGGGCCATCAGCACCGCGGCGATGGCGTTCGGTGCTGCCGGGGCGGAGGCCCGCAGCACCCGGTGACCGTCCACGTCGACACCCCGTACCGTCAGCACTCCGCTGAAGTTGGACGGATCGACTACGTCGATCTCCAGGAAGAGCACGTCGGCGCCCCTGGGTACCGGGTTGTTGCCGCGTTGCTCTCGTTCCTTGGCGGCGTACTCGGCGGCGTTCCCGTGCTGGCGCCGGTTCGTGATGATGTTCAGCGCCGCGTCGTGGGCCAACGACTCGGTGACGAAGCCCCGCGCGACCGGGTCGAACTCGATCCGGTCGGCCCGAAGCTCGGTGGTACGCGACACCCGGGAGATCAACGACACGGCGATGATGCCGGCGATGAACATCCCGGAGATCGCGATCCCGTCCGGCTTCTCGATGATGTTGTGCGTCAGGGCGTAAAGCAGTACGGCGGTCAGCAGCCCGAAACCCATCGTGCCGAGTCGTTGCCGGCGGCGGGCCGCGGTGACCGTGACCGCGAACGCGCCGGAGACCATCATCGCCAGGATGCCGGTCGCGTACGCGCCCGCCTGGGCGTTCACGTCGGCACCGAACGCGATCGTGATCGCCACACAGATCGCGGTGTAGACCAGCACCACCGGACGCACCGCCCGCCCCCACTCCGGGGCCATCCCGTAACCAGGCAGGTAGCGCGGCACGATGTTGACCAGGCCGGCCATCGCCGACGCGCCGGCGAACCACAGGATCAGGATCGTGCTCACGTCGTACACGGTGCCGAACGCCTCGCCTAGCCGCTCGTGGGCGAGCCAGGCCAGTGCCCGGCCGTTGGCGTCGCCCCCGGGCTGGAACTCTCCAGCGGGAATCAACACCGTGGTGACGAGACTGCTGGCCAACAAATAGACACTCATGATGACCGCGGCGACGGTCAGCAGCTTGCGGGTGTTGCGGATACGTGAACGCAACCGCTGCGCTTC
Source organism: Micromonospora pisi (assembly GCF_003633685.1). Lineage (NCBI taxonomy): Bacteria > Bacillati > Actinomycetota > Actinomycetes > Micromonosporales > Micromonosporaceae > Micromonospora > Micromonospora pisi. The sequence goes on along the minus strand of NZ_RBKT01000001.1, from coordinate 8,542,632 downwards.
GTCGGTGCCGTCCGCGGCGACCAGCGGCATCATGCTCACCCCGGTCTCAAACCCGGACAGCCCGAGAACCAGCAGCGGGAACGCCAGCAAGGCGGGACCGAGCAAACTACTCAGGCCGAGACCATTGGAGGTAAACGCGTCGGTCCAAGCCGACAACACACCGGGGGCGGTGAACACGTCGACCATTCCGACGGTCACGATCACCGCGTTGAGCCCCAGGAAGGCCACGACCAGCGGGATCGCCACGCTCACCGCCTCACTGAACCCGAGCAGGAAGACCCCACCCAGCACCAGCAGCAGGAAGACGGTGAGCGCCACCTCGTGCCCGTGCAGCACATGTGGCAGGTACGGATTCTCCACCACGTGCACCGACGCGTCCGCTGCCGACAGTGTGATCGTGATGATCCACGAGGTGGCGACGAACCCGAGCAGGACCAGCACGAACAGCTTGCCCCACCAGAACGGCAGCAGATTTTCCAGCATTGCCACCGATCCGGCACCGTGCGGGCTCTCCCGCGCCACCCGCCGGTACATCGGCAGCATGCCCAGCAGGGTCAGTGCCACGATCAGCAGCGTGGCCAGCGGCGACACCGCCCCGGCCGCGAGCGCGGCGATAGCCGGCACGTACGCCAGGCTGGAGAAGTAGTCGACTCCGGTCAGGCACATCACCTTCCACCAGGCATGCGGCTGGGCGTGGGCCTCCCCCGCCGCCGGCCCCACCGGCTGCACCTGATGCCGCAATAACCAGCCCGCTAGCCGGCCGGTCGGAGCCGGTCTGCGGCCGGGCCTTTCCACCACGGCCGGTACCGCAAGATCGTCGCTCATCCTCATCAGTCCTCCCCAGGACATGCATGCGCACCGCGGCCCCCACCACCCGACGCGCCTGCTCATCGCCACATGCCGGTCCCTCAACGCGGACAGCCGTTCCGACCGGCCCGCCATGCTTATGGGAGCGGGCTGACGTGGTCAACGACCACAGCCGTCAAGATCGCGTCAAGATCGCGCCAGCGGCGGCATGAGAGCTGTCAAGACACCTTGCTTCCAAGGCCCTGACACGTGTCCTGCGACCGGATCGAGCCGTCGACTTTGGGTCGAGGGCTACGGTTGGAAAGCGTTGCCCAACCCGGTGCCCGTCGGATCGGGCCGCAGGCCGGGTCGGCGGGCGTAGGCGACATGGATCCAGGCCTGAGCCGCTGACCACGCCTCGGTACGAAGCTCGACGGTCTTTCGCCGGCTCGAAGGTGGCGTAACCGGGTCGGGCAGGCCAGACGATGTAGCACGGCGAGCATGAGTCGGGCGTTGGAGCCACTCTGCCCACTACGGTTCGCCCCGAGCTGGCTCGCCACGGACCTCGGGGGCGGTTGACATGGCCGCTCGCGCCTCTCTCGAGGTGGAGCTGACGGGCGGACGTCAATCACTTTGCTGCCTGACAGCGGCACCCCTGCGACATGTGCTCCCCGCGTCGCCCCTGACCAACTGCGCCTACGGCACCCGGAGCTAGACGATCACGTACTCCCACCAACGAACGTTCAGCTACCCAGGTGCCCGTTAACAACCACTCCCCCACGCCTGACTCTGTCAGGCAAGATAGAGAATCGTTGACGTCTGTTCAGCAGCGTTGCGCTCTCCGTGTCAAGGAACGATCCGCAACGCTCTGACCAGCACGGATACCACGGGTACTGGTCAGCCCTGGGACGATCGGGGCAGCTCAGAGGGTTGAGTGCCGTTCGGCGCCGTTGGGAGCGCCCGACTGCTCCCAATCCGCTCCCCCACGCCCTCGTCCAGCGGCGACAGCAGTGCCTGGCCACGTGCGCTGTCACGGCCGGGATGAGTGCACTGAGCTCGTCGCGTACCCGTCGATAGACGGGGTCGAACCGCTCGGGAGAGCGCGCCAATCCACTCGGAGGGCGACGGTACGGTGTCGGTCATGATTGCTTCCGCGGATGACACCACGCCGGGCGATGCCGGCTCGGACGCCCTGCGCGACGCCGCACGGCTCCTGTCCGACCACGGTCCGGCCGGCTGGCGCACGGCCACGTTGTCGGTCGACCTGGTCGCCCGCGGCCACGGCGGCGAGGGCGTGCGGTACCGCACCACGGACGGCACCGGCGTCTACGTCCCCGAGATGGACCATGGCGCGATCGCTTCCCCGATGATCGAGCTGTTCGGCCGGCTCGCCGAGGGGACCACTTTCCGGCAGGTCGCGGTGCACCTGACGGTCGACGCCGACGGCGAGTTCGACGCAGTCGCCCGGTTCGGTCTGCGCGGATCGAGCGTCGGCAACTCGTACACCGTCGTGTTCCGCAAGGACCTGCCGCCGGAAACGCTCGATCCCGAGCCCGTCGTCCTGGACCCCACGTATGCCGGTGATCCCGACCGTGCGATCGCGTTGCTGCTGGACCAGGCCCGCGGGGACCTGCCTCCCGGCGCGGCCGAGGATCAGATCGCGGCCGCGGAGGCCAAGCTGGGCTACCGGTTGCCGCCGGACCTACGGGCTATGTACGCGCTCGCCGACGGGGGCGGCACCATCGACGGCTGGAACCGGTACCCCCTCACCGAACTCATTGGCATGTACGAGATCACCTCGGCCCCGGCCGAGAGCTCCTGGCCTGGCGTGTGGAACCGGGTCATTCTCGACGCCGACCCGGCCGACACGATCCGCCGGGCGAGCGGCCACCCCGGGTGGATCCCGATCGCCGATGACTCCGGCGGCAACTTTCTCGTGGTCGACCTCGCACCGGCCCGTCACGGCCGGCCGGGCCAGGTCATCAACGTGGGCGTCGACTGGAGCACGCGGCCCGGGTACGTCGCCGAGTCGGTCACCGCGGTGCTGGCCGGCCGGCCGCGTCCGGTCGTCAGCCGGTCCGACCTCCGACTGGAAAGGCGCGGCGGCGACATCGACCTCGAACCGCTCCGGCAGCTGCCGGACCTACAGGAACTGCGTCTGTACTCCGACACCGTGAACACCGCGGAACTCGCCAGGCTGCGCCGGCTGCGTTCGCTGTCGATGACCGCCAAGGCGGACCTCGCACCGCTGCGGGAGCTTCCGGTGGAGCACCTCCACGTGAACCCGGAGTCGGATCTGACCCCGCTGGCTGGCCACCCGACCCTGCGCTCCCTGGGCCTGACCCAGGGAACCACGCCGAGCGACCTGACCCCGCTGCGGACTGTCGCGAACCTGCATGGCCTGTCCCTCGCCGACGCCGACGTGGCCGATCTGGCCGTACTGACCGACCTGCCGTCGCTGGTGTACCTGGAGCTGTCGTTCGATCAGTGGCGGCAGCTACGACCGCTGCTGGACCCCACCGGACTGCACGCGGCCACCCTCAGCGGCAACCCGACCCACCGGCAGGCCATCGAATGGCGATCCCTCCTCGACGCCGATCCGACGGAAACGGCCCACCGCACCAGGTCCGCCCGCGGCCGCCTGTGACCGCAGCCCGAACCGACGAGTTCCGCCTCGCCGCGTCGTCTACCCACCATGCCGAAGAGAACATAAGCGCCGCCCTGGCCGTCGCCGCACCCGTCGCCTCGGTGTCTGCCGTTACCGGTGCCGGAAACCTCGTCCGTCCTGTTCGCCGACAGGCTACAGAACGACCGCCGACTCGTACGCCGCTACGAACGCAAGGCCGACCACTTCCATGCCTTCGCCGACCTCGGCTACGCCCTACTCTGCTACCGCCAACTCACCAAAAACAACCATCTGGAATGAGCCTTAATCGCTGCGGAATGCGCCTTACCCGGCGACAGGACTGGCGTGACCGGCGGGCCGCATGGACAGCACGGACAACGACAGCAGCAGGATACCGCCGATCAGGAAGTAGGTACCGGAGGCCACCATGTAGGCCAAACCCAACTCGGGATTGGCCGCCTTGGCTCCCCATTGAACGATCTCGCCGCCGACGGCGGCCGACAGCAGCAATCCCAGCAGCGGGGCGGCCGCTCGGCCGAGGCGGAGAAGCTGCGGATTACCGCACAGCACCCCAGTCGCCACTACCAGCGCCACCAGGCCCAGCATCGGGGTCAGGAAAGGAAGGTCCGTGGTCCGCAGCGCAGAGACCGGATCACCGTTCGAGGCCAACGGCGCGAACATCGCCACCATCATCGCGAGGAATCCGGCACCGGCCATGATGTGCGGCAGCGGCGAGGACAGCCCGTTGGGCGATGCCGCCATCGCGGCCCCGCCCGGCGCGGGAGGTGTCGTGAAGTAAGGCGGCGGGGCGGGCTGCGCGGGCACCGGCTGCGACGAGCCCTCGGCCCGGGGAGGTTGGCTCGGCGGCGCCGAAAGACGGGCGCCCTCGTGGTCTGCAGCTGTCACCCCTGCAGTATCGCAGTCGACTACAGTCAACCGGACCCAGCCCAACCTAGCGCGGGCGCTACCGCGTCGCCTTGGCCGCGGGCCGGCCTGACCGGCGGCCACTGTTCAACGACATCGACGGGAACGTTGTCACCTGGTCGGATGGCACGTCCGAGCACGTGGACACGATCCTGTTGGCAACCGGGTACCGGCCGGATGTTGGCTACCTCGCCCCGCTCGGCGCGCTCGACACCGACGGAAATCCTCGACACGTACACGGTGTGTCCACCACTCATCCGGGCTTGGCCTATGTCGGGTTGGAATGGCAGTCGAGGCTGAATTCCGCGAGCCTGCGCGGAGTCGGCCGCGACGCCGACCGCGCTGCCGTCCGCGCTGCCGTCCGCCTGGCCCGCGTCGTCGGCAATGCTGGGCGGGTGACTTGACCGAGGCGGGCCCTCCAAAGCGGCATCAACGGGGCTGCCGCTCTACAGCCCTCCACCTTCGCTACCAACCAACTCGAAGCCGGCCGGCCCAAGGTTGAGGCCGCGCCATGGGTGATGGTTATTCCGCGTTGCCGGGGGTGCTGCTGGTTCGACCGTGCAAATCCGCCGCGAGCGCCGGCACCGGGGCCGGCTTCGTTGTCCCGGTGAGGATGCCGGCGACCGCGACAAGGCAGGTTCCGCTGATGGCCGCGAGGACGGCGCTGTAGCCGCCATTGGCGGAAAGAAGTGCGGCGGCGCCAAGTGGCGCACCGGCTTTGGCGAGGGTGACGGGTGTGGCGAGGGTGCCGGCGATGGTGGCGTAGGCGGCGGTTCCGTAGCGTTCGGTGAGCAGCGCCGGTGCGGCGAGGCTGGCGATGCCGAAGCCGAGGCCGAACGCGGTCACGCCGGCCACCGCGCCTGGTGCGCTGTCGGCGATGCCCGGCAGGCAGAGGGCGGCGACCGCTTGGATGCCGAAGATGGCCGCGACCATGGTGGTGATGCGGACGCGGCGTTGTGCTCCGGTCAGGAGGAGGCGTCCGGTGACGGACAGGGCGCCGAGCAGTCCGGCGAAGGTGGCGGCGAAGGTCGCCCGGTGCCCTTCCCGGACCAGGAAGCCGACAAGGTGGACGGTCATCGCGCTCATCGCGGCGCTGTGCGCGACGAAAGCGACCGCGAGGCACCAGAATCGGCTGTCGGTCAGCGCCGCCCGCACTGCCGCGCCGCGCACCGCTGAGACAGTGTGCGGCGCGGCGGAAGGTCCGCGCGGTGGTCTGCGCACGATGAACGCGTGCAGCGGCACCGTGACCACCCCGTGGACGACGGCGAGGATGAGTAACGCGGTGCGCCACCCGTAGCGGTCCACGAGTTGCCCGGTCAGGGGTAGGAAGATGGAGCTGGCGAAGCCGGCGACGACGGTTACCGCGAGCAGAGCCTTCGCTCGCCGGTCGGGGTCGAACCAGGAGATGATGACGGCGAACGCCGGTTCGTAGAGCACCATCGCCGCGGTGAGCCCGATGCCGATGAGTACGGCGTAGAGCTGCGCGACGGTCCGTACTTGGGACCAGGCCACGACGAGGGTGGTCGCGACCAGTGATCCGGTGGTCATCAGCGCTCGGCCGCCGTGGCGGTCCAGCCAGCGGCCGACCGGTACCGCCACGACTGCCCCGGCGAGGATGGAGGCGGTGAACGCCCCGGTGACCGCGGTGGTGGAAGTGTGCAGGGTCGTGGCCATGGGTTGCAGCAGGACCGCGAAGGCGTAGTAGAGGGTGCCGTACCCGACGGTTTGGGTGACCGCGAACGCGGCGACGATCCGCCAGCCGTGGAAGACGGTCCGGTGGCCACCGGGACGGGTGTCGGTGGCCACCGTTTCCGCGCGGGGCATCCTGTTCAGCTGGCGCAGCAGCCGCCGGATGCCTGGGTGTTCGTGGACATGTCGACGAGGGCGAGCGGCGCGGTGAGTAGGCCGCCGGAGATCCCGGTGGCGAGTCCTCTCCCCGTGGAGATCGTCACGGACTCGGCGGCCGGTGTGGCGCAGCAGCCGCCGGAAGCGGCGATGGTGTCGTCGCCGATGACCGGGTTGCTGTTGCAGACACCGGTTTCGGGCAGGTCGAGCTGGACGTCGCGGGCGGCGTCCCAGTCGCCGGCAAGGGCTGCGACGACGGAACGTGCTTGCTCGTAGCCGGTGGCCATGAGGAACGTCGGTGCCCGGCCGTAGCTCTTCACACCGATGGCGTAGTAGCCGGGTTCCGGGTGGGTGAGTTCGTCGACGCCGTGCGGCGGGACGGTGCCGCAGGAGTGCTCGTTGGGGTCGATCAGCGGCGCGAGCGCCCGGGTGGAGCCCATGATCGGGTCCAGGTCGAGGCGGAGTTCGGAGACGATCGAGTGGTCCGGGCGGAACCCGGTCGCGGCCACGATCTGGTCAACCTTGACCGTTCGAGAGCCGTCCGACACCTCCACCCCACCGTCGGGCAGCGGGGTCAGGACGTGGACGGAAAACCCCGTGACCAGTTGGATCCGGCCCGCTTCGACGTGCTCGCGGAGCCGGGTGCCGAGGGCGCCGCGTGCCGGTAGGGCGTCGGCTGCCTCGCCGCCGTAGGTGCGGGCGGGGCTGGTCGCGCGGATCGCCCAGGTGACGCTGGTTCCGGGCTCCTGCTCGGCCAGGTCGGCCAGGGACAGCAGCGTGTTCGCCGCCGAGTGTCCGGCGCCGACGACCAGGGTTCGCCGGCCGGCGAACCGGTCGCGGTCGGCACCGAGGACGTTGGGCAGGGCGTGGTCGAGCAGCGCGCTCACGTCGGTCTCGCCGTGGGCGGGGATGCCGGAGGCGCCGAGGACATTGGGTGTAGTCCAGGTGCCGGAAGCGTCGACGACCGCCCGTGCCAGGACGTCCTCTCCGGCGCTGAGGCGGATCAGAAACGGGGCGGTCTCCCGCCCGGTGGTGCGGACCCGATCGAGGCCGAGGCGGGTGACCGCCACCACCGGGGTGTCGTAGCGGATGTGCGGCTTCAGCGCCGGGAGGTCGGCCAGGGGCTGAAGGTAGTCCGAGGCGAGTTGTTCGCCGCTCGGGAGGATGTCGAGATCGGGCTCGACCCAGCCGGCGTCCTGGAGCAGACGGCTGGCGGTGCGGTCGATGTTGTAACGCCACGGGGAGAGCAGCCGCACATGCCCCCACTGGCGCACGGCGGCGGCGGGACCATCGCCGGCTTCCAGGACGGTGAAGGGCAGGCCGCGCTCGTGCAGGTGGGCGGCGGCGGCCAGGCCCACCGGGCCCGCGCCGATCACGACGACGGGCAGGTCTTCCAGGCGAGTGCTCACAACAACTCCTGTTGTCTCGATGCTGTTCGAAATAGTTGGACGAACCGGGGCCGTGCTGGTTCAAACAGGGGTGTGGGTCAGGTGATGGTGGGACTGCGGCGTTCGAGCAGCACCACGTCACGCCACTTGCCATGGTGGCGGCCGACCCGCTCGCGTACGCCGATGATCCGGAACCCGGCCCGTTGATGCAGGGTCAGGCTGGCGGCGTTCTCGGGGAACACGCCGGACTGGATCGTCCAGATCCCGGCGGCCTCGGTCGAGACGATCAGCGCGTCGAGCAGTGCCCGTGCCACACCGCGACCCCGCGCCTGCGGGTCGACGTAGACGGAGTGCTCGACCACCCCGGCGTAGACCGGGCGGGCGGACACCGCCGAAGCGGCCACCCAGCCGCACACCGTGTTGTCGGTGTCGACCGCGACCAGGCGGTGCGCGGGCAGTTTGCCGGCGTCGAACGCCTCCCAGGTGGGTGCGACCGTTTCGAAGCTGGCGTTGCCGCTGTCCAGTCCGGCCTGGTAGATCGCCAAAACCATGTCGGCGTCGGCGGCGCCCATGGGACGGATCCGCATCAGCAGCTCCCGGTCGGGGCTGGTGCGGGCCGGCCCATCACCACGTCGGCGGCGGACGGGAAGCACCGGATGCAGGCGTCGTTGATCCGGTAGTGCCGCGCGGTGCCGACCTGCTCGGCGAGCACGAACCGGACTTCGGCGAGGATCTTCAGGTGCTGCGACACGGTCGACTGTGCCAACCCGACCGCCGCGACGATCTCCCCCACGGTCATCGGGCGACCCTGCCGCGCCAGGTACTCCACGATCTGTACCCGGCTCGGGTCGGCAAGGGCGCGGAACCACGAGGCGTACTCCTCGGCGACCGACCGCGCCAGCAATTCGTCCACCGCCACCAGCCTTCATCGTCAATCGCCGATCAACGATGAAAGTGTAGTCGGTGCGGTGCCGAGCCACACTGTCGCCGCGACGAGCTGGGCGATCGCGGTCAGGGTAGGCGGTTCCACCCGCTCCGGAGTGTCGGCTGGGCTGTGGTAGCCGGCCATCCCGGCGCCGATGCCGACCGCCGCCAGCCCAGCGGCAGCGTATCGGCGGTTGTCGGAGGCGACCAGGCCCGCGACCAGGGGTACGCCGGTGTGGCGGCCGGCCTGGTCGAGGACCGCGAGCAGTGCGTGCGCCGGACCACCCGCCTCCACCCCGGCCGCCTGGTGCAGGTGCCCCGCGCCATCAACGTTGATCACCAACGGACGGGCACCGGTGGCCTTCAGCGTGGCGGCGTGGTGGGCGGAGCCGAGCGCACCAACCTCTTCGCCGTCGAGCAGCGCGACGGACAGGCCGACACCCTCGGGTAGTACGCCGACCAGGATCCGTGCCGCTTCCAGGACGACCGCGACGCCGCTGGCATTGTCGGCTGCGGCGGGCTGCCGCAGACCGGGGTGGTCGCCCACACCGTCGAAGTGCGCGGTCAGCAACAGGTCGACACCGCCCGGCGCCGGCAGGCGGAGTCGCCCATGAAGGTTCGCGCCCGTCACGTCGACCCGGCGGATCGGGGCGTTGGCCGCGAACCAACTGTTCCCGGATGACGCCGCTTCCCCGATGAGCCGGTGGGTCGTGGTGGACAGGGTGAGGATCGGCAGCGGTCCGGGGTCCGGGCCGGCGAGCATCGTGTACTGCCAGCCGTCCGCGTCGACACCGCGCGGTAGAAGAAGTCCGGCCGCGCCGTCGGCGTGTCCGTAGGCGTCGAACAGGGTCATCCCGGCCGGCACCACCAGCCACCGCCCGATCGGGCCGTCCGTTCCCGCGATGCCGAGCGGTTCGTGCCGTACGTCGGCGAGGTCGGCTGAGCCGAGGTGTACCGCGACCTCCCGCCCGAACCGCAACGCCTCCGTGGTGGTGCCGTCGTGCCACCGCACCTTGGGAGTGGCGTACACCTCGGGCACCCGCCGCACGGAGAACGGGTCGATCTCGACGGTGGCACCGAGGTCGACCAGGCGTGCCGCGAGCCAGGTCCGGGCCGCGCGGCCGCCGGAGGTCCCGACTCGTCGTCCGGCGAAGTCGTCGCCGGCCAACGCCTTCACCGTCGCGGTCATCCGGTCGGCAGACACCGCGCTCAGCAGGGCGTCGAGGGTGTCGTCGCGGGCCGGGGCCGGCGAGCTGGCGGTGGTCATTCGCAGCAGCCCGTTCCCGAAGCGACCGCGTCGGCCTTAGCGGCCGGCGCGCAACAGGTGTTGGCGGCCTCGGCCGCCGCCGGGGTGCCACAGCAGGTGCCGCCAGCCCCGTCGCTCGGATCGGGCAGCGTGATGTTCGTGGTCTGGGCCGGGTTGCCGCAGCAGCCGGTCGAGCCGGCCACCGTAAGGGCGGCCGTCGGGTCCCCGGCGAACCCGCCGAGGGTCTGGTTCTCGGTCATCGCAGCACTCCTTCGATCGGTGGTCAGCGCGGCCAGGTGAACAAGTGGACGTCGGTTCGGGTGCGGTCGTAACGACGACGGGCCCGCTCCTCCGCAGTAGTGACCTCGGCGCAGCCGTCGCAGAACCGCGCCCCGAGAACAGACGTACGACGGCGGATTGTCCGGAACACGGCGCTCTCCCGATGGTCTCGCGGATGTTGTCTCGACGTTGCTCTAATCAGAGAGTTGCACGCTGTTTCGAGATCTGTCAACCTAGAGGAATGTCAAAGCAGACCGGGACGGCGCTGAGCCTCACCGACCTCAACGAAGGTGCGCCCTGCTGCCCGCCGATCAGCGAGCAACGGATCCCCGCCGAGACTGCGGCCGTACTCGCGCCGGCCTTCAAGGCCCTCGGCGACCCGGTACGACTCCAGCTCATGTCGATGATCGCCTCGGCGCCCGACGGGGAGATCTGCGTCTGCGACCTCACCCCGGCGTTCGACCTGACCGGGCCCACGATCTCCCACCACCTGAAGACCCTGCGCGAAACCGGCCTTGTCGACGCCGAGCGTCGCGGCACCTGGGTCTACTACCGCGCGCGGCCCGGCATCATGCGGCAGCTCGCGAACCTCCTCGCGGTCGAGGCGCCCGCGCCCGCATAGAAACAGCGAGGCAAGCCGGCGGGCCGCACCGCGGGGTCGCTGGCTGAATTCAGGCCTTCCCTGCCGGCGGATCGTCAGTGGCGTCGGACGGTGATCGTCAGGGCGACCAGGGCGAGCAGCATCCAGCCGGCAAGTAGGCGAACGCCACGGTCGGGGAGAACACGGTCCACAGGATGCCCGCGATGGCGTTGGCGGCAAAGTTGCCTCCGGCCGGCGCCAAGTTGACGGCCAGATCCATATCAGCGAGGATTTAATTCAATGACAGTTGATACAGATGAGACGCAGCTCGCCGCGCTCCGGGCGATGGCCGACCCACTGCGCTGGCGCGTCATGCAGGCGCTGGCTCGGGAGCAGCTGTGCGTGTGCCACCTGGTCGAAGACCTGGGGGTCACCCAGCCGCTGATCAGCCACCACCTCCGGGCGCTGCGCCACGCCGGCCTGGTGGAGACCGAACGCCACCGCTACTGGACCTACTACCGGCTCCGCCCTGAAGCGGTACGTGCCCTCGGGCAGGGCATCGCCGCCCTCGCCGACCGCGCCCCCACCGGCGCCGAGGGCCGACGACCCTGCGGCCCGGACGCACCCACCGAATGACCAACGAAGGAACCATCACATGACGACCCTGGCCACACCGGCGCCGACCACCGCCCGGCTCTCGACGCTGGACCGGCTCCTGCCGCTCTGGATCGGCGCCGCCATGGCCGCCGGGCTGCTCCTCGGCCGGCTGATCCCAGGGCTGGACGATGCCCTCGACAAGGTCAAGGTCGGCGGGATCTCCGTACCGATCGCCCTCGGTCTGCTGATCATGATGTACCCGGTCCTGGCCAAGGTCCGCTACGACCGCCTCGACACCGTCACCTCCGACCGGCGCCTGCTGATCTCCTCCCTGGTCATCAACTGGCTGATCGGCCCCGCGGTCATGTTCGCCCTCGCCTGGCTGCTCCTGCCCGACCAGCCCGCGTACCGCACCGGCCTGATCATCGTCGGGCTCGCCCGCTGCATCGCCATGGTCATCATCTGGAACGACCTCGCCTGCGGCGACCGGGAAGCCGCCGCCGTCCTGGTCGCCCTGAACTCCGTCTTCCAGGTTCTCGCCTTCGGCGTGCTCGGCTGGTTCTACCTCACTGTCCTGCCCGGCTGGCTCGGCCTCGAACAGGCCGGACTCTCCGTCTCCGGTTGGGACATCGCCGGCAGCGTCCTGGTCTTCCTCGGCATCCCCCTCGCCGCCGGCTACCTCACCCGCAAGTTTGGTGAACGCGCCAAGGGCCGAGACTGGTACGAGGCGAAGTTCCTGCCACGGATCGGGCCGGTCGCCCTCTACGGGCTGCTGTTCACCATCGTGCTGCTCTTCGCCCTGCAGGGCGACGCGATCACCGCCCAGCCCTGGGACGTCGCCCGGATCGCGCTCCCGCTGCTGGCGTACTTCGCGATCATGTGGTTCGGCTCCTTCGCCATCGGCCGTGCGATTGGGCTGAACTACGAACGGACCACCACCCTCGCCTTCACCGCCGCCGGCAACAACTTCGAACTCGCCATCGCCGTCGCGATCGGAGTCTTTGGCGTCACCAGCGGTCAGGCGCTCGCCGGGGTAGTCGGCCCACTGATCGAGGTACCCGTCCTGGTCGCCCTCGTCTACGTCAGCCTCGCCGCCCGCCGCCGCTTCTTCCCCACCCAGGTCACCAATGGGTAAGCCAGGAACGGGACCTCTCCCCCGGCCGGTCACCCGGTCGACGGCGTCACTCCCCCCTCGGGTCACCGGCGTCGGAGGTACGCCCTGATGGACAGGCCCTTCCACGGCGTGGACACCCGGGATGTCGACCATGTGCTCGGACAGATCGCGTCGCGGCTGTCCGGTCGGTTCACCGGCGTGTTCGGTCGGGAAACCGTCGAGCGGTACGTCTTCGAGTCGTACATGTACCTGCACCGTACGGTCCGCCTCCAGACCCACCTGCCGGCGCTGACGGAGAACTTCGCGACCGAACGACTCACCGCCCTGGCGCAGGTCGAAGGCACCATCGACAAGCCGGTACCCGAGGTGCTGTTCCTCTGCGCCTACAACGCCGGTCGATCGCGACTCGCTGCCGCACTGGCGGACAGGTACGCCCAAGGCAGGGTGCATGTCCGCTGCGCCGGATCACACCCGGCGGACTGGCTCGATCGCAACGTCGTCGAGGCTCTCGGCGAGTGGGGGATCAACATGAGCCGGGCGTACCCGAAGCCGTTGACCTCGGACGTCCTCGGCGCCAGCGACGTGATCGTGACCATGGGCTGCGGAGACGCCTGCCCGGTCCTCGCCGGCAAGCGCTACCTCGACTGGGACATCCCCGATCCCGCCGGGCAGGAACTGCCCTTCGTCCGGACCGTACGCGACGACATCGACGTCCGCGTCCGGGCGCTGATCGACGAACTCACCCTCGCCAGTTGAATCGCGGAGGAATGATGACTGACAAGCCCACCGTCCTGTTCGTGTGTGTACACAACGCCGGCCGCTCCCAGATGGCCGCCGGCTGGCTGCGCCACCTCGCCGGAGACACCGTCGAGGTCCGTTCCGCCGGCAGCGAACCCGCCAACCAAATCAACCCCGTCGCGGTCCAAGCCATGCACGAGGTCGGCATCGACATCACCGCCAACACCCCCCGCAAACTGGAATACGACCTCGCCAAGACCTCCGACGCGATCATCACCATGGGCTGCGGCGACGCCTGCCCCGTCTTCCCCGGCAAGCGCTACGAGGACTGGCAACTCACCGACCCCGCCGGCCAGGGCATCGAGACCGTCCGTCAGGTCCGCGACGACATCCGCCAACGCGTCGAGGCCCTCCTCGCCGAACTGCTCCCTGCCCGCAACTGACCGGACTCGGATAAGGGGCCGCCAGCACTGAGGATCCAGCGTGGGTCCGCAGCAAGCGGACCCCACGCTGCTGGTGCATGGTGACCGGTAGATGGGCGGCGAGACCGCTGTTTGCGGAAGTCGATCAGTCTCGCCGGGTGATCGGCGCGGACCTACGGGACCCGCGCCAGGTGCCGGACCTCGCGGAACGGCCGGCTCGTCGCCCAACCACCTGTGGCAGTCAGTCACGCGTTCGTGCTCGCCGGATACCTCACACTGGTCCTCCTGACGCGGACCGGACCCGGCACCAGCGATCCGCCGTCCGGGCATCAAGCGCCGCGGTAGCGGCTCCACTCAGATGAACTCGATGGTCCTTCGCCGACAGGTCTTGCCTCACTACGGCTGGTACCCAACCTCTCCGGACTGGCCAGAGCCCAGGCAACCGAGAAACACCAGGCCGCCTGATACGACAAGAGGAGCGCCGCGAACCATCACGCCCGGCGTGCGCGAGTCGAGCCGGCCTTCGACCTTCCACGCCTCGGCCGGCGGGAGGCAGGTCCGCCCGCCCGTGACGTCCTCCGTCAGGGCGACGGTGTCTGACGGTCGGTCAGGCCGACTCGTGGGCAGGCAGATCGAGGAGGTCACGGGCGCCTTGGCGCAACAGGGCTGCGGCGACGGAGGTTCCGAGGGTAATCGGGTCCGCCGCCCATTCGTGCACGTCGAGCACGGTCTTGCCGTCGAGGCTGATCACCCTCGCCCGCAGGCCGAGGCGCCCGTCGGGCTCGGTGCGCGCGAGCGCAGCAATCGGTGAGTGGCAGTTGCCCTGCAGGACGTGCAGCATGGTCCGCTCGGCCACGATCTCCTGCCCGGTCCGCGGGTCGCTGAGGCTGGCGGCCAGGTCGCGGGTGCTGGTGTCGTCGTCGCGACATTGCAGGACCAGGGCGCCGGAGCCGACGGCCGGGACCATCCTGTCGACGTCGATCGGGTGGGTGATCCGGTCGGCCTGCCCGATCCGCTGCAGGCCGGAGACCGCGAGCAGCAGCGCATCGTACGTTCCGCCGGCGTCGAGCTTGGCCAGCCGGCTGTTCGCGTTGCCACGGATGGCCACCGGCATCAGGTTCGGCCAGTGCAGGGCCAGCTGCGCGACCCGCCGGACCGCGGAGGTACCGATCCGGGTGCCGGCGGGCAACTGCTCGATGCGCAGTCCGCCCGGGTGTACGAGGCAGTCCCGGACGTCGTCGCGGGTGAGGTAGGCGGCCATCACGGTGCCGGCCGGTGTTGGCCGGTCCCCGGGTACGTCCTTGACGCAGTGCACCACCAGGTCGACGTCTCCGGCGAGCAGGGCGGCGTCCACCTCCTTGGTGAACGCCCCCTTGCCGCCCAGTGCGGCCAGGTCGCCGTGCCACCGGTCTCCGCTGGTCGACATCGACATCACGTCCACAGTGACCTCGGGGTGCCGGTCAGCGAGCATCGCGCGGACCCGCTCGACTTGGGCCAGCGCCATCGGCGAGTTGCGGGTACCGATACGTAGCAGGCGGGAGTCGGACATACCTGCGAGGGTAGTCCGCTAGGTACGGGCGCCAACGACCAGGCCGGATGCCCATCCCATGACCACTGGCCGGATCCCTCGATAGATTTCTTACCAAGCTCGTCGGAATCGCACCACCGACGCACACTGACGACCCCGGTCACTGATCAGCGACGCCCTACCCGGGTTCCGCAGTTGGCGGCAAAACGATCATCGGTGTTCGGGCGTGGATCAGAACAGATCGACGTGTGGCCATGAATGGTCGTGTGTCCACGCGCTGTGCGGGGTCGCCGAGCGTGGCATGCGAGGTCGAACGCGCTGACCCGGGCAGGCGGCGGGACGGATGATGTACTGCGGTGTGGTGATGAACTTGGGGCAGGTCAGGTAGATGTCGCACGCGCAGGGGCCTTCTTGTGGTAGGCGCGGGCAGCGGCCGAGGCAAGGAAAGCCCGCTATCGCTGCGGGGCGTGCTCGTGGAGGAACGCCCCTGCGGCGCGCTGGGCGTCCTCGGACTGGGGGCTCAGCCAGAACCCGAGATGCTCTTCGTCCGGCATCCAGTGGTGCTGGGCGCTCGGGATCTGCGCGGCGGCGTTCTCACCGTGCTCGAACGGCACGTCGCCGTCCTGTGTGCCGTGGAGGATGAGCGTCGGCGCGGTGACGCGGTCGAACGCGATGTCCATCGCTTGCGTTTGCAGCGAGTCGTTGTCGGTGCCCGGCATTCTCTTCTCGTACGGGAAGGTCGCATCGAAGATTGCCTCGAAGAAGAGCCGGGCATTCTCGGTATGCATGATGTAGTCGGCGCGTTCCGCCTTCTGTTCATCGGTGAACGTGCTGGTCTCGTCCAGGGTGCCGGAGACGATCGACTCAAGCGAGATCGATGCGGTCAGCTTCGCGAGCTTCTGGACGATCGCGTTCAGGAAGGCGGCCCGGAGGGGGGATCTGGGCGCGGCATCGGCATCGACATCGGCATCGGCATCGGGCAGACTCACGCCACCGATCGAGACCAGTCCCCACACCCGCTCTGGATGGCGCGCGGCGAAGGTGTACGCGACCGGGCTGCCTGCCGAGGCCGCGAAGACGCCGACGCGGTCGATGTGAAGCTCGTCAAGCAGGGCTGCCAGCAGGTCGGCCTGCTCGTCGAGGGTCCGCCCGCTGCTCAGCGGAGTGCCGAGGTACCCGGGACGCGACGGGCTGAGGATTCGATACCCGTCATCCTGCAGCCAGCTCGCGAACAGTCGGCCCTGGTCGGCGCCACCCAACCCGGCATGCACGGACAGCACGACCGGACCGTCGGTGCCGTGCAGGTCGTACTCGATCGGGCCCCGGTCCGTTTCGGCGGTCCGCAGGTCGATCGCGACACCCGGCAGCAGCTCCCGCTGCGGATCGAGGTTGGCTCCGCCGTCCCACACGGTCAAGCCGGTCGCAAGCAGCGCTGGAATACCAATGAGCACGCCCACCGTGACAAGAATTGCCTTCCGAATGCGGCGCCGCCGTCGCGGCGCCTGTGCGTGTTCTGTCATCTCCACCCCAAATTTCTCGATCTGCGACACAGAGCCGGCTGGACCATCCGAATCTGCAGTTTGTGTTCAGCGGTAGTGATCAGCGCCGGTCGCCACAGGCGTGGCGACCGCCTAGTCAGACTTCTGTCCGTTGCCCGTCACGAGGGCTGCCCCTACGCCAGGAAGCTGCCGGGAGACGGCGAGCAGCCGGCTCAACGGGCGGGGGAACCACCAGTTCGACCGGCCGAGGAGCGTGACCAACGCCGGGGTGAGGATGCCGCGGACCAGGGTGGCGTCGATGACGATGCCCGCCGCCAACGCGGTGGCGAACACCCGCACGTCGGTTATCGGGATACTGGCCAGCGCCGTGAAGGCGAGGAAGAGGATGAGCGCGGCGGA
The DNA here is from genome assembly GCF_003633685.1 of Micromonospora pisi. Taxonomy (NCBI): domain Bacteria; kingdom Bacillati; phylum Actinomycetota; class Actinomycetes; order Micromonosporales; family Micromonosporaceae; genus Micromonospora; species Micromonospora pisi. The sequence goes on along the minus strand of NZ_RBKT01000001.1, from coordinate 8,525,737 downwards.
GGTCACGAGCCGTCCGGTGCGGCTGAGACCCGTCACGACGGACGGCACCACGGTGTCCCGCTCACCCTTGGCGATCAGGTCGAGGTGCGTTTCCCGGATGCGGTGCAGGATGAACACTTCGTAGTCCATGGACAGCCCGAAGAGGAACGCGAAGACCGCCATCGGGATCCAGATGGTTACCGCCCCAACGGCGGGCGTGTCGAACAGCAGCTCGCTGCCGTAGCCCTGCTGCCAGACGAGCACCACGACGCCGTACGCCGCGCACGTGGACAGCGCGTTGAGCGCCAAGGCTTTCAACGGCAGGACGACCGAACGCAGGGTCCGTGCCAGGACGATGAAAGTGAGCAGGGCTACGAAGAGCAGGATGAGTCCGAGCGAGCCGTAGACAGCCTCGATGAAGTCGGCATCGGTTGCTGGACCACCACCGGCCAGCACGCCTGGGTTCTGCCGCGTGGTGTCCAGCACGTCGGACACCGCAGCCTGGCCGCCGCCGCTGGACGGGTCCTCTGCGGTCCACACGTCGATGACCTGGTGACCGTCGCGCGCCCAGCCCGGCGGGGCGACGCTGCCCGCGACACCGTTGATGCGACGCAGCCGGTCCTGCATGGCGTCGGTGGCGTCGGCGACGACGAGGACCTCGACGGGGCGTGCGATGCCTTCGCCGAAGCCCGCGTCGACGAGCCGCTCGAAGGTCCGGGCGGGCTGTCCCCCCTGGGCCAGCGTCGAGGTTGCCGGCTGCCCCAGTTGCAGCGCCAGCACAGGCGCGGCCAGGGCGAGCAGCACCACGCCGCTGACCAGCGCGCTGAGTACCGGGCGCCGGGTGGTGACACGGGCGATCCTGGTCCACAAGCGGCTGTCCGGGCGGTGCTGACGACGGGGCCGGTCCAGCTTGTCGCCCAACGAGTACAGCAGGACGGGCAGCAGGGTGAGCGCGACCGCCACGCTGACCAGCGGGATAAGCAGCCCGGCGTAGCCGACGCTGCGCAGGAACGGCACCGGCAGAACGACAAGTGCGGCAAGAGAGATAGCCACCGTAGCGCCGCTGAGCGCGACCGCGCGGCCCGCGCTGGCCAGGGTTCTGACGATCGCCTCCCGGCGCGCCTGCGGCTCGGGGCCGTCGGTGCCGGGCTTGGCGCGCTCTTCCCGCCAGCGGGTCACGACGAGCAGCGCATAGTCGATCGCCACGCCGAGTCCGATGAGCGTCACCAGGAACTGCACGATGAACGAGACGTCGGTGAGCTCGGTGACCCCACGCACCAGCAGGAACGTCGTCGGGATCGCCACGGCGGCCATCAGCACCGGCACGATGGCGAGGCCACTGCCGAAGACGAGGATCAGCACGCACAGCGCCCCCATGGCGCCGATGAGCGTCTCGTAGATCGGGCTGCGCTGGGCGCCGCTGTTACGGCCGGACAGCACCGGCTGACCGGTCAACTCGACCGGGGCGCCCGCGATGCTGGCCTGCGCGACCGCCGTCTCGATACCAGGCAGCCACCGCTCGTACGGGGCGTTCGAGGCAGTCGCCGGCGGGTACACCAGCGCCACAGTGGTGCGCTTGTCCCCCGAGACCAACGACTCACTGCCGGGGCCCCGGTAGGAAACGCTCCGGCCGCCCGGCGGGGTCACCCTGTCCACCAGGGCGTCCCACTGCCGGCGTACCTCGAGGCTGTCGACGGTCGTGCCCTCCGGCACCGTCACCACGAGCAGCAGTGGGGCATTACGGCCACCGGTGTGGTCGAATCGTTGCGCGATGGCGTCGTTCGCCTGCTGGCCCGGACGATCCGGTAACCGGGTTTCGTAGCTGAGCCGGTCGATGGTGCCGCCGGCCAAGGCTCCCCCGACCAGCGCGAGAGCGACCCAGACAAGGACCACCGGCAACCGGTGCGCGAGCATCCACCGTGTCATCCGCTCCACGGGACAGACCTTTCGTTGAGGGCGGTGCGGGACGCGGCCGCGCCGACGCGGTCGGCGGCGGCCAGAACACAGACGAACGCGGCCAATGCGGCGATGGTGCGAATGTCGTTGAACATCTCCCAGCGCCGCAGGACGGCCGGGTAGTCGGCCGGAGCGGAGCTGACCGCCCAGGTCTTGATCTCGGCGTTGATGGGGACGTTGCCGAACCGTGTCACCAGGAAAGACAGCAGCACGAGGCCGCCGGATCCGGCGGCGAGCAGGCGGGCACGCCCGCGGACCAGGACGGCGAAGGCCACCGTGCTGACCGCCGCGGACGCCATCACCGTCTGGACGACCGGGCCGTTCATCCGCATCAGGGCGGTGTGGAAGGTCAGGCGGACATCGAGGGGTACGGCGTTGAACGTCGCCACGACGTTCACGGCGCCGTAGCCGAGCGCGCCGGCGAGCAGACCAGTCGACAGCAGCGCGAGCGCGCGGATGGTGCGGATCGTGGACATGGCATGACCATGCCGTCCCGCAGTGGTCGCGGTCGTCAGGCTGCGGATGACATCTGCCGCTACCGCCGGCGGCGCAGTCCGGCGCACCGTACATCCCCGGCGGTAGTGGCGGCTCCGTCCGCAGGCTGACGTCCCGGGCGGCCGGGTCGCCTATCGTTGCGCACATGGGCGACGACGGCGGGCGCGGCGGCCAGGGCCGCGCGTGGCGGTCCCTGGCAGCGGCGTTCGGCTTGACCGTCCTGGTCGTCGCCAGCGCTGTGACCGCGCCGCCCGGGCGGATCCGGCTCGACCTGATCAGCTCGTTCCTGCTGGTGGTCCCGGCGATGGCGACCGCCGCCCGGCGCCGGCTGCCCCTCGTCGTGCTCGGCCTCGCGACCGTCTGTCTGCTCGTCTACCAGCTACGCGGCTATCCCGGCGTCGCACCGGCCCTGACCGTCATGGTGGCCCTCTACACCGCCATCAAGAGTGGGCACCGGTGGCCGGCCGGGGCAGCCGTCGGCGTCATCCTCGTCGGCGGTTCCGCCAGCGAACTCGCGAGCGTCGACGCCGGCGGGCCGGCGCCCGACGTCGTCCAGCGCTGGCTCCTACTGATCGGCTGGATGGTCGCCGCCTGCGTCGCCGGCGAGCTGTCTCGCCAGCGCGCCGTCCACCTCACCCACGTCGAGCAGCGGGCGCTCGACGCCGAACGCACGCGCGAGGAGACCGCCCGCCGCCGCGCTGACGAGGAGCGGCTGCGGATCGCCCGCGACCTGCACGACTCCCTCACCCACAGCATCTCGCTCATCAAAGTGCAGGCGGGCGTCGCCGTCCACCTCGCCCGCAAACGCGGCGAGCCGGTCCCCGAGGCGCTGGTCACCATCCAACAGGCCAGCCGCGAGGCGATGCAGGAACTGCGCGCGACGCTCGAGGTGCTGCGCACCGACGACGCCCCGGCCGGCGGCGGGCTCGAACGCCTCGACCGCCTCGTCGAGGGCGCCCGCAAGGCGGGCATCCCGGTCACGGTGACCGTCACCGGCCGGCGCTGCACCCTGCCGGCCCCGGTCGACCGTGCCGCGTACCGCATCGTGCAGGAGGCCCTCACCAACGTGACCCGCCACGCCGGACCGGCCACCGCCTCGATCCGGCTCCACTACGGCGACGACGCGCTGACCGTCCACATCGACGACGACGGGCTCGGCACCGGCCGGGCGGCCGTCGTGCCCGGAGTGGGCCTGGTCGGCATGCGGGAGCGGGTCACCGCCCTCGGCGGGTCGCTGCACGCCGGCCACCGCGACGGCGGCGGGTTCAGCATCCACGCGACCCTGCCGCTGAAGCGGCCGTCCCCGCCCCTGGACTCGCCGCCACTTCAGCTTGAGGAGTCCTCGTGATCCGCGTGCTACTCGTCGACGACCAGGCCCTTATCCGGGCCGGGTTCCGCGCCCTCATCAACGCCGAAGACGACTTCACGGTGGTCGCGGAGGGCGGCGACGGCACGGAGGCGGTCGCGCTCGCCGCGCGGCACCTGCCCGACGTCGCGCTCATCGACATCCAGATGCCCGTCCTCGACGGCATCCAGGCCACCCGCCGAATCGCCGCCGATCCGGCCCTATCCGGCGTACGCGTCGTCATCCTCACCAACTACAGCCTCGACGAGCACGTCTACACGGCGCTGCGCGCGGGTGCCGCCGGCTTCCTCGTAAAGGACACCGAGCCCGCCGACCTCCTCCACGGCATCCGCATCGCCGCCCGCGGCGACGCCCTGTTGTCGCCGGCCATCACCCGCAAGCTCATCAACGAGTACGTCTCGCGGCCGCCGCACCACAGCCGCACCGCCGAGCTGGACGTCCTCACAAACCGCGAACGGGAGGTCGTCGCGCTCGCCGCACGGGGCATGTCCAACGACGAGATCGCCGCCCACATGGTCATCAGCGTCGCCACCGCCAAGACGCACGTCAGCCGGGCGATGACCAAGCTCCAGGCCCGCGATCGGGCGCAGCTCGTCGTCCTCGCCTACGAGACCGGCCTCGTCACCCCTGCGGCCACTCCCTCAACCTAAGCCTCGATCCGTGGATCAGGGGTCTGTGGATTTTTAAGGGCTCTGTCTCACATTCGGGGGTCTGTGGATTTAAGGGCTCTGGTTCACTTTCGGTGGTGACATTCCGTAACGGTATCGTCCACGTTCGCGCGAGCCTCTGACGCTGGCACTTTGGTGCTGATCGGTCTCCGTCTGGCTGTCACAACCATGATCCGCTACACCTTTTGCTCTGACTGCACCAATTTGGACAGCGGTGCTGCTCAGGCAGATGCGCTGCTACTCCCAGCTACCACCGAGAGTGAGCCAGAGCCCTTAAATCCACAGACCCACGCTAGGACGGCACCACACGTTCAAGGCGCCGGCGGGCCTCCTCGGCTGCGGGGTCGCCCACGTCCTCGTAGATCCGCACGGCCTGGCGCCAGGCGGCAGCGGCAGCGGTCAGGTCGCCCATCCCTTCCCGGGTGTCCCCGAGTCGGATGAGGGTCTCCGCCTCGTGATACCGGTCGGCGGAATCGCGAAAGAGCTGGATCGCCTGCTCGTAGCAGTCGGCCGCGCGGTCGCGTTCACCGAGGCGGTCGTAGGCGAAGCCCAGGCTGTCCAGCGTCGCGGCCTGGCCGTTGCGGTCGTCGGTCCGTCGTTGCTGGTCGAGTGCCTCGGTGCAGCTGGCGATGGCCTGGACAAAGTCGCCGGTGGTGGCGAGCAGCCAACCGATCGCGTTGAGCGTCCGGGCTTCGCCCGCGTGGTTGCCGACCAGTCGGTAGAGCCGCAGCGCTTCGCGACCGTGTGCGAGCGCCTCGTCGAGCCGGCCGTCCAGGTAGCAGAGTTCGCAGTAGTTGTGCAGCGTCTGGGCCTGGCCAATCGGGTCGCCGAGACGCTCGTGCAGCTCAAGCGCGCGCTTGAGCCGGTACTCGGCCATAGTGCGGTCGCCCAATCGGGTCAGCGCGCGGGAGAGCAGCCGGTTGGCGACGGCCTGACCGGCAAGGTCATCGATCTTCTCTGCGGCGGCCAGCGCGACCCCTTGGATGGCGAGTTGGTCCTGCCACAGGCCGCGCGGTGCCACGAAGGTGTTCAACGCCCACGCGATCTGCCAGGCGTACGCTTCGAAGCCGTACTCGGCGGCCTGGCGGACCACCCGGATCAGCACCCGGTGCTCCGCCGTGAACCAGGCGAGCGCGCCGTCATGATCGGTCACCGGCCGCCTGGCCGGTACGGGCAGCGGCGGCACCGGCTCGATCGGGGGCCACTGTGGCTGGAGCAGCAGCGCGGCCGGATAGGCGGCGTGCAGGTAGTGGTCGTACAGGCGCTGTCGGGCTGCGGCGCGTTCGTCGCCGCGCTCCGACGACTGTGCGAGCTCGGCGGCGTAGGCGCGCAGAAGATCGTGGAAGGCGTACCGGCCGGGCGCGTGCTCCGTCAGCAGATGGAGCCGGGTCAGCTCCCGCAGGATCGGCGTAACGGCCGCGGCCGACACACCGGCGAGCGCCGAGGCCGCGGCGGCGGTCAGGTCCGGGCCCGGATGCAGCCCCAGCAGGGTGAACAGCCGGGCCGCGTCCGCCCCCAGGGCCAGGTACGACCAGGAGAAGACGCGCCGGACGTCGCCGTCGGCCAACGCGTCGAGCCTCGCCTCGGCCGAGTGCAGTTCGGCAGCGATCGCGCTGAGCGGGAACGTGGGATGGGTCGCGACGCGCGCCGCTACTATCGACAGTGCCAGCGGGAGCCGGCCAGCAGCCTCGATAATGTCGGCCACCGCGACCGGTTCGGAGCCGAGCCGGCTGGCCCCGAGCCGTCTGGCGAGCAAACTCATCGACTCTTCCGCCGTGAGTACGTCCAGTGTCAACGGCGTGGCGCACTCGGCGGCGATCAGGCCGCCGAGCCGGTCACGGCTGGTGACCACGACCATGCAGCCGCCCGCACCGGGCAGCAAGGCGCGCACCTGGGCGGAGTCGCGAGCGTTGTCGAGCACCAGGAGCATCCGGCGGGAAGCCAGCAGGCTGCGGTAGAGACCAGTCCGGGCCTCCAGGCCGGAGGGTATCCGGGCGTGGGGTACGCCGAGCGCTTCGAGGAAGCCGGACAGGGCGTCGGGCGGGGACACCGCGCCCGCTTCGTCGTAGCCGCGAAGGTTCACATAGAGCTGGCCGTCCGGGAAGCGGTCGGCCATCCGGTGCGCCCAGTGCAACGCCAGGGCCGTCTTGCCGACTCCGGCCATGCCGGACACCACAGAGATGGCCACGCTCGTCGGCCCCTCCGCTCCGCCGTGCAGAAGCCCGTCGAGGATCGCCAGCTCGACGCTGCGGCCGACGAACTCCGGCACCGCACGCGGTAGCTGCTCGGGGCGCTGAGTGAGCGGTCCCACCGCCATGCCCGGCGTTGGCCTGTCCGGACCCGCTGGCGGTGGCGCTGCCAGGCCCGGGCGGTGATGCAGGATGTCGTCGTACAACTTGATGAGCTCTGGTGTGGGATCGAGGCCGGTCTCCTCCGCCAGCGTTTGTCGAGCCTGCTGGTAGGCATCCAGTGCGCCGGCCACGTCTCCGATGCGATACAGGCCCACCATCAGCTGGCCCCACGCCCGCTGCCGCAGCGGGTGCCGGTCGAGCAGGCCGCGCAACCGATGCACCACGTCGGCCGACGCGCCAAGCGCCAGCACCGCCTCGGCGTAGTCCTCCTCGACGAGCAGCCGGCGCTCCTCCAACTGCGCCACCCGCCGAGCCAGCGCCGAACGCAGCGGCAGGTCCGACAGCGGGGACCCGCGCCACAGGCCCACCGCAACGGAGAGTTCGGCCTCGGCCCGCTCCAGATCCGAAGCGGCGAGAGCCTCGCGGCCCCGCGTTGCCGCAGCGTCGAACAGGTCCAGGTCCCGTTCATCTGGGCCCACTCGCAGCAGGTAGCCGCTGGCCGCAGCGGTTATCCCATCCCAGGGAGCCCCGCCACCCAGCGACCGCCGCAACCCGCGCACATAGGTGCGCAGGTTCGCGGCGGCCGACGCCGGCTCTTCGTCGCCCCACAACATTGCGGCCAACTCGTTGGTGCCGACGACCTCATTGGGACGCAGCAGCAGGGTGGCCAACAGAAGACGCTGCTTCACCGAGCCCAGCGGGACCGATCGTCCTTCGTGGTACACGCGGAACGGGCCGAGGAGTTCGAAACGCAACCAGGCACCTCACATGTGGGCGCTGCCATCTGTCACCAGGTGCCCAACGCCCGGTGACGCGGGCGAATAGATGATCTATACGCCAGTTGTGCGGCGATTGTACGGGCCCCACCGTACCGTTCTACCGTCCTCACCGCCCCATCCACGAGCACCCAACCTCCAGGCCGTGGCTGCGCACGATGACGCAAAGCCAAACGGGACCGTCTATCCACACCCAGCGCGCGGCCACCCTCGCCTCGTCCTGCCTGGGCGCGGCTGCGTGACCGGGCCACCGAACGGTCGACGTGGGCGCCTGTCCCCTTCTCATCGTTCCGACAACCTGACTCCGATTGGATCAAAGTCAATGAACTCCAGAATTGGTGCGCTACTGACGGCTGTCGCACTGGTGTTCGCAGCAATGGTCGTGACAGCAGGTCCGGCCTCCGCCGCCACGGCCCCATGCCGCCAGTACCGCTACGGCTACGGCGGAACCGGCAACTGCGTCAAGGCCATCCAGGGAATCGCGAACGTCATCTCGATCACCAATGCGGCCCGGTCCGAGGCGGGTCCGGTCGCCCGGGATGGCATTTACGGCTCCCAGACGGAGGCCGCGATCATCAAGATCCAGCGTGCGGCAGGCATCGGTGCCGACGGATGGGTTGGCCCGCAAACCTGGGCTGTGCTCTGTTACTACGGGGCGTTCTGGGGAGACGACATGCAGGCCAAGGCCGACTACCGCTGGGCGAAGTCGTACGCCTGCTGATCCACTCGCTGGCCTCCCGGTCCGGGAAGCCCGTCCCGGACCGGGCACGCTTCGACACGAAGTGGCAATGCCGCACCGTCAAGCCCTCGGGGCCGGTCGTGAGCGTCCTGGCTGGACCGGGCGATCCTGCCCACCTTGACCCGCTCTCTTGGGGGTAAGTGCGCATCGGAGCGTGACCCCGACGACGGTGCTGGCCTGGCACCGCCGGCTGGCACGACGCCCCAGCACCAACCCGGAGGAAACCCGCCCTCCACCGTTGCCCCCCAAACAATTTTCGACCAGAGGAGATGCATGTACTCGCTCCACTCCATCCCCCGCGTACTCAAAAGAGCTGCTGTCCCCGCCGTCGGCGCGGTGCTGGCCATCGGCATCAACGTCACCATCGCCACGCCGGCCACGGCGAGCGGCTCCTACACCGGCAGGGCGTACGTCTACGGCAGCGGCGCCGTGTCTGACGACTTCGATGACGAGGGCGTCACCAACGTCACCACGCACCGCAACTCGAACGTCGCCTGCCTGTGGCAAACCATTCTTTGGGCAAATGGTTACCTTCCCTCGTCCGGCATCGACGGTGTGTTCGGCGATCAGACCGACGCCGCGACGAGGAATTTTCAGCGCGACAAGGGCCTCGTCGCGGACGGCTCCGCGGGTCGGAACAGCTGGACAAAGGCTGGCGACAAGCTGGTGCAGCACGACAACCAGAACGGGTGGCTGTATGTGGTGTACCACGGGGCGACGGGTTCCAGGAGCCCGTACGGCTCGCACGAATTCGTCGTGCAGCGGTCGCCCGACGGGAACTACAGGTTCTACCCGCCCCAGGGCGGCGGCCCTTACTGGGCCGCCTACAACTCCCGCACCTGCTGACCTCGTTTAGTGTCCTGAGTCCGTAGTTTCCTGTTAGTTCTGGTATAGGTGACAATCGTGGGCCGAAGTTGGCCCTGCTCGAGTTGACGGATGCGGATCGGGACGCGTTGGAGGCGGTGACGTGTAGGCGTTCGACCGCGCAGGCTCTCCCGGTGCGGACGCGGTCGTGCTGGCTTGCGCGCGTGGTTTGTCGAACAGTGAGGTGTCGCGGCTACTCGGTGTGTCGTTGCCGACGGTCGGTACGTGGCGGTCGCGGTTCGTCGTCCATCGGGTTGATGGTTTGTATGACGAGCCGCGGCCGGGCCGTCCACGCCAGGTCAGTGACGCGGACGTGGAACGGGTGATCGTGGAGACGTTGGAGTCGGCGCCGCGTAACGCCACGCACTGGTCGAGCCGGTCAATGGCGGCGGCGACGGGGTTGTCGCAGTCGACGGTGTCGCGGATCTGGCGGACGTTCGGGTTGCAGCCGTGGCGGGCGGAGTCGTTCAAGCTGTCGACGGATCCGTTGTTCGTCGACAAGGTACGTGACGTGGTGGGGTTGTATCTCGACCCGCCGGAACGGGCCTTGGTGCTGTGTGTTGATGAGAAGTCGCAGATCCAGGCCCTGGACAGGTCGCAGCCGGTGTTGCCGATGCAGCCCGGTGTGCCGGAGCGGCGTAGTCACGACAATCTGCGGTCGGGTGTGACGAGCCTGTTCGCGGCGTTGGACCTGGCCACCGGGACGGTGATCGGGTCGGTCCACCGCCGGCACCGGCAGCAGGAGTTCCTGAAGCTCCTGCGGAAGATCAACGGCTCGGTGCCCGGTGATCTGGACGTGCACCTGGTGCTGGACAACTACGCCACGCACAAGACCCCGGCGGTGAAGCGGTGGCTGCTGCGCGACCCCCGCCTCCACCTGCACTTCACCCCGACCAGCGCGAGTTGGCTCAACCTCGTCGAACGGTTCTTCGCCGAGATCACCAACAAATCCACCGAGGGGTCCACCGCAGCATCGTCGCACTGGAAAAGGACATCCGGGCCTGGCTGGCCGTCTGGAACGAACAACCACGCCCGTACGTCTGGACCAAGACCACCGACGAGATCCTCAACAGCCTCGCGACGTACTGCGAACGAATCAAAGACTCAGGACACTGAGCCTTTTCCACCCTGACCTTGCAGCTCAGGATGGGTGCGGCGAGCCCGGAGACCGATGAGGGCGAGGCTCCGAGGGGCGCTGGAAGCTGTTCACGTAGGGATGAGGCCCGGCCGTCATCGGCCGGGCCTAATCCCGTGGTCGTGCTATCCGTGGTCGTGCTATCCGTAGTTGTACATGCCGGCGTAGGGGTCGGGCTCGCCGGTCCACGGGTCCACCCCGGACCGCAGCCGGCGCATGTACTCCGTCCGGGTCAGGAAGGTGGCCCTCCTACGGCCGAAAAGGCCGACGTCGCCCAGAGGGCAGGTCGGAAAGTCTCCTTCCAGGTGGCGGACGAGAAATTCGACCATGCCGCAATCGTAGCGACGCCAGATGGCCTTGCCGCGGTTGTAGAGCAGCACCGGCCATTTCTCGGGGTCCGGATCGGAGGCGTCCCAGCACAGGTTGTCGCCACTGGAGTCCACGGCCCACAGGATCAGCCGTGGGATCGCGCCCTCAAGGTCACGCTCCTTACGCGAATCCTGCCACAGGACCCTGGCGAACGCCGTACCGGCACGCATGTCAGCGCCGTCCCCGTCGGGCGGCTCGACCCAGGGCTCCGGTGTACCGATCACCAGATAGTCCTCGATCATCCCCGCTCCATAGATTGCGATGAAGCGCTGGTACGCGGCCGGGAAGGCTCTCCCCCAGGACTCGGCGATCTCGTCCCAGTCGACCACCGTGTCGCTCTCCGTCTCGGGCGGCATGAGGCGCAACAGCGCCCCCAGATCCGCGGGTTCAGGCATCACGTCTCCTCAGCTCGGCGATCAACGGGTGAGCCTTTTCATCCTGCGTAGCGGTTGGCTCCGGCGTGGTGCAGAACGAGGATGGCCTGCACGATTGTGGTCGCTCGCCGTGGGCAGCAGCGCAGCCTGACCAGAATCCTCCATGTCTTGAGGGTGGCGATCGCGCGTTCGCCCCGGGCGCGGATCGTCGCGTGGGCGCCGTTCACGGCCTTCTGCCGGCGTGACAGCTTCGGCCGGAAGCGGCGCCGCTTGAACGGAGTGCGCACGCTACCGCGGGCACCTTGATAGCCCTAATCAGCGAAGGTCATCACGTCTGCACTGGTCAGCGCCTTTTGGATCGATTTGCCGTCCTACCTGGAGCCTCACCCTCATCGATCTGCGGCCCCCGCCTACCACCCTGACCTGCGCAATCAGGTTGGAAAGGGCTCACTAGATGTGCTTTGGCTGCGCCCGGTCAGGGGTACTGGCCGCAGCCGCAGCAGGGCGATGCATCGTAGGCCGACGACGGCGACGCTCATGACGACGCCGCTGACGATCCACACCACCAGTGGTATCCCGCCGACCATAATCTGAGACCAGGTGATGGCCGGCCCGTTGAACACGGCGTCCACGATGGGTGGCAACCACCAGAGTACGACCAGGGGGATCCCGTAAGGCAGCAGCCGCAGGCCGAGCCGCCAGATGGGCCGACCACTCCTGCGCTGTGCCCACAGCCGGCTGCGGAGTGCCCCCCAAGCGCCTGCGGCGATGGTGAGGAGCGTCAACCCGGCCAACACCAGGTGAACGACCAGTGTGCTTTTCGATCCGGGCTGTGGAGTTTCGCCCTCGATCAGGGTGATCAGCCCTTGAGTGATGACGCTGGTGTCGCTGATACCCAGGCCGATGCCGACGTTGGCCAGGACGGCGATGCCGTATCCGGTTTCCGGTAGCAGTGTCTGGTCGGCTGTGAAGGTGAACCAGGCGCCGTCGTGGGCGAGCTCGTTCCGGCCGTCATCGGTTTCCGCGAACCAGCCCATCGCATATCCGGGCTCGGGGTTGGGGGCGGTGTGCAGCACGTCGAGCGCCTGTGGAGAGACAACCTGGGCGCCGTTCATGCTCTTTCCCAGGTTGTTGTGGAGGATGAGCCACTGCGCCATGTCGTGCGCCGTACTCACGACCCCGTGGCTTCCGTTGACGAACTGTGCCGGTTCCGAACGGGCGACCGCCCGACCATAGACGTAGGCATGCCCCTTGGGTACGCCGTGGAAATCGCGGGTGTTGTTCAGGGTGACAGTGGAGGCCATATTGAGTGGACCGAACACATGGCGTTTGAGGTAGTCGGCGAACGGCGTTTGCGCGACGACCTCAACGAGCCGAGCCGCGATGTGGTAGTTGGGATTGTGATAGTTCCACTTCGCTCCCGGTGCTGTGGCCGGTGCCGCGCTCCGCAACCTTGTCACGCTCTCCTGCAGAGAGGCGGGCTGCGGCTCGCGCGCGTCGGAAAACGTCCGGTCGGACAGACCCGAGGTCTGGTTGAGCAACTGCCGGACGGTGATCGAGGCGGATCGGGAACCCCGGGGGGCGAAGTCAGGCAAATACCGCTGCACCGGTGTGTCCAGTTCGAGTCTGCCCGCATCCACGAGTTGCATGACGGCCAGGGCGGTGAACGACTTGCTGACCGATCCGACAGGGAACAGCGAGTTTGCCGTGACCCGGTCGCCCGCCGAATCGTGCCCGTACCCCCGCAGGTAGACGACCTGGCCGCGGTGGGTGATGGCGATCGCTGCTCCGGGCAGGCCAGTGCTCTCCAGATGAGCAGCCATGAAGCGGTCGACAGCCGCGCCGTCGAGGACCGGAGCAGCTGAAGAGAGGCCGGGTGGGAGGAGGAGACCGATCAGGGCCGTGACGACCAGCAGAGCCCCATAACGCCACGGCCCGGCGAGAGAGGTTGTTCTTCGTGACGATAAAGGAGACACGCGCACTCCAAGAGCCGGTGACGAGAATCCGCACAACCGTAGGTTCGGGGCCCGCCACCGCACACTGGACGATCGAAGGGCGTTGTCCCTGTCTTTCGTTAGGTCACGCCTGGTCACTGGGCGTCCGAGAACCGCCCGGACCGGCGTCCTGGCCGCTATGGGCCGCCATCCACCTCGCCGCCGTCAACGAATGGCTGTGACCGACTTCGACATAGGCCCTAGGTGGGGCTGGCCGCCGGTTGCGGCTTGTCCCGGTGCAGTTCGATTGAGTAGAAGCTGGAGACCTGGATCATCGTGTCGTCGGTGCAGGTGTAGCGCTCAGGTTCGATGCTCATTGATATCGCCCCGCCGTTGGTGTACCTGCCGTTGCGGGTGAACTTCCAGTCCCCCTTCACCTTCGGGTTGCTGTAGAGCAGGAATCCGTCGTCGGTGGTCCGGTAGCTCAGGGTGCCGCCGCCGGAGGTGTGCTCCTCCCAGCGTGCGCCCTCGTATACGGTCGCGCCGACGATCCGGTCATCGAAGGTGATGGTCAAGGTGCCGTCTGCCCGGTAGGTCTTCTTCTGTCCCCCACGGCTGACAAACTGCACCGGATGACCGTCGATCTTGAGGTCCCGCTGCTGCGACGTTGCCGTCCAGGAGCCGAGGACGCAGGGATCGATGCCGGGCGGCAGGGTCGGGGTGGGGGTGGCGGGCGGGTTGGCCGGGGAGTTTGTCGGGGCCGGGCCGGCGCCGGCTTGGGTGCGATCCGGGTCGTCGTCCAGTAGGCGGGCGCCAGCGAAGGCGGCCAGGATGACGAGTACGAGGGCCGCGCCGACCGTTGCCGGTCCGCGTGCCCGGTATCGCCGGGAGGGCGGGATCTGCGTGGCCGGCGGCTGCTGGTCGGCTACCGGGAGGGTCGGCTCGCCGGTCAGAGCCGGGGTGACGGGGGCGCTGTCCGGAACCTGGGTGGTCGGATCCTCGCCGGCGGCAGGCTGCGCCGTGGTGAGCAGGCCGCCTTCGGCGACGACGAGTTCGGGCTGGTCGACGATGGTGGGGGCGAGGTTGAAAGCGCGATGCAGCGTGGTGGTCACGGCGGGCATGCGGGTGGAGCCGCCGGCCAGGAGGACCGCACTGAGGTCGCTGGCGTCGACGCCGGCGGCACGCAGGACGCTGCGGGCGGTCTCGATGGTGCGGTCGAGTACGGGTGCGGCGAGTCGGTCGAGTTCCTCACGGCCGAGCGGGAGTTCGATGTCGAGCAGCGGTACGTGGATCAGCGTGCTGCTGGTCCGGGCGAGCATCTCCTTGCCGGTGCGGACGTTGTCCCACATCTGGCGACTGGCCCGCCGGTCGGGCAGAGTTGACGGTTCGACCAGCTTCGCCCAGGCCTCCGGGGCCCGAGCGGAGAGCACCGTGCCGAGGTGGTTGACAATGGCGGCGTCGATGTCGAGCCCGCCAGAGTCGGGGCGGCCCTCGGTGGCGAGGACGTCAAAGCCGTCGGTGGTGCGGCGGAGCACGGTCGCGTCGAAGGTGCCTCCGCCGAAGTCGTAGACCAGGGCGCAGGTGCCGACCGCGACCCGATCACCGGCCACCGCGATCAGGCGGTTGGCGGCGGCGATCGGCTCGACCATCAGCCGGACTCCGGGCAGTACGGTCTCGGCGGCGGCGAGCAGGATGTCCCGGCGTTGGTTGCCCCAGGCGGCCGGGTAGGTGAGCACCGCCTCGTTGATCGGCGCGTCGGCGGTGCGGCTGGCCTCGTCGGTGACCCGTTCCAGCACGGCGGCGATCAGGCGCTCGACCGGTACTTCCGTTTCGCCGAGCAGGACGATGCGGTCGTCGATGCAGCGCTTCGGGTGCGGTTCGAACCATTCGGGGTGGGCCAGGCCGGTGTGTTGGGCGTCCCGGCCGACCAGCAGCCGGCCGGACTGGTCCGCGCAGACCGCCGAGGGCAGGAGGGGCGAGCCGTCGAACAGTAGCGGCCGGGGCTCGCGGCCGGCGTTGGAGAGCACCGCGACCGTGTTCGACGTGCCGAAGTCAATGCCGAGCCGGATCATGCCTACGCCCACCGGCACCAGGTTATACGGTGCCGCACACCCCGCTTGGCTGCGGTGCTATCCGGCGAAGCGCGGGTCCGACGCGAGGCGTTGGTACCCGGCGAGCATCGCCGTTCTCCGTCCACCCGATAGTTGGTGTACTACGGTCCTTGGACCGGATTCGCAACGAGGTCGGCGACATCGCATCCGCCACTGCGATGCTGCGGGTGCTGGAGCAGGAGCTGCGAGCGCGACTTGCTGAGCCTCCCTCTGGCGGTCTCGACCTGGTCCAGCACACAGCCGGGCGGTTGGAGACTTTCCATGGCGCGGTCCCGGTCGGCGCGCTGGCCGATGCCGCCGGGGTGAGCGGCACTCACCTGGCCATGCAGTTCAAGTCCCATGTCGGGGTGGCCCCGAAGCGGATGGTGCGAATCTACCGATTCGCGCGGCTGATCGTGTCCGGGGACGCCCTGCGTCCGGTCGACTGGTCCCAGCTCGCTCAAACGGCGGGTTTACAAGCCCGAGCGCCGCCGGGGCGCAAAGATCGGGGGTGAATGCGCAAGGAGATTCGAGGAGAACCTGTGGGCATAGTGATCATGCACAGCGTGGTGTCGGTGGACGGCTTCATCGCGGACGAGAACGATGACGTCGGGCCACTGCACGAGTGGTACTTCAACGGCGACACGCCGATCACCGAAGGCAGCGACCAGCCCTACGATCACTCCGGAGTGGGAAGCCGCTTCAAGGTCTCACGCGCATCGGCGGGGTATGTCCGGAGGATGTGGAATGGCATCGGCACGATCGTGATGGGCCGGCACCTGTTCGATCTGGTGAACGGCTGGGAGGGTCATCCGCCCGCGGGTGACCACGTGGTCGTGGTGTCGCACCGGCCCAAGCCCGAGGGCTGGCACCCCGAGGCGTCGTACCACTTCCTCGATGACGTGACCACTGCGATCGACAAGGCCAAGGAGCTTGCCGGGGGGCGGGACGTCGCTGTGGACGCTGGCAATGTGGGCGGCCAGATCTTCGGGGCCGGCCTCGTGGACGAGGTGGCAATGGATGTGGTGCCCGTGGTGTTCGGGTCGGGCAAACGCTACTTTGGCAGCATCGACGGGCAGCATTTGCTGGAGGATCCTCACGTGGTCATCCAGGGCGACCGGGTACTACACCTGAGGTTCAAGGTACGCCGATAGACCCCGACGGGTGCAACCGCCAGCGGCAGAACCAGCCTGTTCGCGTGCTCCCCGCGCGGGGGTGAGCACCGCGTCATCGGACCGGCGCGCACGGATGACGTCAAGGATCGCCTGCTCGGCCGCCAGGTCGGCGGCCGTGGCGAAGTCTCCGCCACCCTTGTCCACCCGGGTGAGCCGCTGACCGTACATGGCGCGCACCACGTCGGCGCCAGCGCGTGCCGCGGCTATCGCCACCCCGGCATCATCGGTTCCCGCAGACGAGTTGATCACCTGTGCAGCCTATCGGGCGGAGCCGCTGGCGGGCCGGTAGCGGCCAACGCGATCTTGTACTGATGTGTACGGTCATGCCTGCGTCAGCGGGATAGTCCTTTTGGGAGCCATGTGCTGTCGACAACCGGTCTGGTGGTCGACGGGCGGCAGTCGCCGCGTGGCCACCGGGTGGGCCGCACCGCCGGAGTACCCGCCGGTCAAGCGGCCGCGACCCGATGGCGGGACAACCCCGGCACACCGCCGCCACATTTCCGGGGGCATCTCGGAAGGCCATTTCCCGAGTGTCAGCGCACTGGTGGCTCGCATCGGGGCCCGTTGCCCAGCCGCGACCTCCTGTGCCACCATCCGCTCAGATGATCGTCCCCTATCGATGTAGGAGGTGCTCATGGCCAGGATGCTGCGACACGTGACGGCTCGCCTGATGGGCAAGCCGCAGGTCAGCGGACGCTACCCGTACTGGTTCTACGGATACCCCGAGTAGGCCGCCGCCCCACCGACAGGCACGGATTCCAGCACGAACGGCAGGCAGAAACCGGTCACAGGATCCCCACCCGGGATCCTGTGATTCTCTCTACCCGGGGAGGTCCGGATGGCAAACGGTGCGGACACCGATCGGCCGCCAGGTCCGCGCGGCCACTGGCTGATGGGCAACATTCCGGAGTACGACGCCGACCGGATCGGTTTCCTCCGACGCAACCACGACGAGTACGGCGACGTGTTCTCGTACGACGAACGCACGGTGTTCGTGATCGACCCGGACCTGACCCACGATGTGCTCGCTCGCACCAACCGCGACTTCCTCACCGAGTTGGCACCGTTCGACACCAGACGGGACATCGACCAGGCCGCCGAGCAGGGCGACTCCTGGATGTCCGCCCGCCGCACGGTGTGGCCGGGGCTCAGCCACTCCGCCGCGACCGAGGCGGACCACCGGACGGTCGAGATCCTCGACACGGTTACCGGGGAGGTGGCCGGTCGCGAGTGCGACGTGCTCACCCTGACGCGTACGTTCACCGCCCGGTCGATCTCCGAATACTGTTTCGGGCCCGACTCGGCCGGCATCCCCGAACTGCTCGACGAGGCCCTCGACGTCACCCGGCCGTTCTCGGGAACGTCGTACCAGTTCCCCGCCTGGGTTCCGCTGCGCCGCAACCGCCGCTTCTTCCGTGCCCACCGGCACACCATCGAGACGCTGTACGGGATCGTCCGGCGGCGACGCGCCTCCGCGAACGGAACGTCGCAGGGGGACCTGCTCTCCATGCTGCTCGGTGTGCACCCGGAGATGCCCGACCGCACGGTGATGTCGACCCTTCGCGGCATCCTGATGGGCGGCCACGGTGTGCCCGCCTCCGCGCTCAGCTCCATCGTCCGGGAACTGGCCCGCCGGCCCCGACTCGCCGCCGACCTGCGCGCCGAGGCGGGCGGACCGGCCGGTGCCGAGGCCCCGCCAACGGCAAGGCTTCCGCTGGCCGAGGCGGTGGTGAAGGAGGTGCTCCGGCTCTACCCTCCGGTATGGCTGATGACCCGCACCGCCCGTACGGCCACCAGCCTGGGGAAATGGTCGCTGCGCCCCGGCGACGACGTGCTGCTGAATCCGTACCTGATCCACCGGGACCCACGGTGGTGGCCGCGACCGGACGAGTTCGACCCCGCCCGGTGGCTGGGCGGGCAGGCGGCACCCGGCTCGGCGTACCTGCCGTTCGGGGCCGGTCCACGGGTCTGCCTGGGCTCGGCACTGACCATGCGGCAGCTCACCCTCGCCACCTCACGGCTGGCCCAGCGTTTCACAATCGAGTCGCCGAACGCCGAGGCGGCCGACCCGGAGTTCCTCGGCCGGCTCGCACCGACCGGCCTGCGGGCGCAGTTCCGGCCGATCAGCGGGTGACGCGGTCAGCCCGGCCCCTCGGTGGCGAGCTTGGTGAGCTGCGGAATCAGCCAGGGTTCGATCCAGCCCCGCACTCCTCGGGGGGTGCAGCCCGTCGCTGCGGATCCGGATGTTGCCCGCGTTCGAAGTGAACCGGCCCTCGGGGCAGACCCGGCGGTTGAGGTCGACCACGCTGACCCGGCCGGACCTACGCGCCGCCACCGCTTGCTGGAGCCGGTTCCACGCGTCGACCCGCTCCGGCTCGTCCTCGGGCCAGAGGCCGCCGTCCGGACGCTTTGCCCGACGGGTGTACGGGGCGGTCAGCAGCACCACGTGCGCGCCCCTGGCTGACACGGTGTCGATCGCCAACTCCAGCTCGCGGGTCAGGTACGCGTCGAACTCGGGCTGCCCCACGTACTGGTAGCCGTTGCCGAGTCGGCGGCCATCAGCTCCCACCGGTCGAGCAGGATGACCGCGAGGTCCGGGTCGTCACTCTGTACGCCACGTCGCCACCGGGCGTCCCACTTGTCGCAGCCCGGGTAGTTGGTGTGCGGGGTGCCCAGGTAGCGCAGGTCCGGCAGGCGCGCGATCCCGCAACCCTGGACCGCGCGTACGGTCACCGCGAGGTTCGGTTGCCGGGGCAGGTAGGTGCCGAGTGACCAGGCCACCGAGTCGCCGAAAAAGGCGACCCTGGGCATCGCTCCGGGGCTGCGGCCGGCTCGGCACAGCGGTGAGCGGCTGGCCGGCTGGGGTGGTGCGTTCGGCGCGGCGGCGACGGCAGCCGGTTGCCGGGTCTCCGGTAGAGGCTGGGACGTGGTCGCGATCATCGTCAGGGCGGCCACCGTGGCGAGCGCGGCACCGGTCAGGGCGGCCGAGGCGAACCGGCGGCCGGTCGGCCACGTACGGTGTCGCGCCGACCAGGTCCGATAGCGGATCGGGCGCTCGACCAGCAGCCCGAGGTGGAAAGCCTGCCCTTGTGCTGCGGTAAGAAGCCTCCAGACCCACCCGCCACGACACAACCACCTCAACCGTCACCGCAAAGGACAACCGAGCCAAAACCCATCAAGCAACGACCTCGGATCGCAGTATTAGTAACCTCGGTCCCGGCGGAGGAAGCACGACAGCAGTTGCCTGAACTCGTGCGGGTGCTCGATCGCCGGCACGTGCCCGCATCGGCCGAGCACGTGCAGACGGACATCGGCCAGGTGTTCAAGCAGGGGCTGGGCTGCCGTCCCGAGTGGGGTGACTCGGTCCTCGGCGCCGTGTACGAGCAGCACGGGCGCGCGCACCGCTGCCAGGGTTTGCGCCGAGAGGGTGAGCTCGTCGACCCATCGTGCCCTGGGTGGCGGAAACAACGACGCGAATGCGGCCTCCCCCGCTCGCATCGCGGTTGCACGGGCCTCGACGGCCGAATCGGTCACGAGCGCTTGGTCGAGGACGAGGCGACTCAGCATGTCTCGTGCCCCGATCGGGCCGGCGGGAGCGGCCCAGACCGCGTCGAGGTCGGCGGAGAGCGGCGCCCCGGGGGCGCCCATCGTCGAGACCGCGACGACACGGGTCACCTGCTGGGGGCGCGCGGCCGCCAACGCCAGCGCCACGGCACCGCCCATGGAGTGACCCACCACGGCGTAGTGCTCGATACCGAGAGCATCCATCAGGCCCGCGGCCTGCTCCGTCCACAGCCGGAGCCCACCCCTGGAGCCCGCCGGGATGGGTGTACGGCCGAACCCCGCCTGGTCAGGAGCCACCAGCTGCCAGGACGTGCCCAGCGCCTGCGCCGTCGTTGCCCAGGCGCCGGACCCGGTCGTGCCGGGTCCGGAGCCGTGCAGCATCAGCACCGCGGGCCCGGTGCCGCTCTCCAGGACGTGGACGGGGGAACCGTCGACTGTGACGATCCGAAGTGCCGTCACCGGGGCAGGCCAGGTGTGCTCATGCCGATGCGGGGTCGACAGACTTCGAAAAGAGCTCCATCATCGCCCTGCCGAATTGCGGCATGTCGGGCCACCCCCGGCAGGAGACGAGGTTGCCGTCCACGACGTCGGGAGCGTCGATGACCGTCGCGCCCGCGTTCTCCATGTCACCGGTGATCGGGGGGAAGCACGCCGTCTTTCGACCCTTCAGCAGCCCGTACACCGCTGGCACCTGCGCGCCGTGGCACACCAACGCGATGGGGAGGTTGCGCGCGAAGAAGTGCTCGGTGATACGCCTGACGTCGGCGTCGACCCGGATCCACTCGGGGGCACGTCCCCCAGGAATGATGAGGGCGTCATAGCGCTCGACGTCGACCTCGGCCCAGGGCACGTCCACCGGCAGCTTCCGGCCGTTCTTCTCCACGTAGGCGTCGGAGTTGGGGTCGAACTCGTGGATGACCAGTTGCACGTCGCGCATCGTCCGTGACGAGACGTCGACGTCCCAGCCGCCCTCCTGCACGCGGTAGTAGGGATACATCGTGTCGAGCTCCTCGGCGGCGTCGCCGGTCAGGAGCAGCGCTCTGGGCACCTGCTTCTCCTCGCATCTGGGGGCGGGTGAGGTGGATCCAATCCAATCCGATCCGATCAGGATTGAGTCAGCATTCCTGGGCCCAGCGTGCCCGTCAAGCCTCTACCGCCATTCCGTCCGCGCCCTCGATCTCGTCGAACAGTCGTCGGAAACGCTCGCCGGACCGCAGGATGTGCCGACGCATCGCGTAGGCGGCGGCGTCCGGGTCACGCGCGGCGATCGCGGCCACGATGTCCTCATGCTCGGCCATGGCCAGGTGGGTGACCTGGGTGTCGTGGTGAAGCCGGAAGAGGTGCACGTGGCTGTGCAGGCGAGCGAGCGCTTCACGGATGACCTGGTTCTCCGCGCTCAGGGCGACGAGATCGTGGAAAGCGGCGTCGCGTAGCCCGAAGGCGCCGTAGGCCATCGGCCCGTTGCCCCCCTCCAGTTCCGCCATCTCCTCCAGCATGCGTCGCAGACCGGCCACCTGCTCCAAGGACGCGCGTTCCGCGGATCTGCGCGCCGCCGCCGGCTCAAGGAGCAGGCGGACCTCGAGCATGTCCTCGAATCGGTGACGGGTGATCTGGGGAGGAATGCGGTAGCCGGCATGGGGCACACGCACGACCAGGCCCTCGGCCTCCATGCGGTTCAGAGCGTCTCGGATCGGCGTCTGCGAGACCCCCAGCTCTCGCGCCAGGACGTCGATCGTGACGCGCGAGCCAGGCTCGATCCGTAGCGACATCAGCTGTCCGAGCAGCGTGTCGTACACCTCGTCGGCAAGCCGGCCACCAGATCTTGCCGGCGGCATTGCGCCCGTCACCGCCCTACGGCCCCGCGCGATCATCGCTTCGTCGTCCATCGTGACGTGAGGTCCTTCCTTGCGCCTTCGGGAAGCTGTTGACATCGATCGCAACGCTGCGGGATGCTGACGCCCCCACCGGGATCGTATAGGAAAGGTGGCGAATGGTCGCCATCCTGCACCCATGGCGGAGCCGCCCGCCATCGCTCTACTTCGATCACCTGAAGCTCCCCTCAGCATGTTCGACGTCCTGCTCGGTTCGTCACCGGGCCGCAGATGGGCCGACGGACTTCTCGACAACATGAAGACCCAGTACATCGCGGCGCACTCGTGACGCCGGTCCGCGGGTCGGCCCCCGCGACGGCCCGGCAACACGCCTGAACAACCCAGCAACCGCTCGGCGAAGCACATAGCGAGGTTCTAGAAGTCCCCATCCAGAAAGCAGGCATAAAAATGCGCTCTCCGAAGCGAATAGGAAGAATGTCCGCTCCCGGCCGAAAGGTACGGCTGGCGACAGCGGCCATGCTGCTGGTGGCCACGACCGTGACGGCTTGCGGCGACGGCAAGGACGACGACGGGAAGGCGAGCGCCCCCAAGGCGCCGGCGACCATCCCAGAGCTCACCAAGGACCCGCTGACCCTCAGCTTCGTCTGGTTCGACTGGCCCCCCGCCCAGGCACTGGAAGCCTTCGCGAACGCGGAGTACAAGAAGGAACGGCCGAACGCGACCATCAAGGTCAACACCGTGCCGAACGCGAACTGGCACGACGCGATGTTCACCCAGTTCGCCGCGCGCAAGACCGACTTCGACATCGCGATCCTGGACTCGCAACACATCGGCGAGGCCGTGACGAACGGCAACATCCTCGACCTCACCGACTTCGTCAAGAACAACATCGACGTCGCGGCCTACAACCCGTACCTCCTGGCGGCGTACGGCCAGTTCCCCCAGGCGGAGACCGGCAAGCGCGACGAGAACGCCAGCCTGTACGGGCTGCCGCTGCTCGGCGACACCTGGACGATGATCTACCGCAAGGACCTGATCGGCGACAAGCCACCGCAGACCTGGGACGAGATGATCTCAGTCGCCGAGACGTGCCAGGCGGACAACCCTGGCGTCAGCGGGCTGGCTTTCCACCAGGCCAACGGCTCCGACGCCGCGGCCGTAACCTACAACACGGTCAACGGCGTCTACGGCGGCAACCTCTGGGACCCCAAGAACCGCAAGATCGAGGGCGTCCTCAACGACGCTGCGGGCCAGGAGGCGATGGACGTCCTGGTCAACAAGATGAAGCCGCTGACCGCCAAGGGCTCCGGCAACTGGTTCATCGACGAGGTGAACGCGGCTGTCGCCCAGGGCAAGGCCTGCATCGCGTTCAACTGGATCGCCGCGAGCGGCGGCCTGCTCGATCCGAAGCAGTCGACGCTCGGCACCACCCGGGAGCAGATTCTCGACAAGCTGGGTTTTGCCACCCTGCCGAGCCAGAAGACGAACCTGGTCCCGCTCGGCGGTATGGGCATGCACGTGTCGGCCTACTCCGCCACGGCGAACCAGGCGGAGGCCCTGAACTTCATGAAGTGGTTCGAGCGGGCTGATATCCAGAAGAAGTGGGCCGCGGCCGGTGGCGTGCCATCGCGTACGGACGCCCTGGAGTCGCCCGAGTTCCTCAATGCCGGGCCGTTCAACCAGGTGTACACCGACTCGGTTCCGCGGATGCGGGACATGTGGAACGTGCCCGAGTACGCGCGCCTCGTCGACATTGAGAACACCAATGTGAACGCGGCTCTCAACGGCGCGAAGAAGCCGAAGGATGCGCTCGACGACATCGCCAAGGAGCAGCAGGGCGTGCTCGACTCCAGCAGCCGCAAGGGCGGCGGCGGACTGTGAGTGACCCCGTACCTCTGACGACCGACCACCCCGGGCAGGTGGCGTCTGCGACGCCACCTGCACCGGGTCGGTCCCGCCGGCTGAGCGACCGCGGGCTCGCCGTGGCCTTCATCTCCCCCGCGCTGCTGCTGTTGCTCGCAATGTCAGTGTTCCCGTTGCTGTGGGCGTTGTACCTGTCTTTCACCGACTACTCGGCCACCCGCGGGGGGCCTGCCCATTTCATCGGGTTCGGGAACTACACCGCCATCCTGACTTCGGCTCAGGTCCACCAGAGGGCCTTGACGACGTTGATCTACGTGGTCGGCGCGGTCGGCCTGCAGACCGTGCTCGGCTTCGCCATCGCCTACCTGATCTCACGGCGCACGCACGGGCGAGGACTGCTGACCACTCTGTTCCTGGTTCCGATGATGCTGTCGCCGGTCGTGGTCGGGCTGTTCTGGCGATTCATGCTCGACGCGCAATTCGGCGTGATCAACAGCATGCTCGGCTCGCTCGGCCTGGGGCAGGTGGAGTGGCTCACCCGGCAGCGAACGGCATTGATTTCCCTGATCGTGGTCGACACCTGGCAATGGACGCCGTTCATCATGCTCATCGCACTTGCGGGCCTTACCGCGGTTCCCAAGTACTTGTACGAGGCCGCCTCGATCGACCGGGCGTCCGAGTGGTTCCGGTTCCGCACCATCACTCTTCCGCTGGTGTGGCCGCTGCTCCTCATTGCCGTGTTGTTCAGGGCCATCGAGGCCTTCCGGCTGTTCGACCTCGTCTACATCCTCACTAACGGAGGTCCGGGTGTCTCCACCGAGACGTTGTCGTTCCACGTCTACAAGGTCGCGTTCCTGGGCTTCAACACCGGAACCGCCTCGGCATACGGGATCCTCATGGTCCTCGTCGTCATCGTCCTCACGCAGCTCTACCTGCGCTACCTGAACAAGCTCAAGGAGGGCTGATGGCCGTCTCCGTCGACGAGGCCGTGTCCACGGGTCCTGCCCGCGATCGCACGCCCCCCGCGCGCCGCCTCGGCGGGCGGGGCCGCTCCGTGCTGGAGGTCGCGCTGCTGACCCTGCTGGCCGTCGTGATGCTCTTTCCGGTGCTGTGGATGATCGAAACGTCCATCAAGGAAAACCGGGACGTTTACGCCATTCCGGCCAAGTTCTTCGGCTTCACGGTCACAATGGATCATTTCAAGGACGTGTTCGTCGCTCCCGGCGGCGGTCGCTCGGCCCTGTCCGTCTCGTTCCTCAACTCCGTCGTGGTCGCCGGGGTCTCCACGCTGCTGGCCACTGTGCTGGGGGTCCCGGCGGCCTGGGCCTACTCACGCTTCGCAGTGAAGGCCAAGAAGGACCAACTGTTCTTCATCCTTTCCACCCGCTTCATGCCGCCGGTGGTGGTCGTGGTCCCGATCTTTCTCATGTACCGCCAAGTCGGACTCATCGACTCCAAGCTCGGCCTGATCCTCATCTACGCCGCGTTCAACGTCCCGTTCACGATCTGGATGATGAAGGGGTTCGTCGACGAGGTGCCCGCGGAGTACGAGGATGCCGCCATGCTCGACGGCTACACCCGTTTGCAAGCGTTCTGGCGATTCACCCTTCCCCTGCTCGTGCCCGGCATCGCCGCGACGGCGGTCTTCGCACTCATCTTCTCGTGGAACGAGTTCGTGTTCGCCATCTTCCTTACCTCCAGCGACAGCGTGCGGACGGCCCCACCCGCCATCGCCGGCCTCATCGGCGGCACCACTGTGGACTGGGGCCTCGTAGCCGCCGCCTCCGTGGTGTTCGCCCTACCGGTGCTCGTCTTCGCCTACCTGGTGCGCAAGCACCTCATCGCCGGTGTGACGCTCGGGGCGGTGCGACGCTGATGGCGGGCATCGAGGTGACCGCCCTGCACAAGCGCTACCCGGACGGGACGGTCGCAGTTGACCACGTGGACCTGTCCATCGGCGACGGCGAGCTGTTCGTGATGCTCGGCCCTTCGGGTTGCGGCAAGACGACCACGCTGCGGGCCATAGCCGGCCTGGAGAGGCAGACGACGGGCGACATCCGCATTGGCAACACGCTGGTCAACGACCTGCCGCCCGCCGAGCGCGACATCGCCATGGTGTTCCAGTTCTACGCTCTCTACCCGCATCTGAGAACCCGCGACAACCTGGCGTTCCCACTGCGGGCCGAGGGACTGCCCAAGCCGGAGGTGCACAAGCGGGTCGACGAGGCCGCCCGGCTGATGCGGCTTGGTCCGCTCCTGGACCGGCGACCGCGCCAACTGTCCGGCGGGGAGCAGCAGCGCGTCGCGCTTGCGCGCGCCCTGGTGCGACGACCGCGCGCCTTCCTCATGGACGAACCCCTCACCAATCTGGACGCGGAGCTGAGGGCGGACATGCGCACGGAGATCAAGCACCTGCAGGGGGAGCTGGGGGCAACAATGGTCTACGTCACCCACGACCAAGTCGAGGCGATGTCGCTCGGTCACAGAATCGCCATCCTCAACAAGGGCCGCGTCGAGCAGATCGGCACGCCGCTGGAAGTCTACGACCGTCCGGCGAGTCTTTTCTGCGCCGCATTCATCGGCTCCCCGCCAATGAACCTCATTGAGGTGGAGGTGGCCGACGGGAAGCTGCGCGGTCAGGGCGGACTGGTCCTCACGCCACCGCCAGGCCTGCCGCGCGACCGTTGCCTGGTCGCAGGCGTCCGGCCGGAGGCGCTGGAAGTCACAGAACCAGGGGCGGAACGTTCGGTCCCGGCCCGCGTGGTCTCGGTGGAGTGGCTGGGCGACGAAATCATCTACGTGGTTGACCACAGCGGCCAGCGCGACGTACGGGTGCGGATGCCACCGACTGTCCGTTTCGCCGCTGACGCAACGGTCGGGCTGCGGCACACCGGCGGGACCCCGGCGGTCTACGACGTGAGCACGGAAGAGCTGGTGGCCTGATGGGAACCGTGGCAGCGCACGGGCTGTGCAAATCCTTCGGCAAAGTCCAGGCCCTGGACGGGGTGACGCTGGACGTGCCGGACGGCTCGTTCTTCGTCGTGCTCGGGCCCTCCGGGGCAGGCAAGACGACGACCCTGCGAGCGATCGCCGGCCTTGAGAAGCTTGACGCCGGGTCGGTGCATCTGGACGGCAGGGACGCGACCGGTGACGCCCCGGCCGCACGCGACCTGGCCATGGTCTTCCAGAGCTATGCCCTCTACCCGCGACACACGGTGTACGAGAACATCGCTTCGCCCCTGCGGGCACGCCGCTGTTCTTCGAGTGAGATCGCCGCTGCCGTCGAGCAGATGTCGAGCCTGCTGCACATCGAACGTCTGCTGCAGCGTCGTCCCGCGCAGTTGTCAGGCGGTGAGATGCAGCGTGTCGCCCTGGCCCGGGCGCTGGTCCGTCGCCCGCGCGCGTTTCTCATGGACGAGCCGCTGACGAACCTAGACCTCAAGCTCCGCGTCGAGATGCGCACCGAGCTCACCCGCATCCACCGGAGCCTCGGAGCAACCTTCGTCTACGTAACCAACGACCAGGTCGAGGCCCTGTCCATGGCCGACCAGGTCGCGGTCCTCAAGGAGGGGAAGGTGCAACAGGTCGGAACGCCGACCGAGGTGTACGAGCGTCCAGCCAACCAGTGGGTCGCCGGATTCGTCGGGAGCCCGCCGATCAGCCTGCTCGCCTGCCACACCGAGGGAGATCGTCTGGTCGGTGCGGAAGGCTGGACGCTGCCACGGCCCCGCTGGACCACGGCTGAGGACGGTCGTGCGCTGCTGCTGGGCCTGCGCGCGGAGGACCTGTCCGTCGAGCAGCGTGGGAACGCGTCGTTGTCAGGGGAGCTCTACGGGCTTGAGCCGCTCGGTGACCGAACGGTGGTCGACGTCCGAGTGGGGACGGAGATCCTCAAGGTCAAGGCACGACCCACCGTCACCGGTACGCCGGGCGAGCGGCTGCTTGTCACGGTCGACCTGGACCGTGCGCACCTGTTCGACGCGGGCACCGGGCTGTCGCTGTCCGAGGCTGGGCGGTAACCGCGCCGGGCGGCGACGGCAACATGCACCCGCACGTGGCAATCGAGCCTCGGCGGACCGTCACCAGTGAGCACGGCCTGACGACGCTGAGACGGCCGTGGCCCGAGAAGGCGATCGGTGGCGCGGGGCGTCGCCCTGCAGACAGGGCCAAGGCCACATTCGGCCCGCTCGGCAACCTCGCCCCCGACGAGGGCGTGTGACCCGTCCGTCTACAGGCACAGCGCGATCGCTGAGGCATTCCGGACATCACCAAGAAGAGCACAGGAGGCGACGCAATGAGTGACCCGATGGACGTCCTGGCCCCCGAGCACCGGCGGCTCCGGATCGGCGACGCCTGGCGCGACGCCGCAAGCGGAGCCACCTTTGCCGTCGAGGACCCGGCCACCGGCAAGACCATCGCCGAGGTGGCGGACGCCGACGTCGTTGACGGGCTCGCCGCTCTGGACGTGGCGAGCAAGGCAATGGCGCAGTGGGCGGCGACCCCGCCGCGGAAACGGTCAGAGTTGTTGACCGCGACGTACCGGGCACTGACCGAGCGATCCGAGGAGATCGCCCGGCTGATAACGCTCGAGATGGGCAAGCCGCTCGCCGAGGCTCGGGCAGAGGTGGCCTACGGCGCCGAGTTCTTCCGTTGGTTCGCCGAGGAGGCGGTGCGCGTCGAGGGGCGCTACAGCACCGCTCCCGCAGGTGGATATCGAATCCTCACCGTACCGAAGCCGGTCGGACCGTGCGTCTTCGTGACGCCCTGGAACTTTCCGTTGGCCATGGGTGCCCGCAAGATCGCTCCTGCGCTGGCCGCGGGCTGCACGACGATCACCAAGCCGGCAGCCCAGACGCCACTCACCATGCTGTTGCTGGCCCGCATCATGGAGGAGGTCGGCGTTCCCCCGGGCGTCGTCAACGTGGTGACCACCAAGCGTGCCGGCGAGGTGGTCTCAGCACTGCTAGCCGACGGTCGGACCCGCAAGCTGTCGTTCACCGGGTCGACCGAGGTCGGGCGCGTGCTGCTACGACAGGCTGCGGACAACGTGCTGCGCACCTCCATGGAACTGGGCGGCAACGCGGCCTTGATCGTGTGTGCCGACGCTGACCTGGACGTCGCGCTCGACGGTGCCATGGTGGCCAAGATGCGCAACATCGGGGAGTCCTGCATCGCGGCCAACCGGATCTACGTCGAGGAGCCGGTGCGCGAGGAGTTCACGGCGCGCTTCGCCGAGCGGATGGGCGCGCTTTCGGTGGGCCATGGTCTCGACGACGGCGTGGACGTCGGGGCGTTGATCGACGAGGCCTCGGTCACGAAGATCGACGAGCTCGTCGCCGACGCGGTCGATCGCGGCGCCCGGGTCTTGGTGGGCGGCGAGCGTCCGGATGGGCCGGGCCACTTCTACCCGCCCACGGTCCTCGTCGACGTGCCCGAAGATGCGCGGATGCTGAAGGCGGAGATCTTCGGCCCGGTCGCGCCGATCATCTCGTTCACGTCCGACGACGAGGTGATGGCGAAGGCCAACAACACCGAGCACGGCCTGGCCGGATACATCTTCACCCGTGACCTCCAGCGGGCGCTCCGGTTCACCGAGGGGCTGGATACAGGGATGCTCGGCATCAACCGTGGTCTGATATCGGACCCGTCCGCTCCGTTCGGAGGCGTGAAGCAGTCCGGGATCGGCAAGGAGGGGTCGCACGAGGGCATCCTTGAGTACCTCGACCTCACCTACGCGGCGATCGACCTACCGTGACCGGCCTGCTGCTCCGGGCGCCCGCCGAGGATCACCGCGCCCTGTGCACACACGACCTGACCGGCCTCCACCCGGCGGCCGGGACCCGGGCCATGGCCGGCACGAACCCGCTGGCACCCGGGACGCCGGCGACTCCGCCGATCTGCGCACCACCGCCGCGGCCGCGGCGGTGGTTGGGGCGATCAGCCCCTCCGGCGGCCCCAACGGCTACGCCCTCGGGCTCATGATCGAGGCGCTGGTCGCGACCCGGACTCGTACCGCCCTTGGCGACGATGTCCACCGGACCCTCGACCCGACCCACCCGTCCACCAAGGGCGACGTCTTCATCGCGATGGAGCCGACGGCGACCGGGCACGGTCGAGTCCGGGCGCCCGACGCGTGCGCCTGCGCCACCCGGGCGGCCAACCCTGCCGACGCCGTCCCGGTCTCGCAGGTGACCTGGACGCCCGCCCAGCAAATCGCCGCCGACGTTCCGGAGAGGCACTGACATGCTTGAGACCGTTCGCGGACCACGCCAGCTGATAGTGGGCGAAGGGGTCGCGCAGAACATCCCACGAGTGGTGGCCGAGAGTGGCTCACGAGTCCTCATCGTGACCGACCAGGTTCTTCTGGGGCAGCCGGGCGTGGCCGAAATCGTGGCCGCCGTGCGGGAGAAGGTAGAGGTCGTCGAGGTGTTTTCCGACGCGACTCCAGACGTACCACTCGCCGATGTCGCCCTGGCCGTCTCGGTCGCCGCCGAGATGGACGCCAACGTGATCCTCGCCATCGGGGGTGGCACGGTGATCGACCTCGCCAAAATCGTCGGCGTCATCCGGCGCCACGGTGGGACGCCGCGCGACTTCTACGGCGAGTCGAAGGTGCCGGGGCCGACGATTCCTCTCGTCGCGGTCCCGACGACGTCAGGCACCGGCTCCGAGCTCACACCCGTCTCGGTGTTGACCGACCCGGACCGCGAGCTGAAGGTGGGGGTTTCCAGCGTCCACATCGTGCCCGACTTCGCCATCGTCGACCCCGAACTCACCTACACCTGCCCTGCGACCGTCACCGCCCACTCCGGCATCGACGCGTTCTGTCACGCGGTGGAGAGCTACACCGCGCGACCCCGGGCCCACGGACCGCGCGACCCGGTGGAGCAGGTGTTCCTCGGCCGCAACGCGATCACCGACCACTACGCGCTCCTGGCCGCGGAGCGGATCGCCCGTAGCCTGCGTCGTGCTGTCAGGGACGGAGGCGACACGGACGCGCGCGCGGACATGTCCTATGGGTCCATGCTCGCCGGGCTCGCATTTTCCCACGCGGGCAACGCGGCCCCGCACGCTCTCCAGTACCCCATCGGCGCAGCCACGCACACGCCGCACGGCCTGGGCGTCGGGCTGCTACTGCCCTACGCGCTGGACGCGGCCAGGGATGCCATCAGCGACCGGTTGGCCATCCTCGCCGGGGTGTGCGGGCTCGACGTGACCGACGCCTCGGATGCCGAGGCCGCAGAAACGTTCCTCACCTGGCTCGACGGGCTCCTTGCCGACATCGGCATCCCTCCCACCTTGGCGGACATCGGCGTGGCACGCGCCGACCTCCCGCGCTTCGCGGAGATGGCCAGTGGCGTCACCCGCTTGATCCAGAACCATCCAGGCCCGACCGACACCGCCAGCCTGACCGCGATCCTCGAAGCGGCCTGGACCGGGGACCGGACCCGACACGTCCTGACTCCGAGCAGAGATAGTGACCGGCCTTTCACATGACGACGAGTTCCCTGCCCCTGTACCGCGCCAAAACCGTCGCAACGACGCTCACGGATGACCAACGTGGTTGTCGACCCCAGTAAGTGAGGGGGTTTTCGGGGGAAGTTCAAAACTTTATAGATAAAGATTAAAGCCCTGACCAACGTTTTCGCTGGTCAGGGCTTTTGTCTGTCGGGACGGCCGGATTCGAACCGACGACCCCTTGTTACCAACAGTTACGGCCCACCGCATGTCATCGGTTGCCGACAACCGGTAGTGACCTGCGAAGACAGCCCAGCAGGCTGATCACCACTTGGTCACTGATTGTTGCGGTCGGACAGGAGTTTTCGAGGGGTAAATGGGGGGTGGAATCGTGGTCCGCTGCGGCGGTCAGCTCATGTCGATGGCGTACGCCTCCTCGCGCACGTCGGCGTCGGGGTGCCGGCGTAGCCCGATCAGCAGATCCCGCCACGGCGCCTTCCAACCGAAGCTGGCGCCGTGCCGCACCAGTGCCACCGCGAACAGTCCGCCTGCGAGGTCGCCGCGTTCCGCCAGTCGCGCGACGGTGCCGGTGAGGATCGCCGGGTCGGGCCACTCGCGGAGGCCTCGCAGGCGGGCGCCGACGTGTTCGGCGGTGCGGATCGCGAGGACAGGCCGACCCGCACACAGTGCGGCAATCTCGTCCAGATTGTCCAGCCGGCCGAGGTTGACCAGCATCCGCGTGGCCGTGCCGGTGAAGGCGGGATGACCGGCGAGCCACCTCCCTGATTCGACCAGCGCGGTTCGGTCGGCCCTGGCCGGCCGGCTCCCGGACTGGACGACCGCGCCGCGTGCGAGGAGTTCGATGCGGCGCCGAGCCGGGCGGTCCGTGTCCGGGTCGCCCGGATGATCGCAGTCAGTCGGGTGGCCACGGCGTGCAGGTGCGGGGTGGGGGCTG
Organism: Micromonospora pisi; assembly: GCF_003633685.1. NCBI lineage: Bacteria > Bacillati > Actinomycetota > Actinomycetes > Micromonosporales > Micromonosporaceae > Micromonospora > Micromonospora pisi. The sequence goes on along the minus strand of NZ_RBKT01000001.1, from coordinate 8,493,794 downwards.
TTCGGAGTAGCGCAGTTCGGCGCAGTACCGCAGCGTGCGGGTCGGGGTCAACGTCCACTCGTAACCGGCAGACTGGTATCCCATGAACGTCGTGCGTCCGCAGCATCGGAAGTTGGTGCTGCCATTCGCCAGTCGATGCACCTGCGGCACGCCGTCGACAAGCAACTCCACCTCCAGGTAGTACTCGAACGGGTCGTGCCAGCCCAGCCTGCCCGAGTCGGGCGGCTGCACCTCGTCAACATTCACCAGATGTTCGAGGGTCTGCCCGGCGTTGAGGGGGTACGACCCCTGGTCGGCTCCGCCCGGAGCCGGTGCGTCGGTGGGAGAGGTAGATTCCCTCGGTTCCGCGTCACGGCAGCTCAACTCCACCCAGGTGTGTTCCTCCTCGGGAGGCTCGACGTCTCTGACGTATTCCGCCTCGACCTGCACCACCTCCACGTCCACCCGGTCGCGCGCGGTCAGCGACAACAGGTGCACCGGGTTGATGTTGACCGGCATGCCGCCCTGCTGCTGTGCCCATTCCATAAACTGGGCGCAGTCCCGTACGTACTCCGGCGGGATCGTTCTCGCCGCTTCCTCGGTGACGAGCAAGGTCGGTTCGGCACCCTCGTACCCGCTGATCGGAGCGGTCAGGTCCAGCGGGCGGCCAGGAGCGATCGGTGCGGCATCGCCGGATGCAGGGGCATTGGTGGAGGGAGAGTTTCCGTTGACAGAGGGCGGAGAACCCCGTAGGTGATCGCCGTTTGTTCGCAGCGTGTACACGGCGGTGAAGACCAGCACCGCGGGCAGCACCCAGACAACGAGGATTCGGCGTAGGCGGCGGCTCATGATCAGTCGATCCGCCCGGCGAACGGACCCGCGCCGTCCGGGGTCCAACCGTCGGTGACATGCGTGTAGTACCGCTCCTGGTAGTGGGCCGCCAGGTTGGTGCTGCGGAACGGCCGGCCGTTGTCGTCGACCGTGATGACCCGTTTCTCGCTGCCGAGGGCCAGGTCCAGGTCGACCACCCACTCGCAGTACGACCGTTCCGTCTGGGCCTGCACGTCGATGCTGAGCGGCTCGCCGGGTGACAGAGTGACCGAATGTCGGTCCATGTACGCCACACCGAGGTTGGCGTCGCCGGGCTCACGGATCCGGGCGACGCTGTCGGGCTCGTCCAGGTCGAAGCCGATCTCCAGGGGTTCCCCTTCCCCTTGCGAGCCCCGAAATAGGCACGCACCGGCGGGCGGCTGGTCACGACGTGTCACCCTGGCCCGGATCTGGGTGACGAACACGGGCTCGGCCCCCTGGCCGACCAGGGACAGCCGGATCCGGGTGAACAGCCGGTTCGGGTGTTCAGGCGAGGTCCCGAGTACGGCGAAGATGCCATTCCCGGTCTGCAGCATCTCGTCCGGAAAGCGGTAGCTGCCGAGCCCGGGAGTCAGCAGCCGTCCACGTTGGTCGGCGCCAAGTGGCTGCGGAAACAGCCACAGCCTGGCATCGTCCGAACGGTCGTAGTAGTAGGCGTTGGCGGAAATCGGGGCCTTTTGCCGAGCCAGCTCCCGCTTTGCCTGATCGACCGCGAGATCGTCGCGCACCGCCTGCCCCGGAGAGGTGAACCGACCGACTCCCTCGGCGATCACCGCGCCGATCAGTCCACTCGCCACCGCGGCCCCCATGCTCAGGAAAAGGGTCCGTCGTGAGGAACGGGGCTGCGCCCCATCCTGCTGCTCATCCGACACAGAGTCGCCGTCCTTGGCGGCGGGCGGGCGAGACTCGTCAGAGGATTTTGTCGGCCCTGCAGCGGAACCTGGTTCTCGTGCCCCGGAACGTCGACGATCCGATGGCCGCGACTCCTGTTCTCGGTCCTCCGACTCACGCTTCCTTGGCCTGACCTGTGCAGCCCGACTCTGCGGCGTACGTCGACCTGGCGAGGGCTCAGGCACAGAGGATGGCACGCGTGATCACCTCAAGATCGCAATTAGGATGACGCGCCCCGCATTATATTGATCCTTCACAACAGCGAGCCGGCCGTCGACAAACAGGCTCCCGGCGATCATTCGGTCACCCAGGAAAAGCGCTGGTACCGAGCCCGATCGGCGCGGAATGACCACGAGAGGGTGTATGGGTTTGGCGTCAGTCTGCTGAGTTGGAGGTGCGGCGTTACTGCCGGCGAACGAGACCCTGCCCGGATGAGGCGACGGACGGTCTGGCTGATCGCGGGCCATCGATCATCGCCTCCACGTTGCAGGGTGGCGTTTTGAACCCGGATTGATCGTCCGCTGGAGGTCGACGTGCCACGGAGCACCACGGGACCCGGATCGGTAGAGGATGATCAATTGGCAGATCACGGATTCCTTCAGAACACCAGGCACGTAGCTTCTTGCTCCGGCAGGAGGTCGCCACGGTGGGTGGCCTGGTGTCGCCAGGCGTGGATCTGGGCCTGGAAGCGGGTGAAGCCGATCCCGACCGGCTCCTGCTCGTCGGCGAGGAACTCGGCGTATCCCGGTTCCCAGGCCCGCCAGCCGATCGCGAGCCGCGCATGGGGCGCTCGGGGCGCCGTCAAGATCAGCCGGGCGGGTTGACCGCGCACGTCAGGGTGTGTGGGGATGCCCGGCGCGCCGCCGTGCCCGCCAGTTGGCGCGGATCGCGCGCAACACCGTACCCGGGGTCGCCAGATAGCTCGGGTGACGATCCATCTGGGTCACGGCGTCGAACCGTCGGGCGACCGTCGGATCGGTCACCGACGCCTCCTGGATCTGGTTGCCGACCCAACTGGATATCCGGTAGCCACGGGGATAGGGGCCGGACACGGACGGCCGGGACAGGTCGGCGGAGGTCGAGATGCCCCAGGCTGCGTCCACGACGACCCGTTGCAGCGCGAAGAACTCCCTGGCCGCGACGGAGAGGTCCGGCTCAGCACTCAGATACCTGGCCAGACACGACGCGTGCAGCGCCGCCGACGTCATCCCCTGGCCGTAGATCGGGTTGAACGACGAGACCGCGTCGCCGACGCTGACCAGGCGGGCCGGGAACCGTTCCAGCGCGTGGAAGTCCCGTCGCCGACTGTCGGCCTGGCGGTAGGTCTCGACCTCACCGAGCATCTCGCTCTCGACCACCCCACGGAACTCCGGCGGGAAGTCCTCGCGCAATCGCCGCACGAGATCCTCGGCGGTACGGCCCGGCTGGCTGTCGCCGTAGCCGCCCATCATGACCATCCACCGGTCGCCCTCGATCGCGGTGAACATCGCACCGGCTATGTCCCCGGAAGCCCCGGGGCTGCAGATGGCCAGTACGGTGCCGAGCGCCGGCTCGCTCTCGGCACGCCGGAACGTCGCCGTCGCATAGTTGATGTTGATGGTCATCCGGGTCAGTGGCAACCGCTCCCAACCACCCCGCGCTAGCCAGTCACCAAGCCTGCTGGATCGTCCCGTCGCGTCGACGACAAGGTCGGCGGCCTCGACACCGGGACCGTCCATGGACTCGTAGCGCACCGCGGTGACCGCTGTGGCGCTGAGGTCGAGGCCGGTGACCCGCCCCCTGACCACCTCCACGTTCGGCAACTCGAGCGTACGTCCGCGGATGAGGCTCTCCAGGAACGGTCGGCTCGCGGAGAGTACGGCGACATCCGAACCCCGCACCTTGAGCCGACCGTCGAGGTAGGTGCGGCGTACATCGGCGGACGCGACGTACACACCACGGGCCACGGCCTGTTGGGAGAATCCCGGAAACCACCGTTCCAGCTGGGCCCGACCCGCCGGCAACAGGGCGTGTATCTGAGACCCCTGCGGTACGCCCACCCGCGCGGCGCCGGCAGCGGTCAACTCGTCCCGGTCGATGATCACGACACGTTCGGCGTAGTCGGCGAGCACCCGGGCAGCCAGCAGGCCCCCGACGCTACCGCCGAGCACAACGGCCCGTCCGAGAATGACTGACGGAGCCGTCGGGTCACCATCGGCACTGATGCTGGCGAAGACCTTCGCATCGGACCGTGGCACATGAACCTCCGGCGGGATCGTCCGACGTTGACTCCTCCAGCATGGGGCAGAGCCGTCGGAGATTCACACACCGGCCCGGTCCGGGCCGGCTGTTGGATCCACCGCACCGCACCGCACGACGACGGGCAACACGGCACCCACCCCGGGGACCGGTGTGGTCGCCCGGGGTGGGTGCGGGTCGCGTGGTCGTGGTCACCAGTTGCCGAGGACGAGGCGCCCGTCGACCGGGCCGAGGTTGTACTGGCCGGAGGTGTACCAGCGGCCGAGCGAGCTGACGCCGTTCTTGAACACGTAGTAGCCGAAGGTTCCGTCAGCGAGCTGGTACGCCATCACGATGTCGTCCACCCCGTCACCGGTCACGTCACCCGAGGCGACCCGGTTGCCCACCTGACTGACGGTGAACGAGGGTGCGGTGAAGTCGGTGGTACGGCTGAACGACGAGCCGTTCGACGTCCACCGGTGGATGGTCATGGCACCGTCGCCGTCGTCGTGCACCAGGGCCGGCTCGGCCTTGCGGTCGCCGGTGAAGTCTCCCACCACCAGACGCCCGCCGACCGGACCGAGGTTGTACTGGCCGGAGGTGTACCACTGGCCGAGCGAGCTGAGTCCGCTCTTGTAGACGTAGTAGCCGAAGGTTCCGTCAGCGAGCTGGTACGCCATCACGATGTCGTCCACCCCGTCACCGGTCACGTCACCGGAGGCGACCCGGTCCCCCACGTTGCTCAGGTTGAACGACCCCGTCGACGAGTAGTCGGTGGCCCGGCTGAACGACGAACCGGTCGACGTCCACCGGTAGATGGTCATGGTGCCGTCACCGTCGTCGCGTACCAGGGCCGGCTCGGCCTTGCCGTCGCCGGTGAAGTCACCCACCACCAGACGCCCGCCGACCGGGTCGAGGTGGAACGGCCCTGAGGTGTACCACCTGCCGAGCGAGGTGATGCCGCTCTTGTACACGTAGAACCCGAAGGTACCGTCGCTGATCTGGTACGCCATCACGATGTCGTCCACCCCGTCACCGGTCACGTCACCGGAGGCGACCCGGTCCCCCACGTTGCTCAGGTTGAACGACCCCGAGGAGGTGTAGTCGCTGGTCCGGCTGAACGACGAACCGGTCGACGTCCACCGGTGGATGGTCATCGCGCCGCCACCGTCGTCGTGCGCCAGCGCCGGTCCCTTGGCGCTGGCGCTGGCCGAGTTGTCGAGGCCGGTACGCCGGATCGGCTTGTACGTCGACAGGTCGCTCCACCCGTTGAACCCGAGCGCCCCGGCGTTGTTGTCGGCGTACGGGTTCTGGACCGTCTGGCCGTCGCTGTTGAAGGAGTAGACGTAGGCGCCCTCGGAGTGGTCGTTGCGGTTCTTCCAGTGTGAGAACAGCTCCATGTGTCCGCTGCGGACCATGGCGTCTCCGGGCTGGAAGTCGTGCAGGCTGCCGAGGGTGGTCCACATCGGGTTGCTGCCCTGGAAGTCCCCCGTGACGTAGCTGCGGGAGAGGTGCCAGGCCATCGACACCAGGCCGGAGCAGTCACGCCGGTAGGTGTGGGAACCCTCGGCGTCGCTGGCCCAGGTGCCGGTCTGGGTGTACGTGATGTCGCGGTCGACCCAGTTCTGGGCCCGGTCGAGGATCTCGTCGCGGCCGATCGGACCATTGAGGGTCGACGCCTCGGCCGGGGCGGTGGTGACCAGCGCCCCAGCGCCGATGGTCAGCAGGCTGAGCGCGGCACCCGCAACGACCCTGCTCATAGCGCGGATCACTCCTCGTCGGACGAAATGGTTCACAGCTACTCCCTTTGCTCGTTTGATGCGTGCAGATCGAATCGGGCTTTTCGTCCAGTGCCGGCATCACGACAGCCGCATTGGCTGCCATCGACACGGCGGCTAAAGTCATCGCGGACGTACGCCATCGGGAGAGCCGCGGCAGACGTTGCGGCTCCCGATCGGACGTCCCATGAAGTTGTGGCTTGTGGCCCCTTTCGATGGAGAGGTCGGGTGAGGGTCTCCGGTGGCAGGTGACGCCTGGCTCGGCCGTGACATTCGGCTCGGCCGTGACACCGGAGCGGTGCGTGGCAAAACATTCGCAGCCGGGCCGGTAACGAAACTGAACGAATCCTTGACACCTTCGATCGGCGCAGCTCGAAGCCGGTGGAACGGTGTTCCTACGGGCGCGGGGGCGGTGCCGTGGAACTGCGGATACTCGGCGAACTACAGATCCTCGGCACGGGAGGACCACTCGAACTCGGCCCGCTGAAACAACGACTGGTCCTGGCTGCCCTGGCCGTGGACGCCGGCCGCTGCGTACCACCCGAGGTGCTGATCGACCGGGTCTGGGACTCCTCCGCGTCGACGGACGCCCGTGGGGTCCTCTACACGTACATCACCCGGATCCGGCGGCTGCTGTCCACGGCGGACACCGTCGGCGCCGCCCCGATCACCCTGGCCCGACGGCCAGCCGGTTACCTGCTCGGCACCCCGGACGGGCGGTTCGACCTGCATCGGCTGCGCACCCTCACCGAGCAGGCGCACGAACTGGAGCCGAACGACCCGCAGCGGGTCCGGCTGCTGCGCGAGGCCATCGACCTGTGGCGCGGCGACCCCCTGGACGGGCTGCCGGGCGACTGGGCCGCCCGGGTCCGGGAGGGGCTCCGGCAGCAACTGCTGGGGGTGCTGCTCGACTGGGCCGACAGCGAACTGCGGCAGGGTCGCCCCGGACCGGTGGCCGACCGCCTCGGCCAGGCGTTGGAGCGCAACCCGCTCGCCGAGCCGGTCGTGCTGCACCTGATGCGGGCGCTGCACCTCAACGGCCGCCGGGCGGAGGCACTCGACCAGTACGCCCGTACCCGTACGTTGCTCGCCAACGAGCTGGGCGTGGACCCCGGGATCGAGCTGCAGAAACTCCACCAGCAGATCCTCCGGGACGAGCTTCCCCCGCGCCCCCCGGTGGCGTCCGTCGAGCCCATGGCACCCCCGGTACAGATACAGGCGCCGGTGCCACCGCCCGTTGACGAGCCCGGCCCGTGGGAGAACGACGACGACGTACCCGGTCCGGGGGGACCCGGATGCCAGCTTCCGCCCGCGCTACCAGACCACACCGGATGCGAGACCGAGATCGCCCAGGCACTCGCCCTGCTCGCCGGGGCGGAGCGGTCCCCGGCCCCCCGACCCCCGCTGATCCTGGCCGGGCCCGGCGGCATCGGCAAGACGTCGTTGAGCATCCAGCTGGCCCACCTGCTGCGCGACAGCTACCCGGACGGTCAGATCTTCGTCGGGCTCGAAGGCCGGCGCGGTGACCCGGCCGGTGCCCTCAACCAGGTGCTGCGTGCCCTCGGTGTCTCCAACGTCCAGCAGTTGCGCACCCTGGAGGAGAAACTCGGACAGTACCGGGCCACACTGAGCGGCCGCCGCATCCTGATCGTGCTCGACTCCGCGGTCAGCGCCGAGGAGGTCCTTCCGCTCGTCCCGGGTGCCGGGGGCAGCGCCCTGATCGCATCGAGCCGGGCCCGGCTGACCACCATCCCCGGGGCGCACCACCTCGAGATGCGGATGTTCCGCGGCGACCAGTCGCTGGCACTGCTCAGTCGGATCATCGGGTCGCAGCGGTTGGCGGCCGAGCCGGAGGCCGCCGCGACGGTGGTCGAGATGTGCGCCGGCCTGCCGCTCGCCCTGCGTATCGCCGGTGCGCGGCTGGCGGCCCGACCGCACCGGCGGATCTCCCGGCTCGCCGACCGGCTGCGCGACGAACGCGGGCGACTCGACGAACTCTCCACCGACGGCCTGGCGGTACGGGCGAGCATCGCCGTCGGCTACCAGGGCCTCAGCCCCGCCGCGCAACGGGTGTTCCGGCTACTCGGTTTCATGGATTCACCCAGCTTCGCCGACTGGCTCGCCGCGGCCCTGACCGGCGAGACCGTGGACGCGACCGAGGAACTGCTCGAACAGCTCGCCGACGCACGGCTGGTCGAGGTGGCCCAAGGCCCGGCCTACGGGGTCGTCCGCTACCACATGCACGACCTGGTACGGCTCTACGCCCAGGAGCGCGCCATCCGGGAGGACACGAACGAGGTCCTGCACCTGGCCGTCGCCCGGATGCTACGGGCCGCCACGGAGCTGTGCGAGCGGCTCGGGGAACGGCTTCCGCACGCGGTACCGCCGCTGTACCGACAGCCGCCCATACCGGTCAGCCTGGAGTCGTACGTCCTCGCCGCCGACCACCTGCGGCCCGGATGGCTCGACGCGGAGGGTCCCTGCCTGGTCGCCGCGGTCGAGCGGGCCGCCGACCTGGGGATGGACGTTGCCGCCTGCGCGCTCGCCGACGCGCTGGTCTTCGCGTCATTCGCGGTACGCAACGACTTCGTCGGCTGGGACCGGACCCACGCGGCGGCACTCGGCGCCGCCCGCAAGGCGGGCAACCGGGTGGCGCAGGCCGTCATCGAATGCGGCATCGCCCTGCTGCGGTACAAGGAGGACCGGTTCGCCGAGGCCGAGAGGTACTTCCCCTCCGCCATCGCGCTCTTCGACGAGGCCGGTCACCAGCTCGGTGCCGCCGCCGCGCGTAACGGGCTGGGTTCGGTGTTGCGCGAGGTGGGTCGACACCGTGAGGCGATCCCCCTGCTGGAGGCGGCCGCCGTCGCGCTCGCCCGACACGGCGACGAGGACGGTGCCGCCCACGCCCTCTACGGTCTGGGGCACTGCCACCGGGAACGGGGCGACGACAGCCGGTCGATCGACAGCCTGCAACAGGCGATCGACCGGTACCGCTCACTGGGCCACTGGCGGGGCGAGGCCATCGCGACCCGGGGCATCGGCCTGGTGTACCGGGCGGCCGGCAACCTGGACGCGGCGGAGTTGTGGTGCTCCCGGGCACACGACATGGTCGTCAGCAGAGAGGACGAGCACCTGGCCTGCTACACCTCCCAGGCGTTGGCCAAGATCTGGCTGCGGCGCGGCGAGGGCGACCGGGCCCTCGAGCCACTCGAACGCGCACTCGCGACGTGTCAACGACTGCACGACCGGCTGGGGGCAGCGCTGGTCCAGCGGACGATCGGCGAGGCGCATCTCGCCGTCGGCGAACTCGACGCCGCCCACGACACGCTCCGACTCGCGTACGACGCCTGGCGCGAACTCGACCACGACCTCGGCCAGGCGCGTACGCTCCGGGACCTCGGCGCGGTGCACGCGCTGCGCGGCGACCCGGTCGCGGCACACGCCGTATGGGCCGAGGCCCGGTCGACCTTCCAGCGGTTGGGCACCCGGGAGTCCGCCGAAGCCGACGGGTGGCACCTGCGCTGGAACTGTCCGTGCGACGGCGCCACGGTCGATCCGGACGACCGGTCGAGTCTGGCCGGAGTCGCCTGAGACCCGGCACCGCCAGGCGTTCAAGGTTTAATTCAGTTTCGGAAAAGGCGCGCTTCCTACCGTCGAGACCAGACCCGGGCAGCAGCTCGGCAGGGATCGAGACGACGAGGATGCGAGGCGACCATGAGGACCCGAGGCAGCGCTGCCCTACTGGCCATGACGATTGCCCTGACCTGTGCGATGTTCGGCTGTTCCCGCGCCGCCGAGCGGCCCGTCGCGCGGCCGGTGTCTCCGGTGGTCACCGGGAGCCCCACCACTCCCGCCGACGCGACGCCACCCGCGCCGGTCCCGGTCGGCAGCGCCGCCACGGTCGCCCCCGACGTGCCCGCCCAGGCTGCTCCCGACGGGCAGCGCGGCACGCAGGGTACGGGTGGTCGGCCCGAACCGGCCGGTGACCGGTCCACGGCACCGGCGGCGCCGATCGTGCCGGCGGCCGACGACCCGTCCTGCGCGCCGGCCGTGCTGCTGCCGGCGACGAGGGCGTTGGTCGACGACCGCGCCGCCGGGGTGGCCGTCGACCGGGTCGAGGTGTTCGGCTGCCGGAACGCGTACGCGCGGCTGATCGCGCTGCCGGCGCGGACCTCGGATCCGATCCTCAGCGACCAGGTCTTCCTGCACCTCGAAAGTGGGACGTGGCGCTTGGTCGGCCGGGCGGCAGCGGGACTCGACTGCGGTGACGACGGGCTGCCGGCGGACATCGCGACCGCGTGTGCGGCACTCTCACGGTAGGAGCGGTCGCGAGATGGGTCCTGCGCTTGCCGAGATCTCCATCCGAGCAGGTGAGAGAGCTGTCTCATCATCCCGGGACCTCGACGGCTGCCACCTGAGCCGAACGCGCGACACAAGCCGTCGCTCGCTAAGGCAACATAATCATCCGTGCTGCTTCGACTCACGTACCTGGGCGTGACGAACGCGCCCACGATGCTGCGCCTCCTGCGGACGAGCGACCGGAACAAGGATGCTGAGATCCTGGCGTTACGTCACCAGATCACGATCCTGCAGCGGCAACCGGGCGAACAGCGACCGCTGTTTCAGCCGAGCGATCGGGCGTTCCTGGCCGCTCTGCCGCACCGGTTGCCGCGGCACGTGCTGCGCCGATTGCAGATGCTGGTACGCCCGGACACCGTGCTGCGTTGGCACCGCGACCTGCTCGTAACCATCACGCGACGCGGTCTCGACCAAAGCGCCCGGGCCGGCCACGGACCGTGCACTCGATACGCATCCTGGTGCTGCGCCTGTACCGGGAAAACCCCAGCTGGGGATATCGTCGACTGCACCGCGAACGGCTCGTACTCGGGATCACGGTAGCCGCGTCCACCGTCTGGGAGATCCTCCACGAGGCCGGGATCGACCCCGCTCCCGAGCGCGCCCGCAGCACGCGGGCCGACTTCCTCCGCTCACAAGCCGACGCCCCGCTGGCGTGGCCAGTCTGATAACGGTTACCGAAGGTTGAACCGCCTCGCCCGCGGCGGCCCAGCGCATTTCGTGGGCGAATGCGCCGGGGCTCGGATGACCGTCTTCCCGTTCCGCGGCGGTACTAGACACGCGGGCCAGGTCCGTTACGGGATCTCGACTCTCCGCGGGCGGACTGGCGACGGGGAGCTGCTCCCGGATGAGCTACACCTCTCCCGACCAGACAACGCAACGGACCCGTTCAGGCATTCAGGTAAGCGAGAACGGCGAGGACTCGGCGGTTGTCATCGTCGGAGGGAGGCATGTCCAGTTTGGTGAGGATGTTGTTGATGTGCTTGCTCACGGCCTTCTCAGTGATGTGGAGCTTGGCGGCGATGGCCGCGTTGGAGCGACCTTCAGCCATTTCGCCGAGTACTTGACGTTCCCGGGCGGTGAGCAGGGCGAGTGGCTCCCGGCGGGCGAGCAGTTGTGAGATCACCTCGGGGTCCATAGCGGTGCCGCCGCCGGCTACTCGGCGGACGGCATCGACGAACTCGCCGACGTTCGACACTCGATCCTTGAGGAGGTAGCCGACACCGCCATGCGGGGTGCTGAGCAGTTCGCGGGCGTAGAGGGGTTCAACGTGCTGGGAAAGCATGAGGATCGGCAGGCCGGGCATCTCGGTACGGGCTTCGATTGCGGCCTGTAACCCTTCGTCGGTGAACGTCGGTGGCAAGCGGACGTCGATAACTGCCACCTGGGGTTTGTGTGTGATCAGGGCGGGCAACAGGGCCGGGCCGTTGTCGACCGCTGCGACGACGTCGAAGTCGAATGCCTGTAGGAGTCGGGTCAGTCCGTCACGGAGGAGGGCATGGTCCTCGGCGATGACAACGCGCACGGCAACTCCATGGTGATGACGGTCGGCCCCCCAGACGGGCTCGACAGCGCCATCGTGCCATCGAACGCGGCGAGACGGCGTTCGATACCGCGTAGACCGGTGCCGGTGGCGGGGTCGGCACCCCCTGCGCCGTCGTCCGTGACGACCATTGTCAGCACACCGTCCGCATGCCGTAACGACACCGATCCGGCACGGGCCCGGCTATGCCGGATCATGTTGGTCAGGGACTCGGCGACGGCGAAGTACGCCGCGGACTCCACGGGTGCGTCGGGCCGGCCGGGAAGGTCGGTGTCGACCATGATCGGCACCGGGAGGCTGAGCGCCAGCGCACGGATCGCACCGCCGAGCCCACGTTCGGCGAGCACCGGCGGGTGGATGCCGCGTACCAGGTGTCGCAGCTCAACGAGCGCCAGGCCGCTGGACTCACGCGCTTCGGCAAGCAGGTCGTGGGCGGCCTTCGGGTTCCGGTCGATCAGTTCGTCGGCGAGACCGATCACCATGCCGAGCGAGACGAGGCGCGCTTGGACGCCGTCGTGCAGGTCGCGTTCGATGCGGCGCAGCTCCGCCGCCTGGGCGCCCATCGTGTCAGCACGTGTCACCGTCAGCTGCGTGACGCGCAGCCGGAGTTCGGCGGCCCTGGTCGGCGCGAGGAAAAGCCGCGCGAAGTATGCGTCGACGCGGCGCAGCCACGGCGCTGCCCACAGGCCTGCGGCGAAGATGACGGCGCCTTGCGGCAGGCAGAGCAGGCCGTCGCTCAACGTGTCGATGGACCACGTTGCGCCGTAGCCGTACCAGCCGGTGCCGAGCCAGACCCACAACGGCGCCAACGTCAGGCCCGCGAGCCCATACAACGGCACCACGACACAGATCGTCCCAAGCGTGAACCCGACGACCGCTCCGGGCACGAGCCAGGCAAGGTCACGCCAGGTCGCCGGGTCCGTCACAGCCCACCGGAAACGTGGCCAACTGCCAGCCCCGGCCCGCTCCGGGGCCGGATGGTACGGGCGTGTCACAAGGACGCCCGTCCGTGAGGCACGTCTGCGTTCGAGATCGGCACGCTTCCGGACAAGCGTCATCGTCCAAGGCACCAGCGCCAGACCGAGGAACGGCACCGGAGTCAGGGCCAACGCGACAGCCGACACGGCAAGCAGCGGAATGTTGGTGAACGCCAGACCGATTCCGGCCATGCCGCTGAGCACGGAGCGCACACCGCGCCAGGCCCATCGGCCCAACCGTTCACCGGTACCGCGCATGTCCACGGTCATATTGTGCCCACGGACTGACGATTCAGTGGTGGTGCTAGCCCCACCGCGTTGGAGGGCGTAGCGCTCCTGACGGTTCAGGCGTGAAGCGGTTTGATAGAAACATGACGATCACCATGACGCCCTCGCGGACACCGACAGGAAGCGACTTCGCCGTCCTGTCCCGGCGGATCGGCGGGGAGGGACTGACGCAGCGCCGACCTGCTTACTACGGGGTACGGCTCAGCGTCGTTGCGCTCATGCTCCTCGGCGGTTGGACCGCGTTCTTCCTCATCGGCTCGTCCTGGTGGCAGTTGGTGACGGCCGCGTTCCTCGCCGTCACGTTCACCCAGGTCGCGCTCGTGGCGCACGACCTGGCGCACCGCCAGGTGTTCCGCACCAAACGCCCCGGTGAATTCGCCGGACGGCTGGCCGGGAATCTTGGCGTCGGGATGAGTTACGGCTGGTGGATGGACAAGCACACCCGCCACCACAACAACCCCAACCACGACGACCTCGACCCGGATGTCGCGCCCGAGGTACTCATCTGGGCCACGAAGTCGGCCCTGGGCCGGCGCGGGCTGAAGGGCTTCATCACCCGGTACCAGGCCGCGCTGTTCTTCCCGCTCCTCACCCTGCTCGCCATCGACCTGAAGGTGTCCAGCATCAAGGCGCTGCGCAACGGCACCGTAAAGCGCCGCGGCCTGGAATCCGCGCTGTTGATCCTGCACGCCGTCGGCTATCTGTCCGCGCTGCTGGTCGTCCTCTCACCGTTACAGGCCATCGCGTTCCTGCTCATACACCAGGCACTGTTCGGCGTCTACCTCGGCATGACGTTCGCACCCAACCACAAAGGCATGCCGCACCCGACCGGCGACGAGGACTACCTCCGCAAGCAGGTACTGACCTCCCGCAACGTCCGCGGCGGCTGGCTCACCGACGCGGCACTGGGCGGCCTGAACTACCAGATCGAGCACCACCTGTTCCCCGCCATGCCGACCCCCAACCTGCGCAAGGCCCAGCCGATCGTGCAGGCGTACTGCGCCGAAATCGGCGTCGCCTACGAACAAACCAGCCTCATCACCTCCTACCGTCAAGCCCTGCAATACCTGCACCAGGTCGGCGCCCCGGCCCGCGCCGAACACGCGAATCGCCGAGCCGGTCTCGCCAACTGACGTCGATTGGCTACGGCCGAAGCTCAGAAGCCATCCGCGCCCCGCCCGGCGTTCGGTCATCGCGGGCTGTCCCGTGGACGGTAACGATGTGAATGGCGCGATTCCTAACTAGATACCGGAGGCATTCGATGACGTAGAGTGGGCTCGCCTGGCCGGGGGTCGTGGAGCCACGGCCGTCGCGCTGGCACAGGCGGTCACCACCGCCCGGCTGCACCCGGCAGTGTTCGCCGTCGAGATGCCGCACGAACGCCTGCGCGACCTCAAGCTGCCGTCGATGCGGGATCGATGGACTTGATTTCAGGGATGACCCTGGACGGAACACAACGTCCGTGCAGGCTGTAACACAACGCGCTTTGTCGACGCCAAGTGAATGCCGAGGGCCCCACCACCGGTCATGGACGAACACCCCGCGTCCGGGGACACCGACCGACAGGCGGTAGCCGTCACTGTGGCGGGCAAATCCTCGCGTAAAGAGGGCGGGGGACAACGCCAACACCACGTGCAACCCGGACGGTCCCTCCGCGTTGGCGAGCCGGTCGGCGGCGCTGCGGGTGCTTCGCAGCTACGCCGAGGCCGAGCGGATCATCGCCCCGCTGGTACGCGAACAGCCGCACCTGCGTGCGCTTGTCGTGGAGCTGGCGTGGATCCAGCACGACCTCTCAGAACGCCACTTGATTGATGAGCTCAGCCGTGAACGTGCTCAAGGTGTCGTCGTGCAACTCGGGCACGGTGGACGAGACCAGCATGGCCACGTCTCCCCCGTCGGCCGCGACGCCCCCGGCGGCCACCGTGCCACCCGCGACCTTGACCTGACCCGCGCCAGGTGGTGAGTCGAGAAACCCCTGCAGGTCCTGAAGGGTCAGGTGCGCGTCACGCGCGATCTGCGGGGCGAGCAGGCTGATCGCGGCCGGGGCGCGGGTCGCGGTCAGGCGGATGCCGAGTTTGTCTTCGCCGACCCGATAGTCGCATTCGACGTACGTGGCCGCGGCCGCCTCGAGCGGGGGTAGTCCGTTCTGCTGCGCGGTGACCGGGTCGTCGGCGGGTTTCTCGCTCTTCGACACCTCGGCGCTCGCGGAGTCCAGTTGCGCGGGCCGGTCGACAGCTACGGACCGCAGCGCGGCGGACAGGTCGAGCTTGATCGGACACCGCGCGGGGTCGATCTGGATCGCCGCCTGCCGCACCGCGTCCACCGAGACCTTGTGCCCCGACTGCGGCTCGTCCTCCGACCAGCAACCGCCGAGCACCATGATCCCCGCAAGCGCGCTCACGCCGGCCACCAGTAGACGCACGATCATGTGCGTCAGACTATCTCCGCTGGTGCGCACCGTGACTGCGCATGACACACCCGCCGTTAAACGTTCGGTAAATAAGCGGCAACCAATTCGGCGAACAACCTAACGCGGCGCATTGAAACAGGTTTCCCGGGTCTGTGGATTTAAGGGTGTTTCCGGCCTGACCTGCTGGGCGTTGTGCCTGGTGAGGAGGGTGCCGTGATGACTGCGACACTGAACGATGTGACCCCGAGGAAGGTCAAGGCCGAGCTGTCGGCGGAGGCGAAGGCCGCCGCCGACCTGGTCCGGTTGGCCAAGGAACAGGGCCTGTCTTTGACCGGCCCGGACGGTCTGCTCAAGCAGTTGACGAAGACGGTCCTCGAGACCGCGCTCAACGAGGAGATGACTGGGCACCTCGGTTATGAGAAACACGAGACCGCCGGCGATGGGCGGTCGGGCAATGTTCGTAACGGGACCCGGTCGAAGACGGTCCTGACCGACACCACCGGCCCGGTCGAGATCGACGTGCCCAGGGATCGGGCGGGCACGTTCGAGCCGCAGATCGTGCGCAAACGTCAGCGCAGGTTGTCGGGGGTCGACGAGGTGGTGCTGTCGCTGTATGCGAAAGGCCTCACGACCGGGGAGATCTCCGCGCACTTCGCCGAGATCTACGGGGCGTCGGTGTCGAAGGAGACGATCTCCCGGATCACCGACAAAGTGGTCGAGGAGATGACCGACTGGGCCCACCGCCCCCTCGATGAGGTTTACGCGGCGGTGTTCATCGACGCGATCGTGGTCAAGGTCAGGGACGGGCAGGTGAGCAACCGGCCGTTCTACGCCGCGATCGGGGTCACCCTCGACGGGGACAAGGACGTTCTCGGGTTGTGGGCCGGGACCGGTGGTGAGGGTGCGAAGTTCTGGATGAGCGTGCTGACCGACCTGCGTAACCGGGGTATCAAGGACGTGTTCTTCCTCGTCTGCGACGGGTTGAAGGGGCTGCCGGAGGTCGTCACGAACGTGTGGCCCCGCACGATCGTGCAGACGTGCATCATTCACTTGATCCGTAACACGTTCCGGTTGACGTCACGCAGGTGCTGGGACGAGTTGAAGCGGGACGTCAAGCCGATCTACACCGCGGTCAACGCGACCGCGGCCCGGGCGGCGTTCGACGACCTGGCGGAGAAGTGGGGCGGGCGCTACCCGGCTGTGATCCGGCTGTGGGACAACGCCTGGACCGAGTTCATCCCGTTCCTCGACTACGACCTCGAGATCCGGAAGGTGATCTGCTCGACGAACGCGATCGAGTCATTGAACGCCCGCTACCGGCGGGCGGTCAAGGCCCGGGGGCACTTCCCGAACGAGCAGGCGGCGTTGAAGTGTCTGTACCTGGTGACCCGATCGCTGGACCCGACCGGGACCGGCAGGACGCGGTGGGCGATGCGGTGGAAACCCGCGTTGAACGCCTTCGCCATCACCTTCAACGACCGCTTCCCAACCGCTGAAACCTACTAACCAAGATCGCCGGAAACACCCTTCACGAGACAGGCCCGGTTTCCCAGCCTCCGCGGGCCTGTCTCGTGCTGAGACGCTACTGGAATATGCGGTGCAGCACGACGTCGTGTTCCTGGTAGATAGCCGGTGTGTCGGCCTGCGTGGCAAGTGTGAGCGCGACGGCTGGTGGGCGTTGCTGGGCTTGCTGGGCGGTGTCGGCGTCCATGGCGATGAGTTCAGCGCCGTAGGTGTCTGCGACGATCGTGGCGATGTGCTGGCCGGCGTGGTCGATGTCGCCGGCGTAGCGCAGGTGGACGCCGTGGTGGACGGCGAGGCGGAACAGGGTGTGGTCGACGGCGCGCAGCTGTCCGCTGGTGCACGCCAGCGGCTGCGCCGAGCCGTTGAGGTAGGCGACTTCCAGTACGGACGGGTTCTCGACGACGGTGAGGACTTGCGCGCCGAGTATCGGCGGCTCCTGCAGGAGGTCGAGCAGGGTAAGGGCGACGGGGGTACGGCTGTCGCGCAGTCGCCGGTCGATGGGCCCGTCGCCGGTGGTGTTCACGTTGAACAGCAGCACGGTGGCCGACAACCGGTCCGCCACGATGCCGGACTCGGCCAGCAGCGCCCGCACCAGGTCCGGCCGGGCTGGTACGGCCTGGCCGGTGTGTTCGGCGATGGCGGCGACCAGGCGTTTGCCCGCGAGCCGATCGAGGTCGAAATAGTGCGGGTCGCCGACGGTGTCGTGAGCGAGTTTGGCCAGCGGCGCCGGTGGGGTCAGGGGTAGCTGTTTCATGACTGTGGCCAGGGCTGCGATGGTAGTGCGGATGTCGGTGTCGTCCTCGCCGAGGCCGGCGGTGCGCATGCGGGTGACCAGCTGAGGGAGCCCGGGCAGCTGGTCGGCGGCGTACTGCCAGAGCTGCTCTCGGTGGGCGGCGTTGGTGCGGGCTTTGGCGCTGCGGTCGATAATCGGGGCGTTGATGGCGAGTTCCACGATCGTGATGAGCTGACCGGGGGTGAGGTCGAGGGCGGTGAGCAGGTCGCGGACGGGCACGGTGATGGTGTCGCCGGTGGCAGCGACGGCGGAAATTCGGCGGCGGCGCCGGGTGGTGGTGTCGAGCCAGGTGCGCAGCTGGGCGACGCCGGCGTGGTTCATGTCGGTGACGCGGACGGTGGCGAGTGTTTCAGGCGTGGTGCCGGCGCAAAGCCGGTCGTGGATCGCCTGCCAGAGCGGGTGCAGGTCGGTGTCGGCGGCGAGGTAGGTCAGGTCGGTGGGCACCGTGGGTCAGCTCTCGGTGGTGGTGGCTGGTAGCGGCAGGGTGATGGGTGTGGCCTCGCCGGCACCGTTCCACAGCCAGGGGATGGTGACGCGGTGACGGCCCGCGGTGGTGATGACTTCGTGGATGACGACGTCGCGGGACTCGCGTTTGATCAGTGGGGCGATCGACGGGGTGGTGGCGAGCACGTCGAAGTTCCAGGTGCGAAGCAGGGCCAGGACCTGACGTAGGTTCTTGTCGTCGAAGGCGGCGTCGATCTCGTCGATGGTCAACAGGCGGGGGCCAACGTAGGTGGCGCCGGAGTACATGGACCAGGCAGCGGCGAGCAGCGGCAGCATGGTGGCCAGGCGTGATTCGCCGGTGGACAGGCTCTTGAGCGGGTTGGAGCGGGCGTTGACGGGTTTGAACTGGTCAGCGCCGAAGCTGCTGTGGGTGACGCTGATGTGCCACTCGTGCCAGGAGCGGTAGTCGAAGGTGTGGGCGACGCGGTCGGTCCAGGTTTCGTCGCCGGCTTCTTCCATCCGGCGGCGCAGGACGTCGTACATCGTCTCGAAGACCTCGTCGGAGGGCGGTGCGGTGAGCAGGTCGACCATCTGGCGGGCGTTGTCATCCTCGCGGACCTTCCAGTCGACCTGCACGCCGACGCGGGCGACGCCGGTTCGCACGTTCTGCAGGGTCGCGCGGATCTGGCGCACCAGCTCTTGGGCGGCTTCGCGTCGTTGCTGGATGTCGCGGCGCAGCTGGATGAACGTCGAGGTTTTCAGGATGCCCTTGATGTCGTGACGTAGGTCGGCTTCCAGGCCCGCGACGGTGGTGCGCAGTGTGGCGGCGGCGTGGCGCAGGTCGTCACCGACGGCGGCGTTGGGGGCGGCGAGGGTGACACGGCGCCAGTCGGTGTTCTCCAGGGTGGTGATGTCGAGTTGCTGGTCGAACGCGGCGAGGGCCTGATTGACGGTACGGGTGGTGTTCTCAAGCTGGCGGAGCATCCGGTCACGGTTGCCGATGAGGGAGTCCAGGCGGGTGCTTCCCTGTCGTTGGGCCAGGATCCGGCGGGCCCAGCTCAGTGCGGCCGTGACGTTGGCGGGGGTGCCGTCGGGTTCGTGTGGGATGTCGTCCGGGACGTCGGCGAAGCCGTAGGTGGCCAGTAGGCCCATGCGGTGGTGGTGGCGGGTCCGGGCTTGTTCGGTCTCGACTCGTTGCGGTGCGAGGTTGGTCAGGGTCAGACGGGCTTCGGCTTCGGCGACCTCGTGCTTGCCGTGCTGTTTGCCGAGTGCCTCGTCCTCGGCCTGCCGGGCGTTGTGTTCGGCATCGAGGGCCTCACGGGTGCGCAGAAGGTAGGTGTATTCGGCGCCGTGCAGGGTCCGGGTCTGCTCGACGCGGGCGTTCAGGCTGGTCGCGCTCTGCTGCAGGTTGCCTGCGTCGGCGACGGCGGCGTGCAGCTTTGCGGCGGTGCGGCCGGCCGTCTTCTTGGTGAGGTGGGCGGTGGTGAGCAGATCGAGGGTGCGTTGTGCGGCGTTGGACCAGGTGCTGATCTGGCGGTCGAAGCCTTCAACCGCTTGCCGGTGCCGGTGCAGGGGTTGGGCACTGGTGGGCAGCATGGTGCTGTCCGGCTGCGTGGCCGCGACGTTGACAGTCTGCTGCGCCTGCACGACGCGGGTACTGGCGTCGCGGTGCAGACCTTCGTGGTCGGTGACGCGGGCTCGGGCGGCGATGGCGGCCTGCTCCGCGGCGTCCTCATCGCGCAGGACTCGTCGCAAGTCGTCCAGGTCGGGGAATGAGTGTTCTTCGTGGGTGCACCGGTCCTCAGCGGCTTGGGCCTGATCACGGTGGTCGACCGCGGTGGCCAGTTCGACACGCATGGCGGTCAGGTGTTCGGCGGCGGCAGTTTCGGCTTCGAGGGATTCTCGCAGGGTGTCACCGGCGGATTCGAGTCGTTGGCCGGCGTCGATCAAGCTCCGGTCGATGGCGGTACGGGTAGCGGCGACAGCGGTCAGCGCACGGGCCAGGACGGCATCGGCCTCGGCGGCGGCTCTGGTGGTGCGCTGCTCGGCGTCGGCGAGCGCGAGGCGTAGCTGGACCAGGTTGTCGCGGGCTCGGGCGATGTCGTCGGTGCCCGGGAAGCTGTCGGCTTCAGCCTGCGCGGCTTGTGCCGCCTCTTGCATCGACTGTAGGTGGCGCTGCGCGCCGGTGAGAATGTCACCTGCAATGGCGAGCTGGTGTTCGAGGTCGGAGACCCGTGTGCGGCGGGCGCGTTCACGGGCGGTGCGACCGATGAATGCGGCGCGGTAGTCGCGCGGAGCGGTCGCGATCATCGGGCCGATGCGCAGACGTCCGGCGAAGGTGTCACTGTCGTGTTCGTCGATGGTGATGCTGCGCAGCAGGCTGGTGATGCGGCGCGGGTCGATGCCGCAGTCCGGTTCCGCGCTCAGTACGTCGGCGAGGCTGCGACCGGGAACGGGGGCGTGTGGGGACAGGATGACGTCGCCGTCGCCGATGAGCCGGCCGTCATGGGTGATCAGCGCGTCGAGCAGGCCGGACACCAGCAGGGCACCTTCCAGCCGGTCGGCGTGGCCGGCGCCTGTCTGGGGTGCGAACGCGACCGCCGCCCAGAACGGGACGCCGGCGTCCGGGTGGCGCACGGCACGCCACGGCGGTGCGGCGGGTACGGGTGATTGCCGGCGGGCGTTGCTGAGCTCAGCCTCGATGTGCTGCACGCTTTGCTGGGCTTGGTCTCGGTCGTGTTCGGCGCCGGCGATGCTGCGTTGCAGCCGCGCGGCGACCGTGGCGTGTGCCTGTTGGACGGCTCTTGCCGGCTGGTGCAGGTCGACGGTGTCCGGGGCGCTGGGCACGTTGATTGCGGCGGGGTCGAGGTGGATCAGCGAGGTCCGCCACGCAGCGACGCGGTGAGCCCAGGTGAGCGCGGCGGCGGTGGCAGCAGTACCTCCGTCGGCAAGTGCTTGTTCGGCATCCGCGGTGATCTGCTGCGCGGCTTCGACCGCGGCTTCGTGAGCTGCCTGGTCCTGCCGGGCGCGTTCGTCGGCAGCCTCGTGATCGATGACGGCTTGCTGCTCGGCGCTGGCAAGGCCGCGTTCGGCCTCGGCCGCCGTTGCGTCCGCCTTTTCGCGTTTGCCGGCCGCTGTGCCCACTGCGGCTTCCGCAGCGGTCACGTTACGGCCGGCGTTATGGACGTCTTGTTCGCGCGCCGCGAGTGCGATTCGATGCCGGGTGCTCGTGCCGGCTCGGTGCAGCCAGCTCACCAGTGCGTCCGGGTCGATCCTTTCGCCGGTGTCGAGCAGATGTGCGGGTATGGCGGGAAGCTCGACACGGTGGCCGTCCCATTGCTGCAATGCGGCGCCAAGCTCAGATTCGGCGGTGCGGCGCAAGGTGACGGCCTGCTCGGCGGTCTGCTCGTACCGGTCGCGGTCGGCTTCGGCAGCGCGTACCTGTGCGGCGGCTCCGCGCTGGCCCTCCTGGGCTATGTCGAGTTCGCGCATGGCAGCGTCGATGCGCTGCAGAACGTCCAGACGTGCCTGTACCCAACTATGGGGCGTGCCGGCCAGCTGGGCGAGGCCCGTCAGCGTCACCGCAGAACCGGGTTCGGTGCTGGTGAGCTGATTACTGCTGTCGGCGATGCGGTCGACGAAGGCTTGCGCGCCGACCTCGGCCGCGGCTGCCAGCAGATGGGACACGAGTTCGCCCAGATGTCGCTGCCCGCTGCTGGCCTGCTCTAACGCTTCCTGGGCTGCAGCGGCGGTGAGCTCGGCATCGTCTGCCAGGTCGTCTTGTCGCTGCCGCGCCGCGTCGTGCAGCTTGCGCAGCTCGGTGAGTCGCTCTTCGAGCTGGGGCAGTTCCGCGCCGGCGTGGTCACGCAGGGCCGCGTCGGTCGCCTGCAGCTTCCCTTTCACTTCGGTGATCGTGGTACGCAGCTCGGCCCGCTGCGCGGCGACGGCCGCCGCGGCCCGTGTCGCCTCGGTCAGCTTGTCCTCGGCGGCGCGCACTTGACGGCCATGATCGTCGAAGAGGGTTTGGGCGTGCGAGAGCTGTGCGGCCTCCACTGCGGTGACCGTGTCTAGGTAGCGGCGGTACTGCTGCTCGGCCTGCTCCAGCTGACGGGTCTCGGACCGGGCCTGCTGCAGCTGACGTTCCAGATCGGCGATGCGTTCCATGGTGTCGGCGATGAACTGCAAGGCCCGCGGATCCAGAGCGGGAAGGGCCTCGGTCAGCACCGTTCGCATCGCGTTCGGAGAGATGGCTTCCGCGGTGCGTACGCTGCGCAGACTGCGAAGGACTCCGAGCAGCGCATCGAACTGCACCGCGTCCAGCGGAGCGAACAACGTGGTGCGTACGGCGTCCCGGTACTGGTCTTCGTCCGCGACGTGCAGATGGGGTTTCGCCTTGCTCGTGAGCCGGTCGTGGGAGGTGAACAGCCGGCCGTCGAGGGCGGACAATTGCGCGGCGAGGTCCTCGACAGCGACCGGTTCGCGGTCGCGTTGCAGGTGCAGGTCGATGCCGACGCGGCCAGGGGTGAGGAAGAACGCTCGTTGCAGGCTGCCGCCCTGCGACCGCAGCCACAGCCCGGTGGTCAGGTAGCGCACGTCAGCCGAGCCGGCCGTATGCAGGCCGTACTCCAGCCACCAAGCTCCGGTGCGGTCCTCGGTGGTGGTGCGGTCGGTGTGCCGGTCGATGAGTGTGCCGGCGGCCTCACCCGAGACCGACAGTGCTTTCTGCGAGGTGTCGGCGTCCAGGAGCATGGTGACCAGCATCGACGCGGTCAGGGATTTACCCGAGCCGTTCGGCCCGGCCAGGGCTAGCCAGCCGTCGGCGAACAGGAACACCTCGTCGGTCCAGGCCCACGAGTTGACCGCACCGGCCCGGGTGGGCTGCCACCTGCCGACCGCCCGTGGGACACCGAGGTCGGCTACGTCCTCGAGCGCCGGCTCCGGCAGGCGTCGGATCTGGTGCGGGATCACGCTCACTGCTGTTACTCCCCCTGGGTGGTGGCCATGCTGAACAGGCTGTCCGGCTCCGGCACCGCCTGTGTCCGGCTGCGTGGCTGCTCCCGGTGACGCACGCGCACGCGCCACAGATGCACCCCGGGCGTGATCTGCCAGCGGTCGCCGTCGCCGGTGGCGTGCAGCAGTCCGGCGGCGACGAGGTCGGCGGCCGCGGCGTGAGCAAGAGCCGCGGTGCGTTCGGCGTAACCGGCAGCCCACCGCGGCGTCTGTGCCCGGATCCGCTCCACCATCGTGGTGATGTCGGCGACGGTCACGAACCGGTCGTGGTACTCCGGCAACATTGCCAGCAGAGCCAGCGCCGCCTGCCGTTCGATACGCCTGCCCTGTGGGAAAGCACCGGTGGTACCGGATGCCGCCGGGTCGGTGATCTCCCACCAGTCGCGTCGTACGGTACTGACCAGGCCCAACGCCGACGCGACATTGAGGGCCCGCTCCCGGCCGGTCAGGGTGGCGAGATAGCCCACGTCGTTCGGATCGTCGCCGGGGTCCGCGGCAGGGTCGTCGGCGACGCGCCTCAGCGCTGTCAACCGGCGGCCCTCCACCCCGGCGCGTCGTTGCGCGGCGGCGCCCGGATCCGCGTCGGGCAGCGACACCGCAGTCAGCGCCTCGACGTGCTGCGCGGGTGGCCGGTCGTTGAGCGCCAGCAGGGTCGGAGACAGGGACGCGAACTTGTTGGCGAGGCTGTCCCGGTCGGCGGTGATGAACACCTCGGCGTCCTCGTCGGTCACCGCCCGTTCCAGGTCGGCGTCGACGGTGATTTCGCCTTCGGCTTGCAGCAGCCGGATGGCGTCGACGATGTTCTCGCGGGCAGTCTGAGCCTCCCGCTTGCTGACACCGTCCGTGGCGACGATCCGGAACGAGGGAAGCCGTCCGGTCGCCGCCTCGGCGGCGCACACCTGAGCGACCGACTGCAACAACTCGCGCAGACTGATGCGCGGGCGGCGCCACAACTGCTCGCAGACCAGGGCTACCAGCACGAGCACGTGGGCGGGTGCGAGGTCGCCGCGGCCGGTCCGGCGCGGCAGATGCGGCCCCCGGTCGGCGGGCACGTCGTCGCGGCGTTTGTGCAGCCGCACCACCCCGGACACCTCGTGGATGTGCAGACTCCAGCCCAGCTCAGCACGGAAGAATTCGGTGAGTTCGCGTCGGCCGCGCAGCACGTGCCGGTAACGCCCCGGATCGTCAGCCGCGGTGATGCGGCAAGTCACCGTCAAATGCCGCGCTGCTTCGCTGAGGTCCGGGTCGAGGGGCCGCTGGGTCATGCCGCCCCCTCAACCCGCGCAGGTACGACACCGGTGTCCGCAGGGCTGACGCTCACCAGCAGGTCGGGTGCCCGCAGCACACCCTCGACGAACCGGACCGCCACGGTCGCGCCGGGGCGGATGTCACGAACGCGCACTACGACGTTGGCGCCCTCGGCTTGGGCCTCGCCGTAGCCGGTGACAGGGTCGGTGGTGTGCAGGGCGACCTCGACGGCGCTCAGGAGGATGGCCAGCGCCGGCGTCTCCAGGCCGGAGAAGTGGGTCATGCGGACCTCGCCTTCGGTGAGCAGCAGCGCTGTGAAACGGCGTCGGGCGGCGGACTCGGCGGCCGCGCGCTGCAGCGCCGCGGTCCGGGCCTCGCCGGCGTCGGGGACTTTGCGGGGCCGGCCACCGGCCGGACCGCTGCGTTCGTGTTCGCGCAGCACCACATCGACTTGGTGGCGGCTAATGCCCGCCTCGGCGGCGGTGGCGAAGGCGACCTCCTCCTCGGCGGTGGCGACCGCAGCGTGGGCCGAGGGCCACCGACCGAACGCTGCCGCGTACACCCGCCGCGCCTGCGCGTCGTCGGGCTGTGCATGCAGGCTGTAGGCCAGTTCCCGGAAGTCGGCGGCCAGGTCGGAGCCCCGGCGCAAGGCCGTGTAGCGGCGGTCGATCGCGACCAGCAGTGTGTGGACCGCTCCTGCGGCGGACGAGATCAGTCTTTGCACTGACCCGTCCCGGCCGAACCACGCCTGCAGGTCCGTCAGGCGGCGCGCTCGCTCGTCGATCCAGTGTTGCTGTTCGCCGGGGTCGATTAGACCGGCATGCATCGCCGCCGCCTCCACCAGAAGCCTCGGCCCCGCGGCGTCGAGTTCGGCGAGGGTCAGCTCCACTCTGCGCAGCGCGCGCTCGGACTCGCGCGGGAACTGGCGCAACGCCTCGACGACCCGGTCGCGGTTCTCACCGAAGATCAGGTCGTCGGTTACATCGGACTGCACCATCTGCGCCAAGGCTGCGTAGAAGTCAGCCGTGACGCGTTGCATCTCCTCCAGACGGGTACGCACGTCGTCGAGATCGGTCGGCAGCAGCCCTGGATCCTGCACCGCGTGTTCGAGCAAGGCGCGCAGCGTACGGTCGACGCCATCCAGTAGACGGGTCGGCAGCTGCAACGCCCGCCGCGAGTCAACGACGGCCGAGCGCACGGCACCGACCACGGCCCGGCCCACCTTGGTCAACGCCCAAGCCTCTTGGCGGCGCATCACCGCGTCCAAGCCCGAATTGAGCGCGGCATAGTCGCGAAAAGGCTCGACCAGATGCGCACTGGTCAGGTAGTCGAGCACATCGCGCAGCTCACGATCGGTAATCGTGTCGAGAAATCCGACTTCGCGCATCTGCGCGTCGATGTCGCCCAGCGCCGACATCGGCGCACGGGTGGCGAGTTCCTCCAAGGAGGCGAGCACCGCTATGTTGCGTTCACGCGCAAGATCATCTGGTTGGCCGAAGCACCGCCACACCATGGGATCGATGTCCTGCCACCACAGTCGCGGTGGGTTCGCCATGGCTCCCCTCTCCATCGGGCGCAACCTACCGCGTCATCATCACAGCACTCCTTGACACTTCCTGACCTCTGCGATCAACAGGTGGCCGCGAATCTAGAACCAGTTGAGCGGAGAGGCGCGCCGGTATGAAGGAGCTTCGCTGCGGCGAAAGCACTGGTGCCCAGTCCAGACGGAATCGGGGAGGCGCGGCCGACCACCGCGCCGAGCCCCTGCGGCAGTTGGCCACTGTCGGCAAGCCGACAGCCCGCCCCTGCACTATCGGGGAACTTGCACCGACGAACGGTGGTCCAAGGTCCCTTGGGTGCCCTTGGTCCCCGTCGGCAGCGTCGCGGTCTGGGCGACGTCGATGGACCAGCCGACGGCCTTCCGTGAGTAGGTGCCCAGAACTACGGCGCAGTAGGCCTTGCCCTCCCGGGTGGGTGTTCGGTTATGTGAGTGACCCACAGACGGTCCGGCTCCAGGTGAAGTCGTTGCTGAACAGCGGGTCGGTGACCTGTTGCCAACCGTGGCCGTCGGGGCGGGGCATCCACCAGACGCCCTCGTAGTGTTGAAGTCGCTGATCTTCGCTCTGACCGGTCGGGCCTTCCCAGCGTCGATCGCGGCGTACATTTCCGGGTTGGCCCGCTACCACGCTTCTGGCCTGGCTGGTCTCGCCGACCGGCCCCAACCAGGTAAACCGACCGTCGTGCCCGGCCCGGTGCGGGCACGGATCCTCGCCCTGACCCGGACGACCCCACCAGAGGTGACCGGCCTGTCGCACTGGTCCAACTGGGAACTGGCCCAGGGCCCCGGCAAAGTCGTGTGGGGTGTCCGGCTTGAAGTGGTTGGTGAAGATGCGCACTGCATGTGGGTAGCGGGGTGGGCATCGCTATTCGAGGCTGGCAAGCTCGTCCGGGGACAGGCGAAGTGCCCCGGCGGCCAGGTTCTCGACCAGGTGATCCGGGTTGCCCGTACCCGGGATGGCCAACACGTGCGGCCCGCGACTCAGCGTCCAGGCGATCCGGACCTGCGCGGGCGAGACGCCGTGTGCACGTGCGATTGCGAGGACCGCGTCGTTTTGGGCGACACCGCCGGCCTCACGTTCGTCACCTACGATCGCGAAGAATGGTACGAACGCGATGCCCTGCTCGCCGCACGTGCGGAGGGTTTGGTCGCTGGTGCGGTTGTCGATGCCGTACGCGTTTTGCACGCACACGACGGGGGCGATCGCCTGGGCCTGTGCGAGATGGTGCGGGCGGACATTGGAGATGCCCAGATGCCGGACCAGGCCGGCGTCGCGCAGTTCGGCAAGCGCACCGAAGTGCTCGGCGATCGAGTCGAGGCCGTGTTGGCGCAGGTTCACCACGTCCAGGTGGTCGCGGCCGAGCTGGCGCAGGTTCTCCTCGACCTGCCCACGTAGTTGATCCGGCCGGGCCAGTGGCAGCCACTCGCCGGACGGATCCCGGCCGGGGCCAACCTTCGTGGTGATGACCAAATCGTCGGGGTACGGCGCCAGCGCCCGGTTGATCAGCTCGTTGGCCGAGCGCAGCGGGGAGAAGTAGAACGCTGCGGTGTCGATGTGGTTCACGCCCAGCTCGACCGCACGGCGCAGCACGCCGATGACCCGGTCGCGGTTGCTTGGCGTGCCGAGGTCGAAGGCGGCGCTGCCCGTCAGTCGCATCGCGCCGAATCCGATCCGGTTGACGGTCAGGTCGCCGAGCGTCCACGTACCCGCCGAAGCGGCAGTGATCTTGTGAGTAGGCATCGGACGACCATAGCCATGGCCGCTGACCTGCGCAGTCGGTCGCGTGCCCGATAGCGCCACGCCAAGATCGCTGTTACGTTACTTATGGTCAGGGAGCGCTGCGACCTCTATCTCGGTGACCAGTTGAGCGTGTGTTGGCCCAGTGCTTGCGTGTCCCAGGTCGCAAGGCGCCGAGGCATGGCAGGTCAGCGGCGCGGCTGTCGTCGAGAATGCGTACTCGTTGTCGCAGGTCGATGGTCAGGGAATACACGCCCGTGCCAGCTGCACGCCCGGTGCCCCGGCAAAGTCCTCAGGTGATGCCGAGTAGGGCCAGTGGTCGGTTGCTGTCGCGGGCGTGGTGGCGGGTGGCGGCGGCGATGTTGGTGACGCCAGTCAGTCGGAGGGCGCTGATGGCGGCGTTGCGCAGGGTTGCCATGACCTGGGGCCGTTGCCGGTGCGGATCTGGGAGCGGTCTTCGTCGTAGGTGACGTCGCGGATCCAGTGCACCTTGTTTTCGATCGACCAGTGGCCGCGGATCCAGGCGGCCAGTTGCGCA
This sequence comes from Micromonospora pisi, assembly GCF_003633685.1. NCBI lineage: Bacteria > Bacillati > Actinomycetota > Actinomycetes > Micromonosporales > Micromonosporaceae > Micromonospora > Micromonospora pisi. The sequence goes on along the minus strand of NZ_RBKT01000001.1, from coordinate 8,465,632 downwards.
GGCCGAGCTTGGTGCGCGAGCAGGTCGGTGATCGCGTAGACGGTCTCTGTGGTGAAGCGTTTCGGCTGGTCGAGTCGGCGTCTGTCGCGTCGGATCTGCAAGGCTTGGGCGGCGTTCGGGAAGCCGATCCCGGTCGAGACGGACACGATCTTCAGGGTACGGATCTCCCGGCGGCCGTGGCCGCGGTCGGTGTCACGGTCAGCGTCCGCAATGGCCCGCCAGGGCAGAGCGGCCAACTGGGCGTGCAGGCTGGGCCATCGCGCAGGTACCGACGGGATGCCAGTACCCACCGGGCATCTCGGCAATCGCCTCAGGTCGCGCCCAGGCCGAACGCACCCGCACCGAAGCCGACCTACACGCACAACACCCAGACGAATGAGCCGCACAGAGATCACGTCCCTCGTGCAGGCACTCGGCGACATCGTCACCGTGCTTCGCGACGCCGACCCCGCCGACAAGGCCGAGGTCTACCGACAACTCGTACTCCGACTGACCTACCACCCGGAAACACAAACGGTGCGCACCGAGATTGATCTCAATGCGCACCGTGGGGTATTGGTACGTGTCCGAGGTGGACCAGAGCCGGCTGGCCGCGCGCCCTACCGCTGACCGGACGGCGGTCTGTGGGTCGCGGCGCCGAGGAGGGAACGTACTGCGGCTTTGTCGACGACGAAGCAGACCTTGCCGGCGTGGTCGCCGTAGAAGTATGCGAGAGCAAGGACGCAGCCGGCCACGATCACCGCACCGAGGGCGCACAGGAGCAGTCCCTGGGTGGCGAAGAGCACCGACCACGCCAACTGGTACGCGACGAAGAACGCTTCGGTCAGCACGTACGGCCAGTGGACCCGGACGTTGTAACGCCTCCCGGCGGCCCGTGCCTCCGGCGCGACCGCTGACCCGGCGGAGCCGCCCGCCCCGGACGGCGCGGTGATCGTGGCGGTCTTCGGAGTGCGTTCGAACTCGCTGTGCAGGGGACCGAACAGTCCCTCGCAGAAGGCGCTGAACTGGTGCGGAAGCATGCCCGTGTTGATCACGAGGTACGGCACAACGCGCCCGACCCGTCGGAGAAAGGTCGTCAGTGTGGGCCGTTCGGGATGAACGTGCCTGGTCTCAAGGGAGGCGATGGTCGTGGCCGCGATGGTCCACAGCGCGCAGGGCAGCATGTACAGACCGAGTCCGGCCGCGGCGCCGAACGCACCGAACCAGAGGCCGTTGACGATCAGGAAGGGCAGCAAGCTGATCCAGATCGCCCACGCGGGCCACTGCCACGAGATGCTCATGTGGTAGAGGAGATGGATCCGTCGGGGCCATGTGCACTCGAATCGGAACGCCAGTGTCGCCAGGTGCAGCCGCTGCAGTTGCACCCACCCCTGTGTCCAACGCCTCTGCTGGGCCTTGTACGCCGTGTAGGTCGCCGGCAGCTCCGCCGGTACCACAACGTCCTTGACGAACGCGGTGCGATAGTTGGCGAAGAGATGGCGAAAGCTCAGCTCACAGTCCTCTACGAGGCTCGCCGCCCGCCATCCACCGGCCGCCTCGATGGCCGAGGCCCGCCAGACGCCGGCGGTGCCGGTGAAGTTCACGAACCGCCACATCGCCGACCGCCACGACATCTGCAACGTGTGATGGTCGTCGACCCAGAGCGACTGTGCACGGGTCAGCGCGGACTCGTCATGGTTCAGATGTCCCCACTGCGCCTGCACGAGCGCGAGACCGTCGTCCGGCGTGCCGTCGGGTAGGTAGAAGTGCGGGATCACGCGCAGCAGGTAGTCGCGGGATGGAATGAAATCGGCGTCGAAGATCACGAGGAACTCCGCGTCCGTACGCCGCCGGCCCGCCTCCAGAGCACCGGCCTTGTAGCCCTGGCGATCGACCCGGTGTAGCACGTAGCAGTCGACGCCGGTGGCCGCCCGGAGGTCCGCACAGGTCCTCTCGACCAAGGCCCGGGTGTCCTCGTCGGTGGAGTCGTCGAGTATCTGCACGGTGAGGCGGCCCGCCGGCCACATCAGGGCGCAGGCGGCTTCGATCGCCCGCCGTGCCACGGCGTGCTCGTTGAACATCGGCAGTTGTACGCACACCGTCGGGAGCAGCGATGGCAGCCGGCCGGGCATCGTTGGTACACGCCCCCGCCAGAAGTAGCCGAAGCGCTCGATCAGCCCGCCGACCAGAAAGATCAGGATCACGAGCATCGGTAGGTGCAGCACGGTGGTGAGCGTCCACCAGCCCGCACTGCCCACCTTGATCCGATCGGTGTCGGGCGTGGCGGAATGGAGCAGGAGACCCACGGCCGCCACCAGGACGACGAGCCCCGGCATCCACCAACGGAACCCCGGCAACCGGAGCGACTCCCCCTGCCGTCGCGGCACGGTCGCGGCCGGTGAGGGGCGGGGCGCCACCGCCTGCCGCTGCGGACGATGCCTCGGCATGGCAACGTCGACTGGTCGGATGTCCGTAGGCCCGGAATCGGCCATGCCCACAGGTTCGTTACGACGAGCAGGGGCGTGAGCGGTTTCCATAATTTTCCCGTCCACGTGTCGGTGGCTTCGGACACTCCCGACAATGCCGATCACGTGTGAGCCCGCCATGAGGCCGGCCTGAGAAACGATTCATGTGGACCGGGACCGCAGGGCACCCGCCGCTACGCCGGGGGCGGCCAGACCTTGGAACCGTCGGGAACGCTTGCCGAGAACAATCCGATTCCCTGGGAGGGCCGCCGACGCTAGGGTCGGGCACGGCAGGTGACCCCACAAGGAGCTGAGACATGGTCGGTCGTTCGAGCGCGCGTTGACGTCTTGGCCGTGATCGGCCTGTCATCGCGTGCTGCCCCTGAATAGTGCGGCACAGCGAGCCTTCCCACCCGCACCGTCAGTGCGTTCGTCGTACGACGGCAGGTGAACCTCGTCCGCGGCCATCCAAGGGGTCTCTGTGCTGTCCGGTTCCTCCGCCTTCTCCGATTCCGCTCGATCCGTCGCACCGAGCCTGTGGCGCAACTCCGACTTCCGCAGCCTGTGGGCAGGCCAGACAGCCTCGCAGTTGGGCGAACAAGCGAGCCTGGTGGTCCTCCCGCTGATCGCCGTCCTGACACTGAACGTCGACGCGGGCCAACTGGGCGTCCTACGCGCCGTGGAGCAGGCACCGCAACTGCTGCTCACGCTGTTCGTCGGGGTGTGGGTGGACAAGTGGCAGACCCCTACCGTCATGGTGCTGTCGGACCTCGGCCGCGCCCTGGCACTGAGCGCAGTCGCCGTGGTCGCCGTCACCAGCGCTCTCGGCCTGCCGGTGCTGCTGGCCTCCGCCTTCGCTGTCGGGGTTCTGTCGGTGTTCTTCAACGTGGCCTACCAAGCCTCTCTGGTGCGCCTGGTGAAGCGCGATCAGCTGCTGCAGGGCAACAGCGCGATCGAAGCGAGCCGGTCCGCGGCCCAGATGGGCGGTCCCGCCCTCGGAGGGGCGATGACGTCGTTGCTGTCGGCGCCGTTCGCCGCCGCGTCCAGCGCCCTGTTCTTCGGGGCATCGTTCCTGGCCATCGCCCATGTCCGCGATCACGAATCGGTCCCGCAGCACCCGGGCGGCCCTCGGCGGATGTGGCGACAGATCCTCGAGGGCCTCCGTTTTGTCGCCGGCAACGGTTTGCTCCGCACCGTGTGCCTCGCCTCGGCGGCGTTCCAGTTGTCCTTCGCTGCCCTGATGACCGCGTACCTGCTCTTTCTTCCACGGGAACTGCACCTGTCCGGCACCGTCATCGGACTGGCGCTCGCCGCGACGGGGCCGGGCGCGCTCGTGGGCGCGCTGCTCGCCGCGCGGCTGCCGAGCCGCCTGGGCTACGGTCCGGTGCTCGTCGTGGCAGCGGTGATCGGCAACGGAGTGATGCTCTGCCTGTCCGCGTTGCGTGGCAGCTCATGGACCGCCATCTGCGCACTCATCGCGATCAACCTGACGGCCGGCGCCTCCGGCCAACTGATCAACGTCACCATCATGGCCGTCCGGCAGGCCGTCACTCCCGACTTCATGCAAGGCCGCGTCGCCGCGACAATCACCTTCGCGGGCATGGGCATGAGTCCACTAGGCGCACTGCTCGGCGGTCTCCTCGCCGATCGTTGGGGGCTACGCACCGCTCTGCTCATCGCCGCCGCCGGCATGATGCTGTCCCCGGTGTTCATGGTCATGTCTCCGCTCGGTCGGCTGGGACGGACCCTTCCAACACCAGATTCGACTCATGATCAGGCGCATTGACACGAAAGATGCGCCAGAAGCCGCGTCGCTCAACCGCGCCAGATCGTCCAGCACCGCCTGGAGCGCACGTCGCACGTTCTGGTCGCCTACCCGGTACGCCACCGCTCCATTGGGCTCGTAGTGGGTGCTTCGGACTCTGGTGCGGCGGGCGGGTCCACCGGTGGCCCGGTCGATGTGCGACAGGCGGTTGACCCGGCACCGGTAGCGTGGAACACGAAGCCTCCTGCTGCCGGAGCGGTTCCCGGACAGCTCCACTCCGCAACCGGAGGCCTTCACCCGCCTACGACATCAGATCGTGTCGCACACAATCCCGACCAACGTGCCGGGCAGTACACCTGGTCCGGTCACGCGGCTGACGAGCCGGTGCGCGTCAATCGTTGTAGCCTGCCCAGCCTGGCCAGTACTTACGCAGGACGGGATCGGCGTCCGTCAAGCGCGGCCAGAACTGAAGGCGGTAGTAGTCGTCACCGTCCGCGCCAGCGTCGCCCCTCTCCAGATAGCCGGCACCGGAAACACGCGCCCGGTAGCTGCCTGCGGGAATCTCGACCGGAATCTCCTCGGCGAAGCCGGACGCACAGAACACCAGCCGTCCGTCCGGGACGTCCAAGTCGATGTCGACCTCGTGCGACCACCTCTCGGTGTCGGCGGTCGGCTCGGCGGCCCAGACCTGCACGCACATAGGCGTACGCGCGTTCCGCGTGCCTGGCGTCACCAGGACGACCAGGCCTCCCCCTGTGCCCACAAACCGCTCGTTGTCGGTCGCGTCGTCGAACGCGTCCTCATAGAGGTCGTCGTTCTCCTGGTCGAGCGCGGCCTCGGAGTAGATGTATATCTGGCCGTGGTCGGCCACGACGTGTAGGTCGAGGGCGAACACAGGCAGGTCTGGGGCGGTCACGGCGGGAAGCCTACCGAGTCCGCCGCCGACCCCGACGAACCGGTTGAGCCCCTGTGAGCCGACCGCGAATGCGGACGACATCCTAACAACCCCGCGCCCCTTCAAGAGCTGCTGGTCCACGCGATCCGGCAAGCTCATCCGCTCAACGCGCTAACAGCCGCGAGGCGCTCGTCGCCCGACATGACGCCAGCGTCCGGACGGCGCCCATGCGACTCTCTCGGCTGGTGCCAGCCGCCCGCTTACGAACCCGAACCCGGTGCCGCGGTTCGGGCCGGGCGAATCGTGCTCCGATGGCTCCATCAGCACGTCGACCGCCCCACCCAACCGGCTGTCTACCCTGTAGGCGGCAGTGACCGCCGGCTGAGCAGCGCCTCAGGTTCTCTCAGCGCTGTCAAAGGTGGGGCCGGGAGACTGCGGCCATGGTGATGCTGTCATGAACGCCGATGTCCTGGGTCGGCCCGCAGGTGTCGCCGGCGGACCGGCGAGCAGGTTCGGGCTCTTCGCAGTGGCGTGGCAGGCCGCTTACGCGCTGGTCCACCTGCAATGGGCCATCGGCGGTGCGCCGCGTTTCCTGATGGGCAGAGAATCCTACTTCCCCGGCGGATGGGTTCCCGTGGTCATTGCCGCGGTCGCCTTGCTCGGCTGCGCGGCCGTCGTACCGGGCGCCCGTCGAGGACTGAGCGACACCCGCCACTACGTGCTCGCCGGTCTCAACGCCGCTGCGGGCGTCGCCCTGTGCGTGTACTCGTTCCTCTTTCCGGTCATCATCGTGTCACTTCTGTTCGAGGGCGGTGGCACCGACAAGGTGGTCAGCCTGCTGGCCACCGGTAGCGGCGCCACTGGTGGCGTCTTCTGCCTGGTCATTGCCGCGCGCGAGCGACGCCTGGCCGCGCATCCGTGCGAGTCCTGTGGGCGGGTCCACGGCAGGTCGCCGGAGCGTCGGGAGGAGAAATCTCCCGGCTGGGCCTATGCTGGCGCCTACCTCGCCATCGGTGGGTTCCTGGCGCGGATGAGCGTGTGGTTGGACGACACGGTCGCGGGCCGGTGGCCGTCGGCGGCGAGCAAAGCGAACGAATTCTCCTGGACCGCGATGGTGGTCTTCCTCGCGTTGATGAGCCTGGCCGGCACGATGCTGCCGCTGGCTCTGGTGCACCGCTGGGGCCGGCTCTGGCCGGCGTGGCTGGGCCCGCTGCGCGGGCGGGCGGTGCCCCGGTGGCCGGTACTCGGCGTCGGGCTGTTCATCGGAGCGAGCCTGACCGCGTACTTCGGCATCGCCGGTATGACCGCCTGGATTCGCGGTGACTTCGGTGGTCCGTTGCTGCCGTTGCTGCTTGAGATGTTGGGATACACATTCTGGGGCATCGGACTGCTGGTGGCTTCCGCGTCGTATTACACGCTGACCAGGGCCCCGTGTTCGCGGGCGCCGTCAGCTGAGAGTCTGGCCGGAACGGTTGAGCTCAAAGGGGAGGGCCGATGACGCAGCACGCTGTCCGGGCGGCGCGAATGTTCGACGGCGAGCGGCTCGTGGACGGCGGGGTGCTGGTCCTGCTGGACGACGGGCACATCGCCGAGGTGCACCGGGGTTGGGCCGAGGCGCCGGAGGGGTGGCCGGTACGCGAGGAGCCGGACGGCACCGTGCTGCCCGGCCTGGTCGACGCGCACGTGCACCTGTGCGCCGATGCCCGGCTCGACGCGCTCGGCCGGCTCGCCGAACGTCCCGAGACGGACCTCGACGCGGTCATCGAGGCGTCGCTGCGCGCGCACCTGGCGGCCGGCGTCACGACCGTACGGGACCTGGGCGACCGGCGCGACGCCGTGCTCCGGTGGCGGGACCGGGAGGTGCGCGAAGGCCTGCCAACGGTGGTGGGGTCGGGCGCGCCGGTCACCAGCGTCGGTGGGCACTGCTGGTCGATGGGGGGCGAGGCGAGCGGCGTCGACGGGATCCGCGAGGCCGTACGGCTGCGGGCGGCGGCCGGCGCCGACCTGGTGAAGGTCATGGCCAGCGGCGGGGTGTTCACCCCCGGCACCGACACCACCCGGCCGCAGTTCACCGACCAGGAGCTGACCGCGGCGGTGACCCGGGCGCACGAGCTGGGCCTGCCGGTGACCGCGCACGCGCACGCGCTCAGCGCGGTCGAGCAGGCGCTGCGCGCCGGTGTCGACGGCATCGAGCACTGCACGTGCGTGACCACGACCGGCGCCCACGTCCCCGACGAGATCGCGGACCGCCTGGCCGCGTCCGGCGTGGCGGTCTGTGTCACGCTCGGCACCGACCCGGCCGTGGTCACGCCGCCGGAGGTGGTGGCGATGGCGGCGCGGGCCGGGCTGAGCGAGGCCGCGCTGCACGACGGCGCCGCCACCCTGCACCGGGCCGGGGTCCGCCTGCTGGCCGGGTCGGACGCGGGTCTCGGCCCGGCGAAGCCACACGGGATCCTGCCAGAGACGCTCGTCGAGTACGTCGCGTGCGGCATACCCGCCACCGCCGCCCTCGCCGCAGCCACCTCGGTCGGCGCCGAGGTCTGTGGCCTGGGAGGGCGCAAGGGCCGCGTCCGTGCCGGATTCGACGCCGACCTGCTGGTCGTGGACGGCGACCCGACGAGCGACATCACGGTACTGCGCCGCCCGCTCGCCGTGTACCGTGCCGGCGACCCGGTGAGCAGATGATCGATTCCATGGGGTCGATGATCGATGGTTGATGGTCTGAGCTACCACTCACCGCCCCGTGCAGCGTGCCAGTGCGGGTCCCCCCGCCCTGGCACCTGTACCAGCTCACGCTGCAGACGGCGGCTGGCGTGGCCTCCGCCGGGCCACACCGCGCCACCCGCTGGGACTTCGCCCACCAAGCCAACAAGCGGGATGCTGGTCGAGGCTGAGAAGGTCGGCCCTTGTGCGCCTGGTCAGCGGCCCGCGAGTTCGGCGAAGATCTCCACCAGTTCGAGTCGGTCGAACGGGCCGACGTGGGGAGCCGCGACGCTTCGCACGTCGGTCGGGTTGTCCGGGGTGAGGCGGTCGGCCTCGACGATGAACCGGTCCTGTAGCGCAGGTGGGATCAGCCGGTCGCGGGTGAAACGCACGTACGTTCGGGGAATCCGACCCCAGGTGTCCGCTTCGCCGCGGGCGTCGGCCAGGGGGATGCTGGCGGGCTCGTCAGGCTCGAGCGTGTTGAGCAGCCGGCTCACCGCCTCGTCAGTGAAGTCGCCGGCGAGGCACTGCTTGATGCCGTCGAACACCGACGGGTCGGCCGAGCGCCAGTTGACCCGGGCCACCCCCAGGATCGCGGGATCGGCGACCACTGCCTGGGTCACCAGGGATAGCAGGCTGTCGCTGTTCTCTGGGGTGGCAAGATAAGCGGCCACGTTCGGCAGGTCGACGCAGCAGTACGCCGCCATGTAGACGACCCGATCGAGCAGTTCGGGGATGGCGTTGCCGACCCTGTTCACGGTGACGCCGCCCTGGCTGGCGCCGGCCAGGATCACGGGGCCGTGGCGGCGAGCGCGGCGCACCACGTCCACGACGCGCTCGACGTAGTCGTCAATGGTGATGTTGGCGAGGGGCGACGGCTCGGTTGCCAGCCCTTCGAGGTCCTGCGGGGCCTGGTACGAGCGGGGGAAGAATCCTTCAGCGCCGTGTCCCGGAAGGTCGACGGCCACGCACCGGTGCCCCCGCAAGGTGAGTTCGGTGATCAGTCCCGAGCAAAGGTACGACGATGAGTTGGTGCCGTGTACGAAAACCAGGGTCGGCGGCCGGCGATCACCAGTGGCGGTGTCTTTGGTAGTCATCGAAATTCTCCCTTGCGCTTGTGAAGTTGATGGAGCGGTCAACGGCGCGGTTGGCGCCACATCGGCCACAGGAGCGGGCTGTCCGCGACGCGAACCGGTTCACCGAGGTCCTCGAAGCCGTACCGCAGATAGAGGGCACGGCTTCGGGGCGAACTCGCCTCCAGGTACACCGCGAGCCCGTCGGCGTCCGCTCGCTCCAACCGGTGGCGCAACATCGCCGAGCCGAGTCCGGCGCCCTGTCGCCCACCCACCACCCCCATGCACGAGAGGTAGAGGTGCGATTCACGACGGGGATGCCGCTCGGCCAGTGCCCGCCCCAGAGTCCGCAACCGCGCGCCGTTCTCGCCAAAAACCGAGTTCTGGTCCACGACGGACGCGTCCGGACGTTCCTCGTCGGGTGCCTGGCCCGCAGCCAACGCCAGCCACACCGAGGCACCCTCACCACGGCCGACCAGATATGCCTCGGCGGCGCTCCGATCCAGCAGGTGGCCGTAGAAGTACGACTGAAGACGACCGCGTTCACCCGATGTGGGGAAGAGCCAACAGGTGAGCTGATCGTCCATGAACGCCTCAGTGAGGACGTCCGATACCGCCTGCCGCTCTGCGTCAGCTGCCTGCCACACGGGTGCGTACGACGTATCTTCGGTCATGCGTACACCGTATCTCCGCACCCGGCGGAATTGCGCTGACGTGGTCTAGCCAAACAGATGAAGTGTACTAGCCAGGCGAAAACCGAACTAGTACATTCCAGGTGCACGACACCTCACCAGCAGATCGGAGGGCACCCATGCCTTCGCCAACGCCGCGCCCGGATCCGCCATACCGGCGGATCGTCGAGGAGATCCGCGGCCGAATCCTGACCGGCGACCTGCGGCCCGGCGACCGGATACCCTCCGTCCGGCAAATCGCCCAGCGATGGGGCGTCGCGATTGCGACCGCGACCAGAGCGATGGCGACTCTCCGCGACAGCGGGCTGGTCGAAGCGACGGTCGGTTCCGGAACGGTGGTCAGCAACCACACCCGCCGCAAGCACCCGGTCAGCGCGTCCGCATCGCAGAGACCGCGGCAGGCCGGCACCCTCAGGCAGCCACTGAGCCGGAAGCACGTTCTCCGTGCCGCAATCGCGATAGCCGACGGCGAGGGACTCGACGCAGTGTCTATGCGACGTCTCTCGGCCGACCTCGGCGTCGGCCCGATGTCGCTTTACCGGCACGTGGCAAGCAAGGACGAACTGGTGACGCAGATGGCCGACGACGTCTTCGGCGAATCTGAACTCCCCGTACCGGGACCGCCCGGGTGGCGCGCGAAACTCGAACTGATCTCCCGCCAACAGTGGGAACTGTGCCGGCGACACCTCTGGCTGCCCAGGGCCGTCTCATTCACCCGTCCGGCTCTTGTGCCCAACATGATGGCGCACACCGAGTGGACCCTGCGCGCGCTCGACGGGCTCGGGCTGCCCATGACGACACGGATCCGCGAGGCGCTCACGCTCCACGGACTGGTGGTCACCGTCGCGCTGTCCATGGCGGCCGAGGTCGAATCGGAGCAGGAAACCGGTGTCACGCTCGATGGGTGGCGGCTGGCACAGCAGAAGCGAGCCGACCAACTCCTCGACGGTGGAAGATTTCCATTGCTGGCCACGATCCCGACGGAAACCGCGTCGGACCTGGGTGGACTATTCGAGTACGGTCTCGCACGCCATCTCGACGGTTTCGCCACCATGCTGGAGGATCACGCCCAAACACGGTCATGAGGAGGCCGCGGACAGTTGACGCGGCCATGACCCCGCGTCCGGCTCCACCGAACACCCGCAGGAATGTCCGGGCGGCACGTCCCCCGGAGACGCGCCAAGCGTCCGGATCTAATGGGTTCGGTCGGTCTGCCGCTGAGAACGCGCGAGCCGCTCGCGCGAGCGCCGCCAGTCCGAGGAAGGGATGCAAGGGATTGCTCTTGTGCGCTGTCCGCCTTGACTCACGGGGTGGTATCGCACCGCCGATGGCAGCCGTGAATCCGGTAGGCGGGCCAGCCAACGCACCCGCGCAGGTCCTGGCGCGTCCGTCACTAACGGTAGCCGTCGACCCTGGTGCGTCCAACTGCGAGGACGTCCAGATCTGTCGATTTAAGAGCGCGTTCTTGCCACACAGCCTGCACGCGCTGCGATTTCCGATGAGTTATCCGAAGAAGTCGGTGAGTGCCCGTACGAGGTCGTCGGGTCGTTCCTCGGCGAGGTAGTGGCCGGCATTGGAGATCTCCAGGAACCGGATGTCCGTCGCCTTGTCGGCTAGGGCGATCGGCATCGCCTGGTAGTAGAGGCTGCCCAGGGCGAGCACCGGCACGGAGAGCGTGTCGTAGGTCCGCATGTCCTCGATGTCCTGGGGGAACGCTTGGTACCAGCCGTTGGCGGCGCGAATCGCGCCTGGTTGGTCGTACGCGGCGGCGTAGATCGCGCGGCTCTGCTCGTCGATCGCGTCCAGGTCGCTGGCCATGTGGTCGACGCACCAGTCGATGAGCAGCCGGGCCCGGCCGGCGAGCAACCGCTCGGGCAGGTCCTTGACCTGGTTGAAGGCGAACCACCACAGGTGCGGCTGTCCGGGCTGCGGTAGCACGGTGAACTGGTAGAAGAAGGTGTCCGGATGTGGCACCTCGATCATCGCGAGCTTCCGGGTCAGATCGGGGTGGTTGGCCGCGAAGCTAAACGCCACCATCGCCCCGATGTCGGAACCGGCGATGTTGACCCGGTCGTAGCCAAGTTGGCGGGCCAGCTCCGCCACGTCCCGTGCCATGTTCTTCTTGTCGTATCCGGCTTCGGGTTTGTCGGAGTCACCCATGCCGCGCAGATCGACGGCAATCACCCGGTACCGGCGCGCCAAGATCGGCATCACCTTGTGGTACTCCCACCACGTCATCGGCCAGCCGGGCAGAAGCATCAGGGGCTCGCCCGCACCACCGGCAACGTAGTGAAGCGTGGTGCCGTTGACGTCGGCGTAGCCGTCCTCGAATCCGGCGAGCATCTACCCTCCTCGTTTGTGAACGCTCGTTCGCAATGTTCGCCCAGGCTAGCAGCTATGTGTACGCGCGTTCAAATACCCGCTAGCATGGCATCCGTGCCCAGACCTCGAGGATTCACGGAGACCGACATCCTGGAGCGGGCCATGCAATATTTTTGGACAAACGGTTACGAATCAAGCTCCATGGCCGCGCTCACCACGCACCTCGGCCTACACCCGGGCAGCCTCTACCGCACCTTCACCGACAAGCACACGCTCTTCCTACGGGCGCTTGCGCACTACCGGGACACCCAAACCCGACAGCTCACGCCGAAGCTGCTCGCGGGCGGCCCAGTCCTACCCCGCATCCGCGAGGTCCTGATCGACTATCTCGAGGCCGCCGCCAACGAGGCCGTTCCACGTGGCTGTATCGCGGTCAACACCGTGGGTGAACGACTGCCCCGTGACGAAGCCGCCAGCCAGATCGTCCAAGAGATCCTGGCGCTGGTCGAAGACGGTTTCCGGCAGGGCCTGACGGCCGCGGCACAACGCGGCGAGATCCCGGCGGACACCGACGTCGACACCGAAGCGACCATGCTGATGACCCTGCTCCAAGGCTTGCAGGTCGTCGTCAAAGCCGAACGGAACCCGCGCCGCCTTACCCAAATGGTCGACGCCATGCTGATGCGCCTCGCCGGTCAGCCGCCCGTCCGCCCCGCGAGCGCCTGATCGACACGGCCTGCCCGGCACGATGATCGTGGCCGCACCTCGGCCGGGAGTGGACGAGGGTCGGTGAGGGCTCATGGAACCCCGAGCGCCCCGCACCCAGATGCCGAGACGCGTACACGCGATGGGGGCAAGTGCCGCCGCAACCGGTCCGTGCCGGTACACCCGGAGATGGGCGACGCACTCAACGCCTGGCTCGTCGTACGACGGGACTGGCCCGGCGCCGACACCAACCCGGCACTGTTCCTCAACCGGGCCGGCGGCCGGATGTCGACGCGGACCGCCGACGAGATAGTCGGTGCGATCGCGGCCGCCGCCGGACTCGCCGACCTCATCACCCCGCACGTGCTGCGGCACACCTTCGCCACCGACCTGATCCGGGCCGGCACCGACCTCGTCACCGTCGCCGAGCTACTCGGTCACGCGTCCCTGGAGTCGACCCGGATCTACACCCTGCCCACCGACGATGACCTCGACGCCGCCGTCGCCCGGCTCACCGTCGACCGGTGATGAGGCCCCTGCGGGCAACCTGAGTACATCAGACGCCGGGTCATTCGCGTTGACGTCGGAGGGGGTAGTTACACGATCTCGACGATGCGCTCCTTGCCACCAGTGTTGTCCAAATTTGTCTTGATGACCCTTTTTCGATCACGGTTGAATCAGGATGCCTGGATCCATCTATATCGATGAGACTGTTACAGGAAAGACCCAGGTGCCCCGCCTGAGTCGAAGCGAAGGAGAGCATGGATGGCATCCCACGTCATGCGGAGAGGCGCGACCATGTTGGTCGCCCTGCTGGGAACGCTTGCCCTGTCACTCAGTCAAGCGCTGCCGGCGCAGGCCGCCCTTCCGATTCCGCTCGGTCCGGGAAACACCGGATCCGCAGTCCGACTCTGGCAGCAAGACCTCAACTTCTACATGGCGGTGAAGCAAATCTGTCGCCCCACCCTGGCGGTCGATGGGCAGTTCGGCCCAGCAACGACGAATGCCACCAGGTGTTTCCAGAGCGTTGAGAATATCGGGGTTGACGGCATCGTCGGATCGCAAACCAGGGGACGGATGTGCGACTTCCTGTGGACCTACCAGGGCGGCAGCCTCTATTACGCGACATGCACCTAGCAGGTGATCTAACGGACTAAACCGCCGCCACTCGGAGTCTTGAGCATCATCCTGGCGCTGGCCGGGACCGCCCTGGGCGCGGTCCCGGCCAGCGCCAGGTGTGCGTGCCGTCTTGGCCCGACGCCTGGTCGACCAGCTCGGCGCGAGTTCGGCCGGCTTCGGCCAGCTCGGCGTTGAGGCGGGTGACGTCGGCACGGACGGTGTCCCGCTCGCTGGTGACGGTGGCGAGCTGCTCGACCAGCTCGGGGCGGGCGCGGCCGGCGGCGGCGAGCTCGGCGCCGAGGCGGGTGCTCGCACAGTCAAATTCGACCTGCGGGTACAGAACGGCTCTACGCGACGCGACCCGGCGCTCGAACATCGATATTGACGGATTGATCAACAGTCTGACAACCTGATGGGCGACACTCACGGCCGTTCCGGCAGGAGGCGCCATGCGGACAACCGTCGATCCCGACAGCTCCGTCCGACGACGGCGCGGGTCAATGGCCGACGAGCGGCCCCGGCAGCACGGGCACGACCCCACCCACCCTGTCGCAGCATCGAGACGCTCCCACCAACCCAGTTGTCGCGTCGACTCCGCGCACCGGCGGTGACCGGAACGCCGGGGGCGGCGCACCGACCGAGGAAGGCACAACTGTGAGCATGCGCAAGACCCCGTGGCTCGGCGCCACCGCCATCGCCGCATCGCTGGTACTGCTGCCCGGACCGGCGGTCGCGCGACCGGTCCAGCCGACCGGTCCCTGCTACGACCGGACCGCGCCGACGACGTACGAGGAGACGCGGATCGACACACCCGCGCTTCCCGGCGGTGCCCAGGTTCCACACACGCTCGTCGAGTTGGGTGGCTTCACCGGCCTGGTCCAGCGCCTCAGCAACGACCTGTGCGGCGTACGGTCGGTCCGGGAGGCCGACAAGCTGCTCCAGACCCGGGGCGACGAGCTGTGGCGGACCGCCGTCGACCGGGCCCAGGGCAAACGCTGGATGGGCAGCATCGAACGGTACGACGACCGCCCGCTCTACTGGTCGCGCCTGATCCTGACCCGCGACCTGCGCCAGTGGACGCCCCGGTTCGCCCTCTCCCCCGACGCCCGCGCGTCGCTGCTCAAGACCTTCGAGTACGCCTCCCGGGGCATCAGCTCGACCGACTTCTCCACCAGTGGCAAGGTCACCCGCGTGCTGGTCAGCGGCTTCGATCCGTACCAACTCAACGGCGAGATCCGGCGGTCGAACCCGTCCGGCGCCTCGGCCCTGCAACTCGACGGGCAGCAGTACCAGGCTGGTGACCGTACGGTGCAGATCCAGGCGGTGTCGCTACCGGTGACCTGGAGCGGATTCGACCTCGGCTACGTCGAGGACACCTTCGGCCCACACCTGACCCGGGGCGGCAAACAACGCGCCGACCTGATCATGACGATCAGCCAGGGCCTGCGGGGGCAGATGGCGATCGAACAGTGGGCCGGCGCCTGGCGCGGCGGCAACCCGGACAACAACAACGAGGGCACCCCCGAGCTGGTGCCCCAGGTGACGAACTGGCCGCAGCCGACCCCCAACCCGGAGTTCATCGAGACCACCCTGCCGTACCAGCGGATGATCGACGCCGGTACGACACCCTGGCCGGTGGCGCTCAACCCGCGGATCTGCGAATGGACCGGAAACACCCGCCCCGACCCGGCGCTGGTCTCCTGCCACAACAACGGCCCCTCGGCCGACGCACAGGCACAGGCCGGCGGCGGCGGCAACTACCTGTCGAACGAGAGCATGTACCGCTCGAACCGGCTGCGGACCGCACTCGGCGCAACCGACGTACCCGGCGGGCACCTGCACATCTCGGCGCTGGTCTACCCACAGAACCCGCTCGCCATCATCGATGGCCCGTTCGCCGCCGACCGGGCCCAGACCATCGAACAGACCATCGCCCTGGTGAAGGCCGCCGGCGCGGCCGTGGCCTGAACCCACCGGCCGGGCGGGAGCACGACCCCGCCCGGCCGGGCACCACCCCGCCCCGGCGGTGCCCGTTCCGCGCAGCAACTCCCCCGGCCCGTACCCGGGCTGGCCGCGAAGAAAGGCCCCACCATGCGCAGATTCGTCAGCATCACCATGGCTCTAGCGCTCGTCGTCGGGGTCGCCGCCTGCGGGGACGGAGACGAGGCCGGAGCCGGCACGGAGGTACGCCTCGCCGGCCTGTGGCCATTGAGCGGGCCGAACGCCACCCAGGGCACCGACGTACTACACGGCGCTGAGCTCGCCGTCGACATCGTCAACAACGACCACCCCGGGGTCGACCTGCCACTGGCCCCGGGCGCGGGCCTTCCCGGACTCGGTGGTGCGCCGATCAAGCTGATCACCGGTGACACCCAGGGCAAACCCGAGGTCGGGGCCGGTGAGGTGGATCGGCTGGTGACCACGGAGAAGGTCGCCGCGGTGATCGGCTCCTACCAGTCCGGGGTGACGCTGACCGCCAGCCAGCGGGCCGAGCGACTCGGTGTGCCGTTTGTCAACGAGGCGTCGTCGTCGGTGGCGCTGACCGAACGGGGTCTGAAGTGGTTCTTCCGGACCGGTCCGACCGACGAGACCTTCGCCCGCTCCATGTTCGACTACCTGAGGGCCCGTCAGGCCAAGGGTGAGCGGATCGGCACGGTCGGCGTGTTCCACAGCAACGACCAGTTCGGCAACGACGGCGCCGGCGTCACCGAGAAGGTCGCAGCCGAGATCGGCCTGCCGGTCGTGGTCAACGTGGCATTCGACCCCACCGCGGCCGACCTGGCCTCGCAGGTGACCCAGGTACGCGCGAAGAACCCTGACGTGCTGTTCGTGCTCGCCTACACCGACGCGGCGATCAAGCTGATGAAAACGCTCGACCAGCTCGCCTATCACCCGCCGGCGCTGCTGGCGTACGGCACCGGCTTCGCCGACCCGGCGTTCGCGTCCGGTCTCGGCGAACTGGCCGACGGGGTCTCTACCCGGGCCGCCTGGTCGGGCGAGATCGCCGCGAAACGGCCTGCGGCCAAGACCGTGGCGGAACTGTTCCAACAGCGCTACGGGGCACCGATGACGGAAAACTCGGCGCGCGCCTTCACCGCCGTACTGGCCCTGGCCCAGGCGATCGACGCCGCCGGGTCGGTCGAGCCGGCCGCCGTACGGGACGCGTTGCGCGCCCTCGACGTACCGGGCGAGAAAACGATCATGCCGTGGACCGGCATCAGGTTCGACGGCAAGGGACAGAACACCGGTGCCGCCGGGGTGGTGGAGCAGATGCTCGACGGCCGTTACCGTGTCGTCCACCCCGCCGACCTTGCCTCGACCGAGGCGGTTTGGCCGATGATCAGGGCGCGGCAGTGAACGACCTGCTCCAGTCAGTCGTCAACGGACTGCTCATCGGCGCGGTCCTCGCACTGGTGGCGGTCGGGCTGACACTCATCTACGGCGTCATGGACGTCATCAACTTCGCCCACGGCGAGATGGTGATGCTCGGCATGTACACCTCGTTCTTCGCCTGGTCACTGCTGGGTCTCGACCCGCTGCTCTCCATCCCGCTCGCCGGTGTCTCGATCGCCCTCACCGGCGCGCTGATGTACGTCGGCGCGGTCGGCCGGGTCCTGGGCTCGTCCCCACTCGCCCAGGTCATCGTCACCTTCGGACTACAGGTGTTCCTGCGCGGACTGGCCCAGTTCCTCTGGACACCGAACACCCGTACCGTGCCCCGGCCCTGGGCCGTCGGGCTGCGCTGGGAGATCGGCGGGGTCGTGATCGGCGGCCCACAGGCGATCATGGCGGTCGGTGCCCTGGTCGCCACCGGCGCGGTGGCGTTCTTCATGAACCGCACCCGCCTCGGCGGTGCCGTACGCGCCGCCGGGGAGGATCCGGCCGCGGCGTCGCTGATGGGCATCGACCCGCGCAGAATGTACGCCCTCTGCTGGGTGATCGCCGGCTTCGCCACCGGTGTCGCCGGCGCCCTGCTGATGAACTCGTACTCCGCCTCCCCGACCGCCGGGGTGAGCTTCGCGCTGATGGCCTTTGTCGTCGTGGCGTTCGGCGGCTTCGGCAGCATCACCGGCGCCGCCCTGGCCGGGCTGCTGGTCGGCGTCGCGCAGGGAGTGGTCGGGCTGTACGCGCCCAGCTACACCCTCGCGGTGGCACTGGCCCTGTACCTGGTGGTCGTCCTGGTACGCCCACAGGGACTACTGGGGACCCGATGAGCCCGCGAGTCATCAGGGCGGCGTTGATCGTCGCCGCACTGGCCGCGTACCCGATGGTCTTCACCGGTTCGGCGGCGCACAACATCGGCATCCTGGCGCTGACCTTCGGCATCGCCGCCACCGGCTGGAACCTGCTCGGCGGCTACGCCGGACAGGTTTCCTTCGGCCACGCGCTCTATTTCGGCACCGGCGCCTACACCACCGCCCTGCTGGTACGCGACGGCTGGTCGCCATGGCTGTCGATCGCGGTGTCGCTGCCGCTGGCCGCGCTGATCGCCGCCGTTGTCGGCTACCCCTGCTTCCGGCTGCGCCACCACTACTACTCGATCGCGACCATCGCCGTTGCCGAGATCGTCTTCATCCTGGTCACCAATCTGCCCGGCCTCGGACAGGCCAGCGGTTGGGAGCTGCCGGTGGTCGAGCCGTCCCTGGCCAACCTGCAGTTCTCGCTGCTGGACAAAAGGCCGTACTACTACGTGGCGCTCGGCTTCTTCGGTCTCGCCGCCGTCGCGGTCTGGCTGTTCCTGGGCGGCCGGGCCGGCAGTTACGTCCGCGCGATCCGCGACGACCAGGCCGCGGCGGCCGCGGTCGGCATCAACGTACGCCGGTACAAGCTCGCCGCTGCGGCCCTCTCCGGTGCGATCACCGCGCTCGCCGGCGGTTTCTATGTGATGTACGTGCTCTTTGTCGATCCCCCGTCCGGGCTCGGCCTGGACCTGTCGGTCTCCTTCACCCTGATGGCGGTACTCGGCGGGGTCGGCCGGTTCTGGGGACCGTTGCTCGGTGCCTGGGTGCTGGTGTTCGTGCAGGATGCCACCCGGCAGGAGTTCTCCGGCAGCGGACGCTCGGTGGACCTGCTGCTCTACGGCGCGCTGATCGTGCTGGTGTCGGTGACCGAGCCCGGCGGGCTGCTGGCGATCGGGCGCCGGGCGCGGGCGGCGGTCGCTCGGTGGCTGACCCGGGCCCGACGCCCGGCCCGGGACAAGACGGGGGCGATGCCATGAGCGGGCCGTTATTGAAGATCGACGACCTCTCCTGCCGCTTCGGCGGCCTCTGGGCCAACCGAGAGGTGACCTTCCAGGTCGAACGGGGCGGCATCGTGGGGCTCATCGGACCGAACGGGGCGGGCAAGAGCACGTTGTTCTCGATGGTCGCCGGCGCCCAACGACCCACCGCTGGTCGGCTCACCTTCGACGGTCGCGACGTCACCGGTTGGGCGGCACACGAGGCGGCCCGCGCCGGGGTGGGACGCACCTTCCAGCTCATGCGGGTCTTCGGCTCGATGACCGTGCTGGAGAACCTCACCACCGCGGCGTTCGTCCGCCGCCCCCGGCCGCGCGACGCCCGACGGTACGCCCGACAGGTCGCCGACGTCGCCGGGCTCGGCCCGGTGGTGGACCTGCCGGCGGCCTCGCTCACCGCGGCCTGGAAGAAGCGGTTGGAGATGGGTAGGGCGCTGGCCACCGAACCGAAGCTGCTGCTGCTCGACGAGGTGCTCTCCGGGCTGACGCCGACCGAGGCGCGCGAGGCGGTCGAGATCGTCCGTGACGTCAACCGCACCGGGGTCACGATCCTGATGGTGGAACACGTGATGGAGGTGATCATGCCGCTCTGCGACCAGCTCGTGGTACTCCACTACGGCCAGAAGATCAGCGAGGGGCCGCCGGAGCACGTCGCGAACGACCCGGCGGTCGTCGAGGCGTACCTGGGTCGGGCGCTGTGATGCTGGGCGTCGCCGACCTGCACGTCGACTACGGCGGTGTGGTGGCGCTGCGCGGTGTCGACCTGCGGGTGGACCAGGGCGAGTTGGTGGCCCTGGTCGGCGCGAACGGTGCCGGCAAGAGCACCCTGCTCAAGGCGGTGTCCGGCCTGCACCGACCGGTACGCGGCACCGTGACGTTCCTCGGCGAGGAGATCGGCGACCTGCCGGCCTTCCGGATCGCCCGGCGTGGGGCGGTGCTGGTCCCCGAGGGGCGGCGACTGTTCGGCCAGCAGAGCGTGCTGCAGAACCTGCTGCTCGGCGGCTACCACCGGACCGAAGTGGAGCGCGAGGCCGAGCTGACCCGGGTGTACGAACTGTTCCCGGTGCTGGCCGAGCGCTCGGGCCAGCGGGCGGGCACCCTTTCCGGTGGGGAGCAGCAGATGGTGGCGCTGGGCAGGGCGCTGATGAGCCGACCGAAGCTGCTGATGCTCGACGAACCGTCGCTCGGCATCTCGCCCAAGTTCACCAGAATGATCTTCGAGGTGCTGGCCGAGATCCGACGCTCGGGCACCACCGTGCTCCTGGTGGAGCAGAACCTACGCGCCGCCCTGGAGTTGGCCGACCGGGCGTACGTGTTGCAGACCGGCAGGGTGGTGATGTCCGGACCGGCCGACGAACTCGCCGGCTCCGACGAGGTACGGCGCTCGTACCTGGGATTGTGAGTGGCGTTTCCGACCACGAGGGACCCCCGCCGCCACCACCGACCTGATGGTGACGGCGCGAGGTTCGGCTGGCCGACTAGGAATGATCGTGATCTCGTCGAGGTGGACGCCCGCTGTCGGCCGCGGTGATGCTGGTGAAGGCGTAGGTGTCGTCGCCGACCCTCAGGGTGGTGACCACCGGCGCGTCGGCCAAGCGAGAACTGGTGTGCCGGACCCGGATGTGGTCTCCATTCCTGATGACACCCGGCTTACTGCTCCAGCCTCCTCGGGTCTGGTACTCGCCGTTGACGACACTGATCGGGGTCGGACCGGTCAGTCCCTCGACCTTCCACTTCCCACTGCTCACCTTTTTCCCCGCCTTGACGTCGGTCGCATCGGGGAAGGGCACGAAATCAAAGACCTTCTTGCACATCTCGACGAATGCGGGCCACCCGGGGGAATCGACATGGCCAGCGTTCTGCCGCCGGAAGCCGACGTACCCTTCAATGAACGCCTCGTCGAACGGCGGAGTCCCACCGATCGACTCACCGGGGCCTGAGGTGAATTCCGTGCCCGGAGGTACGACCAGTCCGTCGACACCAACCAGGTTGTAGACCGCCGTGGCGTGGAGGCCAGCCAGATACATGCCGCGCGGGTCAGCCCACCCGTCATTGGCGTTACCACCGGTGATGTACACCACGCGCGGCGCGGCCAGTGCCACCATCGAGTGGCCGTCAACGCTCATCAACTCCAACTTGCGCGGCTTGTAGGTACCGTTCTCCACCAAGCCGACGCCGGGGTTGTCCGGATCTTCAACCAGCGGGCCCATCCACTTGAAGTAGTTTCCCGCCATCCAGTGGTATTCCAGGCTCTCGCCGGCGTTGTTGGGGTAGTCGCCCTCCACCTCGAGATCCTGTCCCCAATGGCGGCGGTTCATCCTCGCCCCGAGGGACCCGGACGAGCTCGCGTAAGCCGCCTTGATTCGCGGATCGTAGGCAGCGGCGACGGTCGTGGCTTTTCCGTACCGCGAGTGCCCTTGCGCCCCGATCCGGTTGGCATCGACACCGACGTACCTGGTCGGCGCGGCGAAGAAGTCGATCAACCGGCTGATACCCCAACTCCAGGCGGCCAACGTGCCCCAGTCGTCTGGTTTCCTCCACTTCCCCTTGTTGATCAGGCCGATGATGTAGCTGGACATATTGGCCCCGCCGCTGTCAGGCTGAAGCTGGGCATTGGAGAACCCGAAGATCCCCCATCCCTCTGGTCCAAGGTTCGACCATCTTCCCGTTCCACCGAACACGATCACCACTGGAACCTTGGTCCGAGCGTCGTACGCCTGCCGTGGAATCCGGAGTGTGCCGAAGATCCTCGGCACGTTCCGTACCTGCGGGTAACGGGACGTGTCGATGTTCCCAGTTACCGTCCTCTCGACGTAAGCGACACCATCCGCCGTGCCGTACGAGACCTCCCCGAGCTCCCAGGTGATCTTCGGCCACAAACTGCGATCCGGGATTCTGCCGTACAACTCCTCCTGGACTGCCGTGAAGATCTCCGGGCGGCGCTTGTTCCACCAATCATCGGGCGTCCGCACAGGCGTGCCGTTCTTCATCGCCAACAGCTCAATCGGGGTGTATTCCCAACCATCAACCTCAGGATTGTCGCCAGTGCCAAGTCCGATCGCACCGTCACCGGTCGCGTCGTCATAGCTCGCCCAAAGCCCGCCCAGCGCTCCCCTCCTCATGGGGTGGCCAAGGGCATCAAACCAGAGCCGGGCCGCCGGGTCCCCTGTTACGTTTCGCGGACGGTTCGGATCATCGAGCCACGAACCCAGACTCGGCAGCCCGATGCCAAGCTGGCAGAGCATCTGATCACGATCTTGGATGGTGCTGATCGGCAGCGTCGGAAACGCTCCGAATTTATCCACGCATCTGTTCACCGCAACTTCGCTTCGCGCGGCGGAACCCGTCGAAGCAGATGCCGAGGATGGCGCCGCTGCGATCGCCAAGCCCAGGGGTGAGACACCTACGACACGAAGCAGGGTTCGCCTCGAGGTGCCCCGCCCGCCACCGGCACCCGAATCAGGACCACGACGCGGGTCTGGCATTTCCGGATTCTCCATTGGTTCTCTCCTGTCGGATCGGCGCTTGTGTCTCCGGCGCGGGGATTCGGAGCTGCTCGTCGGCTCCGTACGACCACGACCGCAGTGGTCACCATGGAACCGGGCTCCTACGCCAGCCCAGGTCAGACCGGCACGCGAAGCGTGCCGACGGACTCGTACGGGATGGGGGTTGGCCTCGTGCCCGCCGCAGCGGGCACGAGGCATCGTCACTGGTCAACGAACTGCTGCGCCCTGTCCTGGACCGCTGGCGCGTTCGAACGCCACGTCCTGGCAGAGCCGCCACATCAGGGTGAGCCCATGGCTGTCGCCCTTCGGCAGGGTGGCCGCCACCAGGTTCAGCTTGTCCCTGTTCTCCGCCCCGTAGGCATAGACCGCCTCGGCCCGCGAGGCGTCACTTCCACCGGGAGAAGGTGATGGCGTCGGTCGGACTCCGCCACTGCCCTCAGCGCCCGGTGAACACGGCCCGGGCTCGCCCGCCGTTCGCGCTGACCCCGACCTCGAACTTGCTTCGGAACAGATTCGGGGCACCGGTGAAGTCCACCGACACCTCGAACGTCGCGGTCCCGCCGGGCGGGATGCTGGCCGCGACGGGGACCGGGAACCGGCCCGGGTCCCGGCTCGTGATGACGTGGCCGGACTTGCCGGACTTACCCGGTCCGGTCGGCGCGAAGCTGTCCAGCCGTACGTCGTTGGCGGCGCCGCGGCCGGTGTTGGTCACCTCGACCGTCCAGACCGTCGGGCCCGGGCGGCCGTGGCGGTTGCGGGCGACCCGGGTCACCCGGCCGGCCAGCTGCGCCCGGCTGGTCACCGCGTCCTCGTCCACCTCCAGCAGCAGGGTGTCCCAGCCCAACCCGTCGCCGCCAGCGGTCCCCACGCCACGGGTGAACGTGATCGTGTTGGTCCCGACCGTCAGCATCGACGCCGGGAAGGACAGCGTGGCGAGCCGGGGGAATCCACTACGGTCGGCCTGGCGGGCGATCGTCGAGTCGTTGTTGTTCGGCAGCGAACCCGTGATACCCGTCGTGGAACCGTTGACCGCCACGGCGGGCCGGCCGCTGCGCTGCATCGAACTGGAGACCGTGAGGTACACGGTGCCGGTGTACGAGCGGCCCAGTTCGAACGCGACCGTCCAGGTGCCCGCGTTCGTCTGGGCGTAGTACCAGTCCTGTGGTTCCCAGCTCTCCCCGATCGTGAACGTCAAATTCCCCGGTATCCGGGTCGGCTTCACGAAGTTGCGCGGGTTGGCAAACGTCTTCGGGTCGGCGGCGAGCGCGAACTCGCCGCCCATCCGGTCGGCGGAACCGATCTGCCAGAGGAACGTGGTGTGATTGGTCGGAGCCCACTCGATCTTGCCGAGATCCTGGGTTCTTCCGCTGACGGTGATCCCGGTCAGCTTGAGCTGGTCGGTCACCGAGCCGGTGGCGGCGAAGACGTAGAGGTTGTAGGTACCGGGAGTGCGGGTGCCGGGCTGCCAGGCCGGCGGGATCCCGGGCAGGCTGAAGGTGCCGTCCTCGGCCGTCTTCACGAAGTAGTTCGGCTCGTGGATGGTGTAGACGTCAGTCACGTCCTGGGTGGACAGCAGGACCCAGTGCCCGCCGGCGGGTCGACCGTCGGCGATGCGCAGCCGGCCGGTGACCGTGGTGCGTTGGTCGGGCCGCGGATAGAAGGGATCGTCGATCCAGGCCGAGCCGCCCCGGTTCTCCTCGATCTCCGCCTTAGCGATCTTCGCTGCCTTGGCGATCATCGCGTCCGGGTCGTCCGGGTCGCCGGTGTTGACGAAGGTGTACCAGGGCCCGTACATCCGCTGGTAGCCAGCGAACAGCGGATACGCCGGCAGCCCGTAGTGGTTGGCGCCGAAGTAGTTCAGGATCAACGCGTCCTGGTGGATGGCGAGGTCCTGGTGGTTCGGCCCGACGCCGTAGAACGCGCACAGCGTCTGGTCGGTCACCCCGCCGAGCGGCGTGAACCAGGCTCCGAAGCCGTGTCCAAAGTGCCCGAACATCGGGTTCTCGTGGTGATACAGGCTCCACTCATACTTCGTGTAGGCGCTGCCCGGCGGCAGGTTGCCGGAGTTGCTTTCCGGCGACGGCAGATCAGGATTGTTGATGCCGTCGATTGGCTGGGTCTCGCCCCCCTGCGTTTCCAGGTAGGCGTACGTCGGCTGCTGGCCCTTGCCGCGCTCCCAGTTGAACGCGTGGTCCAGGATGGACCGATCCCAGCGCGCGTTCATTCTGACCTCGTTGATCGACTGCGCGACCGCCGCGGTGAGAATGTCGTACCCGTACAGGCCCCGCTTGCCGCGCCGCATGATCAGGTGGTGCTCGTGGTGAAGCCGAGGGCTGGTGTTGTCCACGAACGCCACCTCGACGAGATCTGCGCTGGCGCGCAGCACCCGCACCTCGGTGCAGACCAGCCGGCTGCTTCCGCCGCCCGCGTCGACGTAGAACGAGTGCTGGCGGTCAGGGTCGAACGGCTCCGTGCCGTTGAGGTTGTGCGCCAACTCGACCCCGTCCACCACGACGGAGGTCGCGGTGATGGAGACATCGGTCCAGCCGGTGACAATGCCGCCAGCCGCGTCGTCCCGGCCGAACGTGAACCGAATCAGTCCATTGTCGAGCACCAGGGTGTCGATGTCGCCCGGGAACGGGTAGTTGCCAGGCGCTGCTGGGGCGCCGTTGATCAGGACCCGTACGTTCGTCGCCGTAGGCGCCGCCCAGGCGGCGTCTCGGCCCATCACGACGGGTGCCGCCGCGGCGGCGCCCATCAGTCCGAGGGCGGTTCGTCGGGACACTTCTGCGGCCATGTGACTGATCCTCCTGTCTCAATGCCCGATGACGGTGGTACGAGACCGGCCGCCGTGGGCGCTGAACGAGATCTCCATGTCGGATTCGAAGAAGTACGGTGCGTCGGTGAGGTCGACGGTCGACTGCGGAGTGGCCGTGGCTCCGGATGGAAGGCTTGCCGTGTCCCACACCAACCCGGTGCCGCCGGTGGTGCCCGTGCCGCGGGTGAACATGATCGTCACGTTGCCGACCGCCGCCATCGACGCCGGGATCGACAGCGTGGCGAGCCGGAGGAATCCGCTGCGGTCGGCCCCGCAGGCAATCCTCGAGTGGTTGTCGATCGGCAACGAACCCGTGATATCCACCGTTGACCGCCACGCCGCGCTGGCGCCGCCGAGAAGCATCCGGCAGGTGATCCGATCCTGGTTATTGTCCATGGGACCGCTCCCGTCTTACAAACGATTCAGTTTCGGTCGCGCGGCGACCGGTATCCGCGCCAGGGGGTCGTTTGGCCTGTGGAGCCCGAGAAACACAGCGGCAGGTGGATGTGCCGGCGGTGGCGTAATCACCGACGGGAGAGCATTGGTTTGAATCGATTCAGGTTTCAAGAGTGTTGCGGTAGGAGGTCCGGCTTGTCAAGGGGGCGGATGCAGATCGCGCATCCGCCTGCGGCCGTGACGCGCCTCTATGAGCGGAACCCGCGCCTGACTCACGGAGCCGACGACTTCGGCAACGGCTTGCTACCCCGGCCTACACCGCCGCCCGCTCAAAAGGACCCGATGGCAGCGGAGCCGTCGCCCCGACCGGGCTGAGACATCCGCAGCTGCCCCCGTGAAAACTCCTACGGACAGTTACGGAACCTCCGCTACCCGACGCGCCGAAAAAGTTCCTCACCCGTGGCCAGGCGTCGCACCTTCCGTGGAGCTTGCGGAGATCTGGCGGATCCCAACAGGATGAGGGCAACGCGTCTTGCCAGGCGCGTGGACCGAGCCGCGCCTGCCGTGTGGGCTGTGCAAATCGCGGTCCGGATGCTGGAGCACGTGATAGACAGCCGCAGTGGAAGAGACCCCGGGGTTCCCCGATCTGCTGCGGCTGATCGACGAACGATCGACCGCCTTCCGCACCGCGGTCGCCGCCGCGTCCAGCCTCGAGGTACAGGTGCCAACCTGCCCCGAGTGGACGCTGTTCGATCGGGTGCGGCACCCGGGCGAGGGGCGCCGCTCCTGGGCCGCCACCATCGCCGCAGGGCCTGCCGCCGCGGTCAAGTCCGCATCGGAGGGCCCGACTGCGCCTCGGGAACGCGAGGCCCTGCTTGCCTGGTCTGCCGATTCCACGGAGCGGCTGCTGAACGCACTGCGCGAGTCCGGCCCGGATCGCGGCTGCTGGACGTGGTGGGGTGGGTCGCAGTCGCCGCAGACCTGCGGTGCCGTCGCCCGGCACCAACTCCAGGAGGTCGCGGTGCACACCTATGACACCCAGCTCACCCTGGGCGCCCCGCAGCCGCTGCCGGACGAGATAGCACTCGACGGTGTCGACGAGTTTCTGTCCACCTGCTGCGCAACGACGAGCGCCTGGCCGCATGAGCCCGCTACGGTCGATTATCACGCCACCGAGGGCCGATCCTGGCGCCTCTGGCTCTCCGCCGACGGCGCACGGGCCACCCGCCTGCCCACATCCGGCACAGCGCCCGCCACCGCTGCCGGCGAGAACCCGGAGGCGGCCGACGCCTCCGCCCGAGGCACGGCCAGTGAGCTTGTCCTGGCCTTTTACGGCCGTATTCCGGTGGACTCCCTGAAGCTCGAAGGCAACCGTCGTCTCTTCGACCTGCTCATAGCCTGGGAACCAGATCAGTAGAACGTGACGATGCGCCACCTCCTGCGCCCCGAGGGCGCGCTACAGCAGGACCACGACGAGGCCGACGGCGCAGCACCGCCTTTGCGCCAGCCCAGGCTGCCCCGACCAGGGCAACCGGGTGATCTTGCATGTGGGAATCCGACACAATCCCGGGCGTGAGGTGGCAGACGATCATTAGCATCGATGCCACTTGACAGGTGTCCGGCCCGGAGTGCCGGTCCGGCACGACAGAGAGGACGCCGATGCGAAACTCAGACAAGGGCGTAGCCACGACGGGGCCCAGCGCCACGGCCCTGTCCCGGCGACGCGTGCTGCACGTCGGAGCAGCGGCAGCGGCCGGTGGTGGTGCGTTGCTGATCGGCACCATCGGGGCAGCTCAGGCAGCGCCACGCGGCGGGCGGAATCCGGTCCGGGCTCGCGCCCTGGTCCCCGGTGACCGGGTCCGGGTGGTGTCGCCGGGACGCACTCCGGACCCTGCCCTGATGGACCGTGGCATCGAGATCCTCCGTGGCTGGGGGCTGAAGGTGGAGTTGGGCCAGCACGCCTTCACCCGGTACGGCTACCTGGCCGGTACCGACGCGCAGCGGCTGGCCGACGTGAACAGCGCATTCACCGACCCGGGTGTCCGAGCGGTCTTCGCCGCCCGCGGTGGCTACGGCACCCAACGGATCGTGGACCAGATGGACGTATCCGCCCTGCGTCGCGACCCGAAAGTGGTGGTCGGGTTCAGCGACATCACCAGCATCCATGGTCGACTGTGGCGCGAGGCCGGCCTGGTCAGCTTCTACGGACCGATGGTCAACTGGACGGACAGCCGGACCGGTCCGGACTCGGCCGAGGCGCTGCGGCGGGCGGTTATGAGCACCGCGCCGATCACCATCAACCGGGATCCGGCCGAGACCGCCGCCTCGGTCATGGTGCCGGGTCGGGCGACCGGCCGGCTGCTCGGCGGGTGCCTGACCCTGATCTCGACCTCGCTGGGCGCCGAGGACGCCCCGGATTTCGACGACGCCATCCTGTTCTTCGAGGATGTGGACGAGGCTCCGTACAGCTACGACCGAATGTTGACCGAACTGCGCCGGGTGGGCGTACTGGGCCGGGTTGCCGGGGTGGTGGTCGGCCAGATCACCAACAGCGTCGGCGCCCCCGGCGAGTGGGACGCCGCGGCCGTACTCAAAGACCGTCTCTACGACCTCGGCGTCCCAGTGCTCGGCGGGCTCCGTCTCGGGCACGGCAATGGCCAGCTCACCGTCCCGCTCGGCGCCCGGGCCACGATCGACGCCGAGGCCGGGACGCTGACCGTGGAGGCGGGCGTACGGTAGCCCGGACCGTTCACAGCGGGCCGTGTTGTTGATGCCCATCGCCTTGGTGAGGTCGGAGATTCCTGTGCCCTCGTAGCCTTGGCGCCAGAGCGCCTCCAATACCCGATCAAGACCCCTGTCACTGTCAAAGGCGCCGGTCGCCCTCCTGTCATCATCGCCTCCGACTGCGTGAACACCGAGAGGTCGTGTGCCCCGGCGGGTGAACGGGAGCCGATGTGAATGGTGCTGATCCAGCGAATGCCAGGGTTGCGTCGAGGCGGCGGAGAGGCCGGGCACATCGCCGGATTCAGTCCGGAGCCAACTGTCGGGGTACCGGCACAAGCACAAAACCATGTTCGTCTCGAAGTGCAGGCCCTGGGCGCGTCAGCCCATACCCAGTGATCGGCCACCTTGCCGACCATCGGATTTCGGGAGGTGTC